>JBIKSF010000007.1:0-37139 GCA_044348785.1 Limnohabitans sp.
GGGCGCCGGGGTCGGCGTAGCCGCTCAGTGTTGTGGTACCTGTGTTGCTGAGTGTGCGAACCACCGGATCGAGTGTTCCGCTACGCGACAGCACCACGTTGTTGAAGTCAGCATGGTTGTTGGTGCGACTGTCTTGGCCGACGCCAAAGACGGTGCGCACGCCCAAGCCCACATCGGCGGACTGGGCGGTGTAATTGAGGGTGAAGGTTTTGAAGCTGCCATCGGGCCCAAGTTCAGCCTCGGTGATGAAGCGTTTGGCCAAAACCACACCGTCGCTGCGCTCAAGCGAGATGTAGGTGCCATTGGACAAAATATGAGCGGTCGCATTGCCGCCACGGTTGCCCAAATCGACAGAGAGCGTGAAGGTTTCACCGCTTTGGGCCAACAGGGCGTTGTTTTGGACAAAACGAACTTCGCCAGCGCTGTTGCCGGAGGTGTAGGCCACGTTACCGATGTTCAGGTAACCCGTGCCCACGTAGAAAGCCGATGCGGTGTTGCTGGAGGGGCGCCAGTAGCCTGCCGTGCCTGTGTTGCCGGTGATGGTCCAGCCGGCGAGCACGTTGCCGCCAGTGCTGGCCGTTGTGGCCTCGGCCAGCGGCTGTGCGTCAAAGTTGCCGTTGCCGGTCCAGGTGGCGCGGGCGGGGCCGTTGGTGTCAAAGCTCACCCACAGTGGCGCACTGAAGTCGGAGCGGTTGCCCGCCATGTCGATGGCGCGGGCAAAGAACGCACGGGTGCCATCGGCGTAGGGCGCGCCGGTGTAGTTGAAGGTCCAGGTCAGTGTGTCGAGGTTGACTTCGGCCTGACCCAAGGGGTTCACGCGGTCGGTGTCGTCATACACCAGCACACCCACGATGTTGCCCGCGAGGCTGCCGCCGATGACAAAGTTGGTGCTCCGGCGGGTGATGTTGTCGGTGTTGGTGCCGGTGCTGTTGCTGCCGGCTTCACCCGCGCTGGCGCTGTCGGAGTCGGTGATCAGGTCCAGGCCCGTGGGGGCGGCGGTGAGGCCCAGCAGGTTCAGGTCGGGCAAGGTGTAGAAAGCCCCGTCGTTGCCCGCCCGGTCGGTGATCTGGGCGCGGATGACGTTCACATAGGCCCCCGCCACCAAGGCGTTGGCACTGACGGTGAGGTCGGCAAAACCGGCCGCAATCTGGGCGCTGGTGAGCGTGATGCGGCTGAGCAAGGTGGTGCTGTTGTACAGGCTCAGGGTGTCGCCGGCCACGGCGTCGCTGGCCAAATTGGCGCGCAGGTTGAGCACACGACCAGCGGTGGTGACCGCGTCGTCGCTGCGCAAGCCGGTGTCGCTGGCGGGCGACAAGCTCAAATGGGTGGGCGCATTCGGCACTTGCAGGTCGATGAAGATCTCCACCGCCTCGCTGGCCAAGCTGGCGTTGCCAGCGTTGTCAAAGGCGATGGCGCGCAGCAGGTGCTGGCCTGCGCCCAGGTTGATGCCGGTGAAGCTGAAGGCACCGTTGGTGGTGCTGGCCAGGGTCTCGGCCAATTCTTCGCCCGGGTTGAGCACGCCGTTGTTGTTGGTGTCGTCAAACAGCACCACGCGGGCGTTGACTTCGGCAGAGCCATTGAACACCAGAGCCGTGGCGGTTCGGGTCAGGCCATCGATGGTGCTGTTGCCCACGTCGAGACCCGCACCGAGCGCCAGTGACGGTGCTTCGCTGGCATTGTCAATGCTGACCTTGAGGCTGGCGGCAGCGCCTTCGTTGCCTGCCAGGTCCACGCCGCGCACCGTGAAGTTGTGCAGCCCGGCTGCAAGGCTGCCGGTGGTGTGGGTGAAGGTGCTGTCGCCCAGAGCATTGCCGCTCAGGCTGGCGATCAGGGTGGTTTTGACACCGGTGAACACACCTTCCAGAGATTCAACCCCAAAACCATTGGCGCCTGCCGAGGTGGCCACGCCGGTGGTGGCGGTGGGCTTGGACCAAGCCGCATTGAGGGTGGTGCCGTTCAGGGTGTGATCGCCTTGGCGGAAAGCGGCGGCAGCCGTGCTGGCGTGCAGCTGCCCGTTGGCATCCAGCGACAGCCAGATTTCCACCATCTGGGTTTGGTCGAGCTCGCTGTTGAACACGCCCATGAGCCAGCGGTCAGCGCTGCCTGTTTTGGCGGTCACCACATCGGCCAGTACAGAACCTGCAATCCCCAGGCCGTTCAGGGTGGCGGCCAAGAGACTGACGTTGCGCACATCGGGCGGGTAAACGGCCATCGCCGTGGCATTGGTGCTGAGGAAGGTGCTGTTGTCAAACGGCTCCCGCACCGTGGGGTCGGTGGACGTGTCGTAGATGTTCAGGCGAACGGCGTCGGTGGGCACGTTGCCCACCAAAGTGAGACCACTGGTTTTGGCGGTGATGTTGTCGGTTCGGATCACGCCCGAGTCATCCCGTGCCAACAGATCCAGGCCCGTTGGGGCCAACGGACCCAGGGTGTCGATGACGGTGGTGTAAGCGGTGGCCGATCTTTCGCCTTCGTTGCCCGCCATGTCGAACACGGCCGCTGTGAAGTTGTAGCTGCGGTTGGCCAGCGGCATGGTGCTGGGGATGGTGATGTCGGCCACGCCTGCGGTGACTTGGGCCGTCGTCAGACTGATCGAGAAAATCAGTGTGCTGCCGTTGTACAGGCGCAGTTGCTCGCCCGCTTGCGTACCGGCAGGCAGCGGCACGCGCAGCGTTGGGGTGTTGTCGGCGGTGATGCGGTCGCTGCTGCTGATGGCGGTGAGCGAGCCAGAGACCGGGGTGTCGCTGTTGTTCAGCAACTCGACCACGCCGGGTTGCCCCGGAGGGGTGGTTTTGAGGGTGACGGTCAAGGCCTCAGAGACCTCGCCCATGGGCATGCCGGTGGTGGCGTTGTAGGCGTAAGCGCGGATCACGTTGTTGCCGCTGCGCAGGCCGACCGAGGTGACACTGAAAGCGCCCGTGGTGGCGTTGGCGGTGACAGGTGCGCCAATGGCTTCGCCCGACGAGTAAAGGCCATTGCCGTTCAAATCGACAAACAGTTGCACCTTGGCGCCCGGGGTCATCATGCCGTTGATGGTGACGGTGCCCACGTTGGTGATGGCGTCGTTGCGGCTCAGCCCGCTGTCGTTGGCAGCGGCCAGTTGCAATTTGCCCGGTTGTTGTACCGGGCTCAGCTCGGTGGCGCTGATGGCCAGTTGAATGACGTTGGAGCCGGGGCTGATGTTTCCTGCGGCATCCACGGCTTTGGCGGTGATCCAGTGCACGCCTTCGATCAGCGGTGGTCCGTCGTAGGTGAAGCTGAAGGTGTCACCGGAGCCGGGCGCGGCGCTGCCGATGAAGGTGTCGCCATCGAACAGGTCAATGCGGCGCACATCGGCGGCGATGTTGGCTCCCGTGAGGGTGAAGCCCGTGGCTTTGGCGGTGATGTTGTCCCAGCTGTTGGCCCCGGTGTCGTCTTGCGCCATCAAAGCCAAGGTGTTGGGGGCCACGGGCGCTGTGCGGTCAACCGTCAACCAAGGCAGATTGCCTCGGGTGGTCGAGATGGGGCTGGCGTTGCCAGCGGCATCGGTGATGCGGGCAAAGATGCCCCAGCCGGCGGCAGTGCCGTTGTAGTCGCCCGCCAATGCCACGGTGCTGGTCAGGTCGATCCAGCCACGCGAGAGGTCCAGCTCGTCCAGCCGCTTGAGGGCAATCTGCCAGGACAATGATCCGTTGAAGTGGCGGAAAAGCTGCACCAGGTCGCCTTCGACCACTTCGGGCGGGAGGCTGACACGGAAGGTGGGCCGCTCGATGGAGGTGATGGCATCCGTGCCAAACAGGCCGTCGTCCATGCCCGGGGCCAAGCTGACCGCCAGGGGTTGTGGCGCGCCGGTGTCAATGCGCACATTCAGGACGTTGCTGGCCAAGCTGGTGTTGCCTGCCCGGTCGGTTTGCAGGACGCGCAGGCTGTGGTCGCCTTCGCTCAAGGCGGTGAACAAGGTCAGGGTAAAAGCACCGTTGATGTTCACTGTGCCGTTGTTGCCTTGGCTGGCATAGGTCCAGGTGTCGATGGTGAGTTCTTCACCGGTGTCGAGCTTGCCGTTGCCGTTGCGGTCATCAAAGACGCGCAGCGAGGCTCCGGCTTCGCCTTGGCCCTGGATGCGCAAACCGTTTTTGACGCGGGTAAGGCCATCGCCCCGGGCGCCGCTGTCGCTGGCGGCCACCACCATGAGCGATTGCGGGGCGGTGATGGTGCTGTCGATGGTCAGCGTGAGCGCAGTCGAGACCAGGCTGCGGTTGCCGGTGCGGTCGACGGCGACGGCCGTGATTTGGTAAGTGCCATTGGCCAAAGGCGCGGCTGTGCTGGGGTAGAAGAACGCCCAGGCGTTGGACGAGTTGACGCCGGTGCTGCCCAGCAGTTGGTTGTTGGCGTACAGCCAGACGGCGGTGATGTTTTGGTCGGCCGTGACGGTGCCGGTGAAGGACAAACCGTTGGCGCGGCGCACCACGTTGTCACTGGCATGGTTGCTGAAATAGGTGTTGCCCCGGTCGTCACCCTTGTTGAGGTCGGGCAAAGAAGGGGCGGTAGGAACCTCCGTGTCGATGGCCAGGATTTGCAAGAGCGTGCTGGCACTCTCCTGAGTGCCGGTGTTGCTCAGGCGCACCACGCTGGCCCGGATGGCCGTGGCTTCGGCATACACAGTGCCTGTGGCGCTGCCGGTGCCTGTCAGCTGGGTTTGGGGCTGCAGGCGCAGCCAGCCTTGGGCCAGATCTTCTGCCGTGAGTGTGACGCGGTTGATTTCGGTGCTGCCTTGCAGCAAGCGAACCACATCGCCCACCTGTACGGTGCTGGTGTTCAGACCGATTTCAAAAACAGGGGCCAGTTGCTGCGTGATGCTGTCGGCATCGCTCACACCGCTGTCGGTGGCGGCTGTGATGCGCACGTAGCTGGGGGCCAGCGGGTCGGTCTGGACGGGTGTGACCAGCAGCTCGTGGATGCTGCTGTCAAACGAGATGTTGCCCGCCAGGTCCACCGCTTGCAACGTGACCTGGTAGGGGATGGTGCTGGCGCTCAGGGCTTGCGCGCGGGGCAGGGTCAGGCTCCAAGTGCCTGCGCTGGTGTTCAGCGTGAGGCCTTGCAGTGTGGTGTAGTTCACACCGACGATGGTGACGCGGCGTCCAGCCTCGTCGCTGTAGGCTTGGCCGTTGACCAAGACAAACAAACGGTCGGTGTCGGTTCTGTCGTAGCTGCCCGTCAGTGTGGGGGTGGAGGTTGCGTTGCTGATGTTTTGCAGCACCACGGTGGGGCGCACCGGGGCCGATTTGTCAATGGTCACGGGTGTGGCGCTGCTGGGCGCGCTCCACAAGCCCGCCCTGTCTTGCTGGATGACGCGCAGGAAATGCCCGCCCAGACCCAGTTCGATGTTGATGAAGTCGTATTTGCCGGCGCTGTCGGCGTTGGCCTGAGCGATCAGCTCCAGGTCTTCCAGCAGGCCGTTGTTGTCGCGGTCGTCGTACAGACGGACCACGGCTGCCGGGTTGGCAAAACCGGTGAAGGCCAGACCCGAGTGGTTGCTGGTCACGCCATCGGTGGTCAATCGGCCGGTGTCCACCGTGGACAAGAGGCTAGGGGCCCACAGCTGCGCGGGCGCGTTGGCGTCAAAGGTCACCATCAGCGGCAAAGAGCGGTTGCTGACGTTGCCCGCTTCGTCGGTGGCGGTGAGGGTGAACACCCGCGTGGTGGCGTTGTAAGCCGGGCCTGTGTACTGGAAAGACCAAGCGGTGCTGCTGAGCATTTGCGCGAAGCCCAGCGAGGTGTCGCCGTCAAACAGCTCCACACGGCGGGTGCCGGTGGGCACCGTGCCATACAGGGTGAAATTTTTGTTGACCACCGTGATGCCATCGAGACGGCTGTTGCCGCTGTCGTCCATGCCCTCAAGCAAGGGGGCTGGAGGCATGAAAGGGTGGGTGTCGGGGTTGGGCGCGGCCGTGTCGATTTGCAGGCTGGGCAGCACGTTCATGCGGCCCATGTTGCCGGCGATGTCCACCACATAGGCGCCAATGAAGTAACCGTTGCCGACGGTCCATGCCCGGTCGGCCATGACCTGGCGGCTTTGGATGTCGATGAACCCGCGGCCGCCATCGACGATGTCGGCGGCGGTCAATTCATGGATGCCCAGCACATAAGGGTGTGTCGGCGTGGACAAGTAGGCCGCATAAGTCAACCAAACCACATCACCGACTTGGGCGTCTGCGGGCAGGCTGATGCGGAAAATGGGCTGGTTGTCGGCTGTCAGTCGGTCGTTGCTGCGCAAGCCCGTGTCCGAGCTGGGCAGCAAAGTGATGGCCGGTGGCGGTGAGACCGGTTGGCGGTCCACCGTCAGGGCCAGCGAGGCTGAGGCCAGGCTGATGTTGCCTTCGGCGTCGGAGGCCATGGCGCGCAAACGGTGGTTGCCCGAACCCAGGTTGATGGTGCCGGAAAAAGCGCCCGTGGTGGCGTCGGCGGTCACCGTGGTGAGCAGCTCGCCGTCGTCGATCAGGTTGTTGTCGTTCAGGTCGTTGAAGATGCGCACGCTCACCCCGAGCTCGGCGGTGCCGCTGACGCGCAGGCCGGTGATCAGGCTGGTGATGCCGTCGCTGCTGTCCGAGCCACTGTCGTCCAGCGGGTTGAGGCTCAAGCGGCTGGGCGGTGGCAGTTTGTCATCGAACACCACGCGCACGCTGGACGTCAAGCCGGGCAAACCCAGCACATCCATGGAGCGGGCTTCGAGCAAATAGCTGCCAGGGGTCAGGGCCAGGCCGGTGTAGGTGAAGCTGAAAGCAAAGGGACTGTCGGCGTCGGGGTAGGCCTCGCCCAGCAGCTCGCCGTTGGCAAAAATTTGAACTGAAACGGCCGTGGCGCTGGCTTTGCCGGTGACGGTGAAGCCCGTGGTGCGGTTGGTGCGGTTGTCGGTGCTGCTGGAGCCGGTGTCGTCCTCGGGCAGTAGCTTGAATTCGGTGGGCGCGGCGATGCCGGTGGTGCGGATGACCAGCGAGCGCATTTGCACGTCGGGGCTGGCGTTGCCTGCTTTGTCGACCAAGCGCACTTTCAGTGTGGTGTAAGTGCCATCGGTCAGGCGCGAGGCGGCCGTGATGGGCATCTCGATGGCGGCACTGGCCAAGTCACGCAGCGTGACGCTTTGGCGAATGATGACGGTGCCACCATTCATCAGCAGCACTTCGTCGCCCAGCTCCACGCCTTCGGGCAGGCTGAGGGTCAGGGTGGGGTTGGGGTTGCTGCTGACGGTTTCGCCCGCGTCGTTCATGACTTCCAGGCCACCCACGCTGCTGAGCTGGGCGTAGTTGGGCGTGAAGGGGAAGTCCAGGTCGACGCGAATTTGCACCGGTGCACCCAGCAAACTGGTGACGCTGACGCCGCCTGACATGAAGGTCTGGCGCGCCAAAATGGTGTGCAGTCCGGTGCTCAGCTCGATGTCGGCGGCAAAGGTGCCGGTGGCGTCGGTGGTGGCGCTGGCGGTGGCGGCGACCAGGTTGTTCACTACGGTGCTGCCGTTGACGTTGAAAGTCGTCCGCTTTTCGCCGCTGTCCATGATGCCGTTTTGGTTGACATCTTCAAAAATCTCGACTGTGGCATCCGGGTTGGCGATGCCTTTGAAGGTCAAGCGCGTTTTGCTGGTGATGCCATCGCTGTTGACGGGGCCGGTGTCGTCGGCGGCGTCCAGCCAGAACTGGCTGCGCTGGTAGGCCGATGCGTCGATGCGCAAAAACAGGGCGGCGGAGGCACGGCCTTCGAGGCCGTTGGCATGCACGCCACGGGCATAGACGGTGTACACCCCATCGGCCAGGGCGGTGCCGTTGTAGGTGAAGGACCATGCGCCGCCTTGTGTGGCGGGTTGCACCGAGCCGATCAAAGTGGTGCCGGCGTAGATGTTGATCTGACTGGCGGTGCTGCCCGCCACTGCGGTGCCTGAGACGGTCCAGCCGGTGGCTTTGCGGGTCACCAGATCGGTGCTGTTGGTGCCGGTGTCGTCGGCCGCGGTGAAGGCGATGTTGGGAGCTGCCGGCACGGTGGTGGGCATCACGTCCAGGGGCAGGTAGGCCTGGTCGTTGTCCATCGTGCTGGTGTTGCCTGCTGCATCGAGTGCGCGCGCATACAAATAGCGCGTGCCTTCAGGCAGGATGATGGTGCTGCGGATGTCGACATAGCCCCGCACCAGGTCGGTGGCGGTGAGGCCCGTGGCGCCCAGCATGTTGGTGCTGACGGCAGAAGCGCCGTTGTAAACCTCGATGCGGTCGCCGACGCGGGCGTTCGGGGCCAGCTGAACGCGCACGGTGGGCCGTGCGTTTTGGATCACGCCGTCGGCGTTGAACAGGCCATCGTCTTGGCCCGGGGCCAAAGACAAACCCAAGGGGGCCTGAGGCGCGCGGTCAATGTGGAGGGTCAGCGCGTCGCTGGCCACGCTCAAGTTGCCCGCAGCGTCCATTTGGACCACGCGCAAGCGGTGGCTGCCCTCGGCCAGTTGTTTGGGGTCGATGTAGAGGTTGAAATTGCCACGCCAATCAGACCACTGGTAACCGGCGGAGTTGTAGATGGCCAGTTCTTCGCCTGCATCGAGGATGCCGTTGTTGTTGGCATCGTCAAACACCCGCAAGCTGTTGTTGAAGGTGTAGTTGGAACCGTCCCAATAAGGATGGATCGGCAGTGAAGGGTCTGCTTTGCCAGTGATCAGCAGGGCGCTGTCAAGCGCACGCGAGGTGATGTTGTCGCCTTTGATGCCCGAGTCGAAGCTGCTGTGGATGGCCAGGTTGCCCGGTTTGCCAATGGCTGTGTCGATGGTCAGCGCCAAGGCCGTTGATGGATTGCTGCGGTTGCCTGCGGCATCGATGGCGATGACCGTGATGTTGTGCACGCCGTCGGCCAAGGGCTGTGCAGTAGCAGGCAGGAAAAAGCTCCAGCGGCTGTCGGCTGTGACGCCTGTGCTGCCCAAAAGTCGGGTGCCTGCCCAGACCTCGACGCTGACGGTGCCATAGTTGGCATGCACCCAGCCGGTCAGGTTGAATTGGTTGCCACGCGGCAGGCGGTTGTCGGTCTGGTGCTGTGGGACCAAGGGGTTGCCCAAGTCGTCGCCCCGGGCGAGCGTGGTCGAGTACGGCGCTGGCGAGGCCACGTTGTCAACCAAAAGCGTTTGCAGGGTGACCGATGCGCTGGCCTGGAACGCGCCGTTTTGCACGCGCAGGACTTGCGCCGTGATGGCGTTGTCATTGGCGGTGTTGTAGACGGTGTTGTTGCCGTTGAACAAGGTGTGCGCTTGCAGGTCCACCCAATATGCGGGTGCACCCGATGAGCCGCGGTTGACCAAATCGGCGGCAGACAGGGTGTGGCGCAAGACCTCGGTGGTGCCCATGGCCAATCGAACTGTGTCGCCCGCTTGCACGCTGCTGGGCAGTGCAATGCGCAGCACGGGCGCCAGTTGGCGCGTGATGTTGTCACCCACCGTGGCGCTGTCGCCCGCAGCCGCCAGGCTGATGCCCAAGGGGGTGAGTTCGCTGCGCACAAAGCGGAAACCTACGCCGCTCATGGCGTCGCTGCTCACGCCATTGCGCACACTGGCTGGCGAGCTGCCCGAGGGCATGATCATGACCGAGACGGTCTTGGTCTCGCCCACCGCCACCATTCCAGCATGGACCGCAGCGATGTTCAGGTTGGTATTCAGAGCATACAGATCCGAGCCTTGCAGGGTGCCGTTCAACTGGGCACGCCCAGTCACGCTGAAGCTGTAGAGCTGGCCGATCTGGCTGGCATAGGCCAGCATGTTGACAGGCGTTGATATCGGGATGCCTGCGCCGCCGATCTCGGCACTGCTCAGGCGCAACTGGTCGCGGCTGTTGCTGATGACGCGGTTGCCGGCCAGATCGGTGGCCATGACGGTGACGGTGTAGAGCGTGCCTGCCAGGCTTGAAATCAGCTCGCGTTCGCGCGGAATGGCCAGGCTCCAGGTGCCGCTTGCGGCATTGAGCACCAGGCCCGCCACGGTGATGGTGGCCGTGCCGTCGATGTTGACTGAGGTGCCTGCGCTTACGCCGTAGACCCGGTTGTTGATGCGCACCACCAGCTGCTCGGTGTTGCTGGCGTCGTAGGTGCCCGACAAGGTGGGGGTGCGGCTGCTGGTGTCGGTGAAGAAGACCGTGGGCGTGACCGGTGGCTGGGTGTCGATGTTGGCGCGCAAGGCGGTGCCGGGCGCGCTCCAGTTGCCTGCCACGTCGTTTTGAATCACGCGCAGGTGGTGAATGCCGGGTGCCAGGTTCAGGTTGCTGAAGGTGTAAACCCCTTGTGCATTGGCCGTGGCGGTGGCAATCACAAAGCCATTGACCGGATCGCCCAGGCTGCTCAAGCCTGTGTTGCTGGCGCTGACGCCGTAGTCAAGCAGGCGCACCTGTGCCGAGGGCGCTGCCACCCCGGAGACCACGAGAGAAGAGGTCAGGTTGGTGATGCCATCTGTGCTGCTCAAGCCGCTGTCGCTGGCCGCGGTGAGGCTGGGTGCAGCCAGCGCTGCCGGGGCGCTGGTGTCGATGCTGAAGTTCAGGGCCACACTTTCGGCAGACCAGTTGCCTGCTAGGTCCATGGCGCGCGCGCGCAGGGCGTAGTTGCCGTCGGCCAAGGCCGCGCCGGTGTAGGTGTAGGTCCAGTGGGTAGTGTCTGAAAACGACAGTGTGCCCAGATCGGTGCTGGTGCCGTTGGGGTTATACAGGCGCAAGCCGATCAGGCGGGTGTCTGTGCTGGAGATGCCGCGCACACTGAAGCCCGTGTTCACTGCAATGGCCGTGTCGGTGCTGGACCGGCCCGTGTCGCTGTTGGTCAAAAGCTCTAAGGCGGTTCCGGCATATTGGGGGTTGCCGTAGGGTACGCCGGGTGCCGTGGTGTCCACGCGCAGCAAAGGAATGGACCAGACCGTGTCGGTCGAACTGATGTTGCCCGCCTGGTCGGTGATCACGCCGCGCCATTGCTGAAAGTAACTGCCTTGAGGGATGGCCGCATCGGGCACGATGTCGATGTAGCCCCGCGTGATGTCATCGGCCGTCAGAATCCGGGTGGCCTCGACCGCAGTAGAGCGGCGCAATTCGAACTTCATGCCTGCGCTGGCCGCATAGGCCGCCGACACGTTACTGGCCGTCGTGGGCAGCTGGAAGCGGAAAGTGGGAAACGGGTTGTTGGTGATCAGGTCGCTGCCCAGCAAACCGGTGTCGCTGGTTTGCTGGCTGTCGTTGACCAAGGTGGGCACACCGGGGCTCAAGGTGGCCTCGAGGTCGACGGTGATGAGCAAAGCTTGGCTGACGGAGCTGCGGCTGCCGTCACTTTCGACCTGCACCGCCATGATGCGGTGGGTGCCAGCGCCCAGTTCGATGTCGTGGGTGAACACGCCGTAAGTGGCGGTGGCGGTGATGTTGGTGGCCAGCACCTCGCCCTCGTCCAGCTGGCCGTTGTTGTTCAGGTCGTTGAAAAGCCAGACTTTTTTGCCGGGCTGGGCGACGCCGCCGACCGTCAAAGCGCTGGTGTTGCGCGTGATGCCATCGCGGTTGCTGCTGCCGGTGTCGTCGGCCCCTGCCAATGACAAAGAGTGGGGTTGTGGCAAAGCGGCCGAAAGGCTGGCCAGGCGCAGGGTGACAGGAAACTGGTTGGCCACCGGGCTTTCGTTGGTGACAACGCTGAAGGCGCTGGTGGCGCTGGTGACGGCCGTCACGCTGGGCAAGGTGACGCTGCTGAAGCTGCCGGTGGGTGCTGCGCCGCTGTTGATCAAGCGCCAAGAGCCACCCGTCAATGAGGCAAAGCTCGACAGGCCGTTGACCACCAGGTTGCCCGCCAAGCTGACGCTGGTCGGTCCCAGAATCTGATCGTCGGTCAGGTTGTTGCCGTTCGGGTCCAGGTCCATGACCAGGGTGCTGCCCGCCAACAAGCTCAGGCTGTTGCTGAGGGTCAGCAGGCCTGGCAGTGATTGGTTGCCCAGGCGCTGCCCGGGGCTGAGCGTGCCGCCCGATTGCACGGTGACGGCGCCGGCGGTGCTGCCGCTGCCTGCCAGGGTCGTGCCGGTGTTGACCGTCATGGCCGAGGCGGCCAGGCTGCCGTTCAGGGTGAGCATGCCGCCATTCAAGGTGGTGGCGCCGGTGTAGGTGTTGACGCCGCTGAGCAGCCATTCACCGGTGCCGGCTTTGGCGACACCGCCAGTGCCCGAGATCACGCCGCTGAACTGGGTGGACACGTTGTTGGTGCCGGTGCTCAGGGTGCCTGCACCCAGCACGACCGAGCCAGCACCCGCGAGGGAGCCAATGCGTTGGGCCACACCACCGAGGGTGAACGTGGCCCCATTGGCCACGCTCAAGGCGGTTTGGTTGGACAAACGGTCAGCGCCCGACAAGGTCAGGCCCCCCATGGTGATACGCGTTTCACCGGTGTAGCTGTTGGCACCCGACAGCGTCAAGATGCCGGCGCCCATTTTGCTCAGGTTGCCGCTGCCCAAAATGGCACCGGAGAATGTGGTGTGGTTGGTATCACCAACGCTCAAGACCGCTTGTGTGACGGAGCCGGTCTGCACAGTGCCGCTGCCCGCCAGAGACCCCAGAGTCTGGCTCAGGCCATTGAGGTCGAGCGTGGCCCCGGCACTGACGGTGGTGTAGCTGGTGGTTGACATCACCTGTGCCGCGCTTGCCACCAGGCTGCCCGCGCTGAGGGTGGTGGTGCCGGTGTGGCTGAGTTTGCCGCCCACGGTCAGGCTGCCTGCGCCGATTTTTTCGACAGCGCCAGCGCCAAACACTGGTGAATTGAAATTGCTGGCATCGCTGCGGTGAAAACGCAAGATGGACGAGTAGGCGAGGCTGACCGAGGCACTGGCCAGGGTGCCGGTGGTGCCACCGTTGCCCACTTGCAAGGTGCTGTTGGCCACCACGGTGGTCGTGCCCGTGATGTTGACGTCACCCGTCATGATGACGGCTGTGCCGGCTGCGCTGGTGATGGCCAGGTGGCCGCTGCCGCTGATGGCCCCATTGAGGCCCAATGAACCGTTGGTGCTGCTGGCATCCACCGACAGCGTGGCACCGCTTTGCAAGGTGAAGGTATTGCCGAGCGCGCGTTGCACAACGGTGCCGCTGGCCACCGTGCGCAAGCTGGCGCTGCCGGTGACGTTGACGGTGCCTGAACCCAAGGCTGTGCTGGAAGCTGCATTGGCCGAGAGCAGTACTGCGCCTCTTTCCAGAAGAGTGCCGCCGCTGTAGGAGTTGGCACCGTTGAAGGTCAGGTTGCCGCTGCCGCGTTGCACCAGCTGGCCATTTCCGCTGATCAGGCCATCGGCCACGGCGAGGTTGCTGCTGGTGTTGAAGATCAGCGAAGCGCCGCCGCCCACTTGAACCGAGGTGCTGGCCAGCATGGTGGCCGCCTCACCCATGCCCAGCGACACGCTGCCGCTGTTGATGGCAGTGCTGCCGGTGTAGGTGTTGTTGCCGGTCAGGCTCAAAGTGCCTGTGCCTCGCTTGACCACACCTCCTGTGCCCGTGACCGAGCCCGTGAAGGTGGTGCTGGCGTTGTTGCCGCCCACATCGAGTGTGGCGCTGCCCAATTCGACCGTACCCGCGGCGGTGCTGGCCAGAGCGCCCACACGCTGGTTGAAGCCGCCCAGAACGAGCTTGGCATTGACGATCACCGTGGTGCTGGGCGAGAGCTGGTTGGCCATGCTCAGTTGCAGGGTGCCGGCGCTGACGGTGGTGTCACCGCTGTAAGCCTGAACGGCCGAGAGGATCAGCGTGCCCGAGCCGACTTTGGTCAGGCCGACGGTGCCGCCCGGCGTGCTGCCGTTGGCTGCGCCATCGGTCAGCGTGCCGGCAAAGGTGAAGGCGAGGGTGCCACCCAGGCCCAGAGACAGCGTGCTGCCAGACCCCGCCAAGGTGTTGGTGACGCCGCCACTGCCCGTGAGTTCGTTCAGCGTCAGTGTGCGGCCATTCAGGTCGAGCGTGCCGCCAGCGTTCAGCAGCACGTTGGAGGTGGTGCCAATTTGTGCGGGGCCTGTGCCTGCAATGCGCACCGTGCCGCCGTTGTTGATCTGCAGCGAGACCACGCCTGTGCCTGCCGACAGCGCCTGAACACTGGTGTTGTCCGAGGCCTTGTCGAGCACCAAGGTGCCCGCATTGACCACGGCGCGGCCCGAGCTGTTGCTGGTGGCTCCGCCCAAAGTGAGCGTGCCTGTGCCTTCTTTGACCAGATGGCCGTTGCCTGCCGTGCCCAAGGCGCCTGCGCCAGTGGTGCTGATCACCCCTGTGAAGGTGGTGTTGGTGTTGTTGCCACCCACCACCAGCATGCCGGTGCCCAGCGTCAAAGTGCCTGCACCGGCCAGCGAGCCGATGCGCTGGTTGAAGTTGTTCAAAGTCAGCGTGCCCAACTCGCCGATGATCACCGCCGAGTTGACTGCAGCAGCGCCGTTGCGCTGATCTGGACCCAGCGCGCCGTTGGCGCCCAAGGTCAAGGTGCCCTGTGCAATGTGCGTCTCACCGGTGAAGGTGCTGGCGCCGGTCAGTGTGAGGGTGGTGTTGCCCACCTTGCGCAGGCTGCCGTCGCCACTGATGACGCCTGCAAACGTCAGGTTGTTGCCGTTGATTTCGAGCTGACCGCCAGTGCCCAAAGTCAGCGAGGCCACGCCGGTGCCCGTGCCTTGCACGACGGAAACCAGGCTTTGGCGTTTGCCATTCAGGTCAAAAGTCGCACCTGCATCGATGGTCAGGGCCGAGTTGGCGCTGAAGGCCTGGTCGACACCCAGGCGCAAGGTGCCCGCCTGCACCGTGGTGGTGCCCGTGTGGACGCTGTTGCCCGACAGGGTGAGCGTGCCGGTGCCGGTCTTGATGACGCGGCCAAAGTCATACAGGGTGCCGCTGAAGTTGGAACTGCCTGCGCTGTTGTAGGTGCCCGCAGCAAAGTTGTTCACACCGATGGTCAGCCCCGAGTTGGCGAAGCCGCCAAAACCCATTTGCACGGCGCCCGAGCCGGTCAGGGCGTCGACGCGGACATCGGCCTCGACCGTCATGAAGATCGCTCGGGCGGCCACGTTGAGACTGGCCAGGTTGTTCGTCCAGTTTTCGTTGGTCGATGAGCCACCGACAAAAGTGCCTGCTTGAACGTCGATCAGGCCGCCAGCGCCCATGGCAAAGGTGGCGGCTGTTGTTCCCCACAAAGTCGTACCGAAACCGGTTTTGAGCAAGGTGCCCGTGCCGGTGAAGTTGGTGTTGGTGCCGTAATCCAACCAAGCATCGGTGTGCAGTCGCAGCACTGCCCCCGTGGCGATGTTGAAAGACGGCGTGCGGTAGCTCCCTTCGCTCAGCAGCAAGGTGCCCGCGTTGATGGCCGTGGCTCCGGTGTAGGTGTTCAGGCCGCTCAGGGTCAAGGTGTCTGCACCCACCTTGGTCAGGGCCAGCTTGCCCCCGGCTGTGCCGTCACCGATCACGCCGCTGAAAGGTGTGGTGTTGCCGCTGACGGTGAGGGTGGCGACTGCGCCTGTCAGGACACCGCTGGTGATGTTGCCCGCGCCTTCAATGGCGGCAACGGTGTCGCTGCTGTTGAGTTGGTAGGTGGCGCCTTGTGCGACCTTCACGGTGGTGGCATCGGCCAGGCTGCCGCTGACGGCCAGCACACCGGCCTGGATGTCGGTGCTGCCCGAATAGGTGTGCGCGCCGCCCAGCACCAAGGTGCCCGCACCGGTTTTGATCAGGCCCCTGCCCGCGTTGGCGCCGGTGATGATGCCGTTGTAGGTGGCGGTGAAACCGCTGGCCACTTCGATCGTGCCTTGTCCGAGCACACGGATGCCGCGCTCGGGGTCGAGTGCCAAGGTGGCGTTGATTTTGAGTTTGCCGCCGTCCTCGATGACCAAGCGGCCAGCAGTGGGGGTGGGCACATTGGGGCCCAATTGCAGGTCGCTGGTGATGGTGAGCGTGCCGCCGCGCACCACGGTGTTGCCGGTGTGGGTGCTGTTGCCGGTCAGGATCAATTCGCCCAGGCCGGTCTTGATGAAGTCGCCCGCGCCGGTGTAGCCCCCATTGAAACTGAGGGTTTGGCCTTCGGTCACGTCGATCGAGGCGAGCAAGGGGTTCAGGCCAGCAGGGGTGAGGGCGTTGCCCGCGGCGTCGCGGATCACCGCGCCGTTCAGGCTGATTTGCCCCAGCTGGACACCTTGCGTGAAATCGTTGCCGCTGTAGCGGTAAACCAGTTTGCCGGTGGCCAGGTTGGACTCGGCCGCGACAAAGCTGGCGCTGCGGGCGGCACCGCCCGTGGTCAAAGCCAAGGTGGAATTGGCCAGGTTGGTGCTGGCTGCAACGCTTTCGGTCAGATTGACGGTGACGGTGATCGCTGCGCCCGAGAAGCTGATCTGGGTGGTGGCAGCGGCGGGTGGCGTGGTGTCAAGCAACAGGCCCAAGGCGTCCAGGAGATCAGTGTCCAAGGCCGAAGTGGCATCGACCTGACCCAGACGCAATTCCAGCGTGCTGTTGCCGCCGAGTTGTTGGCTGCCGGTGTCATCGCTGGATGCGGCCAGATCGGCACCGGTCAGGCCTTGCAGGGTTTGCAAAAAGACGAGGCCGGCATCGCCTGAGCCCACATCGCAGCCATAGAGCAGGATGTCGGCGTTGGCTGTCAGCGACGACTGCCAGTTGAGAATTTCGGCTTGACGCGCTTGCAGTGTGCTGTTGTCCAGGCGCAAATCACCCAGCAACAAAGTGCCCGGCTCGCCATGGCTGATGATGTGCAGTTCTTCGATCTGGCTGCGGCTGGCCAGCAGCTGTGAAATCTGGCTCAGTGAATCAGAGCCCTCGGCGAGTTCCACCACCTCGCCTTTGTCGGCCAGCCCCAGACGTATGCGGTTGGCTTCGGGCAATGCGGCGCTGATGACAATCAAGCGACCAGGCTGCTGCGGCAAGGCTTGCGGAGTGAACAGATCCGGCGTTTCACGGTAGAGCGGTGCCGCTTTGTCGCTGCTGGTGGTGTTGCGCTCGTTCAACAAATCGGCGGTGGACATGGCTGCACCGTCGAACATCATCCGCTGCTCCAGAACCAGCATTTCGGCCGCTGGCCTTACTTTGCGTTGGCGCTGTGGTTTGATCGCAGCCTCTTTTCCCACCGGGCTCTGATCGGCAGCGTTGGACAAACTGATGGTGGTATTTTTTTTCTGGGCCATGCTGGGCATCCGGTTTGTTCAGGGTGCAAAGGCCGACGCCGGCCTTTGGTTTTTCATTGTTCAGGGCAGCTGAAGGCGGCCACTCATGCCGGCTTTCAGGTCGGCCATAGGGCCTTCAAGGTTGGCGGTGACCTTGATGGATTGACTCACAGGGTCAATCCGGGGGCTGATGCGCGCAATCCGCGCCAAGCCATTGCGCCGCACTTCATCGATGTACACACGCACCACCATGCCCACGCGCAAGCGAGACAGCCAGGTGGAGGGTGCTAAAAATTCCAGCTCGTAACCCGAGTCGTCTAGCACATCCACCACCGGTGTTCCGGGCTGGACGTATTGCTGTTCGCGGATGCGCTGCTCTGCCACGATGCCAGCAAACGGCGCTTTGATCTCGCATTTGGACAGCTGGGTTTCGCTGATCTGCAATTCAGCTTGAGATTTTTCGACCGCATTTTTGGCCAAATCCAGCTCCATCAGGCCGGCTGCGTTCAGTTCGGCCAAACGTTGGTTGGCCTCCAGGCTTCGCTTGGCGCCTGCCAGTTCAGCCATGGATTTGGCGCGCTGGGCATCGTGCAGGCCGCAGTCAAGTTTGATGAGGGGTGTGCCTGCTGCAAAGCGTTGACCTTCCTTGACCAAAATGCTTTGCACCACGGCACCAATTTCGGCTGACAGGGTGGTGTAACGCACAGGCCTGAGCTGCGCGCGAATTTCTTGCCGGTCCATGCCCGATGTGACGGGTGTTTGCGCATGCCCACACGCCATCAGCAGCAGCAAAGCCAAGCCGGACAGGGCATTTCGCAAAAACGGGTCAGCGTGTGACATGGGGGACTTCCGGGGTTTTGAGTTCAGTCAATGAAGGTGTTTGGCTGACTTTTTCAAGGATGTCTTTCATCGGCAAGCGGTCGACGCCTGCATCGTCAAATTCCACACCGATCACCGCACGCAGGCGGCTTTCTGCCACCTGAATTTGCGCGACCGATTGGTAGCGTCTGAATTGACTGAGCAGCGCGCTGGCTTGGGCGTTCACGGTTTCCAGACGGCCCCGCATCAGGGCTTTTTCACGGGCTGCGGCGAGTTTGGCCAAGCGGTCATCGACGGCCCAAATCTGGTCAGCGCGTTGCGACTGTTTTTGGGCGTTCATCCAATTCAGGCGTCCCAGGTGGACTTGGGTCATGACCGCCATTTGCATGACCATGCGGCGTTGGTCGGCCAGCGCCACACCGGCATCTGCCAGGCGCATTTGTGCGGGACCGGTGAACAGGTTCATCAGGTTAAACGACAGTTGCAGACTGGCATCGTCCCAGCCTTTGTGGACTTGGTAGCTGTCTGTGTCGTATTTGGCAGAGATGCTGAAATTCAGATTCGGGAACATGCGCGCCAGCACTTTGCGTGTTTCGTCGCGTGCAATGCGGGTTTGATGTTGTGCCTCACGCAAATCGGCATTGCGCTCAAGCGCCATGCTTTCAAGGGCCTCGATGGGCATGTTCATCTGGCCACGCAACTCGGGCCATTTGGCATCCAGTGTCAAGGGCTGACCCGCAGGGGCATTGATCAAGGTGGCCAACTCGACCTGTGCCGGGGCCAAGTCTTGGTCGATCAGTTCCAGTGTGCGCAGGCTCTCCAGCAACTGTTTTTGATAAGTCAATGACTCAGTGGGGGCACGCACGCGTTCGCTTTCGACCTTGCGTGAGTCTTCGAGTGCCTCTTCAGCCTGGGCGATGGTGTTTTTCAGGTCCTGGCGCATCGCTTGCGCACAGGCGGCGCGCCAGTAGGCGCTGCGAACGTCTTGGATGAGGGTGTGAATCAGCTTGCGGCGGCGTTCGTTGGCAATTTGCACCCGTTCACGCGCTTGCTTGGCGTTGTAGTAGCCCACGCCAAATTCCAACAGGCTCCATGAGGTCCCCAACTCTTGCACGGTGTGGTTGCGCTCCGATGTGGCGTTGCTGGGTGTGCCATTGGCGTTGCGCGTGAGGCGCTCTTCGCTGCGGTTGCTGCGCTCAATTTGCGCGCGCGCTTTGGGCAGCATGTCTTGCAGTGCCGATTCAAATTGGCCCGAAGCGATCTCGAGTTCGAGTTGTTTGGCGCGGCGGTCCAAGTTGTACTTCAAGCCCCGCGCGATGGCTTCGTCCAATGTCAGAGGACCGACGATGGGGTCAATCTGTAGCTGTGCGAGCTCTTGCTGCCAAGTGCTGCGTGTGGGTGTGAGCAAGGGTTGCTCCGGCGTCAGCTGCGCGCAGCCTGTCAGCAAAGCCGTCAGCATCCAGAGTGGAAGCATTTTTCTTTTCACGTATCGCCCTCGTTGCATCTTGGATTTCACATTCTGTGTTTAAGTGATTTCCGAATTGTTAATTACTAGTATTTGTTGAAATATCTAACAATATCAGCTTAAACAAAAGTTTGGTGATTTTTGCAAATACGATTCGCGTTGTATATACCTAATTGGGGAACTCGTGGGGAATTGGGTTGATGTATTGAGTTATTTGGTATTCATAAATATGCTATCTTGATCATGAATAAAGTCAAGGAAACGACTGTCAGTTGTTTTGATTTTTTTTAAACTTCTATAAAAGCGATGAAAACGATCATTGCCCAACAAATTCACACAATTTTTTCAGCAAATTGGCCATCGCTTTCGTGGTGTTGTAGGTCCACAATCGTGGGATATCCCCAAAAGGGGATATGCAGCGCTTGCTTGCCTGCTTAGTATTGGCGAGTCTGATATTTTTATAAGTTCGAATGAGCACCACAAGCTGCGGTCATGTCTATGTTGTCGATGACAACCCCGACATCCGTTTTTATTTGACCGATCTGCTGCGGCAGATGGGCTATACCGTTGAGGGCTATGACAGTGCGCAAGCTTTTTGGGCTCACTCACTGGACATCTCTCCGGCTGTCTTGGTGCTGGATGTGCGCATGCCCCAAATGTCTGGCGTGGATCTGCAAGACAAGATGAGGGCACTGGGAAGACAGACCCCCATCATCTTCATCAGTGGTGAAAGCCAATCTGCAGAAATCATTCAGGCCATGAAGGGGCAACCCATTGAGTTTTTGTGGAAACCGTTCCAAATTCAGGCGCTCATCAACGCGATTGAGCGAGGCTTAGCGCAGGACACCTTGAATCGTCAAGCGTTCATTCAAAAAAATGAGATCCGTCGCAAGTTGTTGTCCTTGAGTGCCCGAGAGCGCGATGTGTTTGCCTTGATGCTGGAAGGTCACACGAACAAAGGGATTTCCGAGCATCTGGATATCCTCCCGGACACGGCCAAGAAACACCGTGCCAACGTCTTGCAAAAAATGCAGGCACCACAGTTGTCCGATTTGCTGGCCTTGTGCAAAGGGCTTGATCTTAGAGAGCTGGAGTCATGAACACATCTTGGGAGCCTTGGTCCGATGATGAAGCCGCTGAGCTGCAAAAGCTCAGGGAAGGGGCTCATCTGGACTCCTCTCGCTTTGCCATCGAAAACGCGATCTCTCATGCACAGTTGCTGCAACTGGAGAACGGTGGGGATTCCTTGTTCTACTCCCCGGCCATCAAGGCGCATTTGGGGCGAAAACTGATCAAGAAATTGCAGATGAGAAACAACGTGTCAGATACTCACAAGTGATTTTGAACAGTGAGCGCGCGCGCTACAAGGGTGTTAGCGCTGAATTTTGAGACCAAAGAAAAAGCCCCTGCAAGTGATTGCAGGGGCTTGTCTTTTTGGCTCCTCAACCTGGGCTCGAACCAGGGACCTACGGATTAACAGTCCGGCGCTCTACCGACTGAGCTATTGAGGAATAGCTTCGAATTATAGAGTGATTTTTGGGCTGTTTTGAGAGGAGAGGCAAGATTTTTGAAAATTCTTGCCGCTGTGTTTAAAAGCTCGCTTTGACACCCACACGCACAGTCCGTGGTGCACCGGCATAAAGGTAATAGTGGCCAAACTGTTTGGGTGATTCACGCCAGTAGTGGCGGTCTGCCAGGTTGTTGATGGCGACGGTCCATTGAGTTCGCGTACCTTGAATGCGGGTGTCGTAATGCGTGGCAAAGTCCAGCGTCGTCCAGCTGGGCAGGTTGAGGTGACCGTCTTCGGTCACGCGGCGTGAGCCTTCGTGGTTCAGGCGCAAGCTGCTGCGCAGTCCAGGTACATCGGCAAAGCGGTACTGGACCAGACCGCGCAGGGTGTATTTGGGAACGTTGAGTGCCCGCTGACCGTTCACGCTAGGCGTGACTTCTGCGCTCTGGCGTTTGGCATCGAGC
This sequence comes from Limnohabitans sp., assembly GCA_044348785.1. Lineage (GTDB taxonomy): Bacteria > Pseudomonadota > Gammaproteobacteria > Burkholderiales > Burkholderiaceae_C > Limnohabitans_A. The sequence goes on from JBIKSF010000007.1 coordinate 21,375, forward strand.
CATGCTGCTCCTAAATCCCAACTCCATGCCACTTGGGTCATCCCTGCAGACAGCTCAAGTCCGCGATGACGTGCTTCGCCATCAATCTGGCGTTTGCATGAGTTGGCTTCAACACAATCGCCAACATCTGTGGATTGAGGGCGGGTGATGTCAAACACACTGACTTGCCAGCGTGTGGTGCGGGTTCGGCTTTTGATACCCAGCTCAAATTGTTGGCTACGCAATGCGGGTAAGGCCTGGCCTGAATTGATGTATTTGCTTTTGTTGGGCGCGACTTCGGTTTCTATACCTTCGCCGTAGCTGGCGTAAAGGGTTTCATGGGGCGTGAGTTGGTAGGAGCCCGCGATCCAAGGCGTGTTGAATGAGCGCTCATCGTGAATGGCTTGGGAACCATCTGACTTGGCGCTATTTCGGTTCAGTCTGCTGTGTCGAAGGCCAAGCCATAAGGTCGTTTGAGCGTTCAGTTCGATGCGGTCATTCAGTGCCAATTCAGTCGTGTACTCGCTGGCGTTCGTCCCCAAATCGCTGTAATCGGCATAGCTTGGTATGACGGAGCTGTCATAAACATTGCCTGTGCCCATGAAGATGTTGGTTTGGATACCGGGGGAGCGAAGCAATTGCCGTTGCCTTGAAACGCTGATGCCCATGTTGTGGACAGTCCGGCCAATGGTCACATGACCCTCCAGCGAGCTTTGAAGGGCATCCGCTGTGCGTCTTTCGTTGTCACTGCGCCAGTCGTACAAATCAAACCCACCATCTGCATAGTAGCGATCACAGTTGGCACCACCGCAGCCAAAAGCAAAGCTCAGCCGGTCATCCGTGCGCAGTCGCTGACCAGCATATTGCGTCGTCCACAGCCAGCCTCCTTCCAAGTTTTGCTTGAAGCGGATGCTGCCTGTCGTGCCATTGAACACGCCGGGAACCGACCACGCTTGCCGTGTCAGGTTGCGCTTGCCATCCACCGGGGCGGGCAGGGTGTCACCCAACAAGCTGTAGCCATTCACACCAAACTGTTGGCGTTCGCTACGCTCGATTTCCCACTCCAGCTTGCTGTCGGGCGTGATGCGCCAGTCCATGGCCAGCGCAAACAGTTTGCGTTGGCCTTCGGTGTTTTGGATGTACGGATTCAGGTCTTCATATGCAGCATTGAATCGGTAGCCCAGGGCCTGGTCTTGGCCGAAACGGCCTCCAAGGTCGAGGCCTGTGCTGCTGCTTTGGCCTGGGCCGTAGCTGACGCTGACCGAGCGGATGGTTTCGCCTTTGGCCGATGGGGGGCGCTTGACCACGTAGTTGACCAAGCCACCGGGGGCGCTGGTGCCTGCCTGGATGCCGCTGGTGCCCTTGAACAGCTCGATGCGCTCCTTGTTGTCCATGGGGATCATGGTTTCGGCGGAAATCGGCAAACCTTCGCGGCGGTAGTTGTAGCGATTGTCCAAGGTGTAGCCGCGCACGCTCAGGCTGTCCCAGTAGGCAGGAGAGTTGTAACTGTCGGCCACGCTGGCATCCAGGCGCAAGGCGTCGGAGACACGTTGGGCACCAATGTCCTGCAAGGTTTGCTGGTCGATGTTGATGGCGCTGAAAGGCGCTTTGCTGAGCGGCACATCACCAAAACCACTGACCTGGGAAGGCGCGGTATCGGTGATGGTGATTTCAGTCAGGCTTTGGGCCTGTGCTGCCGCCAATGTGAGCAGCGCCACTGCGCTGGCGATTCGGCTGGTACGAAAAATCGAATGGTTGTGGGACCGGCAAGAAAATGGCGAAAAAAATGCCATGACGTTTTTCCTTCAACGTTATGGCAGGTCGGCTGGCTGGGAACGTGATGCGGCCGAAATCGGTCGCCGTTCTTTTGACAAGCTTCCCTGCGCGAGGATTACCTCAATCAGGTTCAAAGGGACTTTCTCAGTCGATGGCCTTGCAGCCACCAACACCCCTAGCGAATGCGCCGCAATATTGCGGCGCAGGTTGGATTCTAGGCGATGCCCAAACGCTGGTGCAGCAGCGTGGACGTTGTTGTGTACTGCAGCAGGGTCTTTTCTTCGGGGCGCAGCAGGGCCACGGCTCCAAAAGCGGCCAGCGTGGCTTCATGGAAGCCGCACAAGATCAGCTTCTTTTTGCCCGAGTAGGTGTTGATGTCGCCCACCGCAAAAATGCCGGGCTCTGAGGTGCCAAAGTTTTCGGTGTTGACGACCAGCTGTTTGCGTTCCATCGCCAGGCCCCATTGCGCCACGGGGCCCAATTTGGGCGACAGGCCCAGACAGGTTTGCAGCACGTCCAGGTTCAGCCACTGGGTTTCGCCTTGCGGGTTGAGCAGTTCCAGCGCTTGCAAGCGGCCAGCTTCGGTGCGCAGGCCGGTGGGCTGACCGGCCACAAAGCGCATGCGGCCGTCGGCGCAGGCTTGGCGCATCTGTGCGATCAGCTCAGGTGCAGCGCTGAATTGGTCGCGACGGTGCAGCAGGGTGACGCTGGCCGCCGCTTGTGGGCCATGGCCCGCATCGAGACAGGTTTGCAAAGCGGCGTCGCCGTCGCCCGCCACCACCAGGTGTTGGCCTGCCCAGCGTTCGGGCGCGGGATGCTCGGCAAAGACTTGCGTGCCATCAAACGCCGCCAGACCATCGAGTGCCATGCGGCGCGGCACAAACGCACCCACGCCCGCAGCGATGAACAGGGTGGCGGTGCGAAAGATCTGGCCAGCGTTGGTGGTCACCTGCAGGCGCTTGTCGGGCAGGCGCTCGACGCTGCCCACTTGCTGGCCCAGGTGCAGGGTGGGTTTGAAGGGGGCGATTTGTTGCTGCAGGCGCTCGATCAGTTCGAGGCCGGTGCAAAACGGGATGCCCGGGATGTCATAAATGGGTTTTTGGCCATACAGCTCGGCGCATTGGCCACCGACATGGGGCAGGGCGTCAACCACATGGCAGTGCAAGCCTTGCAGACCCAGCTGGAAGACCTGAAACAGGCCCACGGGGCCCGCGCCAATGACCAGCGCTTCGGTGTCGATGGGGGTGGTCATGAGGAGGGCTCGCAAGAAAAAGGCCGAAAAAAACGGCCTTTCAGAAACTTCAGCGGATCAGCTCAGCCAGCTTGCCGGTCTTGTCTTTCCAATCGTCAGCGCTGGCCAGTGGGGTTTTGCGTTTGGTGATGCTCTTCCAGCCGGGCAAGACGGCCAGCTCGGCGTTGAGCTTCGTCATGTGTTGCTGGTCGGCAGGCAGGTCTTCTTCCGCAAAGATGGCGTTGACCGGGCACTCGGGAATGCACACGGCGCAGTCGATGCACTCATCGGGGTCGATGGTCAGGAAGTTGGGGCCTTCGCGAAAGCAATCCACGGGGCAAACGTCCACACAGTCGGTGTATTTGCACTGGATACAGGATTCGGAAACAACGTGGGTCATGATGGACTCGGAATTAAGAAGAGCGCAGGTGGGTTGGCGCAAACGAGCATTTTAAGGGAGATCGATGGTCAGCTTGTCAGCCAGCCCCTGCTGTGCATGGGGTTGAAGGCGAACTAAGGGCATCAGCGGACGCGAGGAGATGTGTCGGGGCTGAAGCCGCCGACCTACAGGAGGATTTGTAGGTCGGTGGCTTCAGCCCCGACAAGGTTCGTCAGTTGACCAGCACTGCCCCCGAGGTCTTGTGGCTGGCCGTGTCGACCAGCACCAGCGCGCCCAAAATACGCGACTGGGCAAAGGGCAGGGTGGCCAGGGGCTCTTGCAGGGCCAAGGTCACATGGCCGATGGCGTTGGGGGGCAGTTCGGTGGCCTTTTCTTCGGCCAGGGTGTTCACGTTCAGGCGGTGCACCACGCGCTGCACCTTGACTTTGACCCAGCGGTGGCCATGCAGCGCCCAATACAGGCGTCCTGCGACCAAGGGCTCGTCGTCCATCCAGGCAATCGTCGTGCTGAGCTGGCGCTGGCCTTCGGGGCTGCCCTGTTCTGCCAGCAGCCAGTCGCCGCGAGAGACATCCACCTCGCGGTCGAGCACGAGGCCTGCGCTGTGGCCAGCGGCTTTGTTTTGGGGCTGGCGGGTGGCCGACAGCACTTGCGAGACCACGGCGGTCTGGCCGCTGGGGAAGACCTTGACGGTCTGGCCCGGCGCGATGCTGCCCGTGGCCACGCGGCCCCAAAACACGCGGCGGCCCTGGGCGGTCACGCCGGAATCGTGGTGCTGCGCCGCCGGGCCGCCCCAAGGCGCAGCAGCGGCCCCCTCGGGGGGCAGCGCAGTACGCGAAGCGACAAGCGTGGGGGCAATAGATTTCTCGACCCACTGCACCGGGAAGCTGAAGGCCACATCGGTCTCAGCCGGGGTGACGGGCAGGTCTTCGAGGATGCTGAGCAGGCTCGGGCCGGTGTAGCCGCACCAGTCGGTTTGGTCGTTGTTCTCGGTGGTCACCACGTTCCAGCCTTTGAGGGCCGACACGGGCACCATGGCGGCAACCTGGATGCCCGCTTCTTGGGCGAACTTGTTCAGAGCACTCGCGATGTTTTGGTAGGCCACCGTCGCATCGGCCACAGCGTCGAGCTTGTTGATGGCAAACACGATGGACGGTACGCGCAACATATTCACCAGCAGCGAGTGGCGGCGGGTTTGCGGCAGCAGCTGCAGATCGGGGTTGGCCCAGTCGAGCTTGATCGCGTCTACAAGCACCACGGCAGCGTCGGCGCTCGATGCGGCGGTGACCATGTTGCGGGTGTACTGCTCGTGGCCGGGGGCGTCGCCGATGATGAACTTGCGCGATTCGGTGTTGAAGTAGCGGTAGGCCACGTCGATGGTGATGCCTTGCTCGCGCTCGGCGCTCAGGCCGTCGGTCAGCAGGGCCAGATCGGTTTCTCCTGAGCGCTGCACACCCGCCAGGTGGTCTTGCAGCACGGCCTTGGTGTCCACCAGCAGGCGGCCAATCAGCGTGCTCTTGCCGTCGTCAACCGAGCCGCAGGTGATGAATTTCAGTGCGTTCATTAAAAGTACCCGTCTTTCTTGCGTTTTTCCATCGAAGCCTCGGACGTCTTGTCGTCCATGCGTGTGGCGCCGCGCTCGCTCACATCGGCCGCCAGGGTCTCGATCACGATCTGCTCAGGTGTAGACGCGGTGCTCTCCACCGGGCAGGTGCAGGTGATGTCGCCCACGGTGCGAAACCGCACGTCGCGCACCACGACTTCTTCGCCGTCTTTGGGCGGAGTCAGTTCGGTCACCGGCACCAGCAGGCCCCGACGGTCCACCACCTCGCGTTTGTGCGTGTAGTAGATCGACGGCAGCGCAATGCGTTCGCGAGCGATGTATTGCCACACGTCCAGCTCGGTCCAGTTGCTGATGGGGAACACGCGAAAGTGCTCACCGGGCTGCAGCTTGTGGTTGAACAAGGTCCACAGCTCGGGGCGCTGGGCCTTGGGTTGCCACTGGCCAAAGCTGTCGCGGTGGCTGAAGATGCGCTCCTTGGCACGGGCTTTTTCCTCGTCACGGCGGGCACCGCCGATCAGCGCGTCAAAGCCGAACTCTTCAATCGCTTCGAGCAGCGTGACCGACTGGTGCACGTTGCGGCTCTCTCCCGGGTGGGCCAGGCGCACGGTGCCTTTTTTCATGGAGTCTTCCACGCTGCGCACGATCAGCTCGGCACCCAGCTCCTTGGCCCGTGAATCGCGGAAGTCGGTCACTTCCTGAAAGTTGTGACCCGTGTCGATCATCAAGAGCGGGTAGGGGATGCGGCCGCTACCGGAGGGGCTTGTTTTACCTCCGAAGGCTTTTTCGGCGCACTTGAGCATGACCAGCGAATCTTTGCCACCCGAAAACAAGAGGGTGGGGCGCTCGAAGGCGGCGGCGACTTCGCGCAGGATGAAGATCGTTTCTTCTTCCAGTGCGTCGAGGTGTGCGTTGCTCAGGGTGTGCAGTTCGGTTGGGTTGAAGGCGGTCATATTGGGTTTAAATTCATTTTTCTTCGTCATCCCCGCGAAGGCGGGGATCCAGGAATCGGAGGCATGGATCCCCGCGTTCGCGGGGATGACATTCAATTGGGGATGATGTTCAAAAGGGAGGTCACTTCTTGACGTGCAAGCCACACTCCTTGGCCGCTTCGTCTTCCCACCACCAGCGGCCTGCGCGAAACGCTTCGCCCAGGCTGATGGCGCGGGTGCAAGGGGCGCAGCCGATGCTGGGGAAAAACTGGTCGTGCAGCGGGTTGTAGTCCACCCGGTACTCGGCGATGTAGTGCCACACATCGCCCCAAGTCCACTTGGCAAGGGGGTTGAACTTGGCCAAGTTTTTGGAGGCTTCTTCGCCGGTGTCGATCAGGGGAACCTCGGCGCGGGCGTTGGATTGCTCCTGACGCAAACCCGTGATCCAGGCGCGTTGGCTTTTCAAGGCTCGGGCCAGGGGCTCCATCTTGCGAATGCCGCAGCAGGCCTTGCGCAAATCCATGCTCTGGTACATCGCGTCCTGGCCTTTTTGGCGCACGAACTGGATGACCGCTTCCTGCTCAGGGCGGAACACGTGGATGGGCGCACGCGAGTGCGCCTGTGTGCGCTCCAGCAAGGCAAGGGTCTCGGTGTGCAGTGCGCCGGTTTCCAGCACAAACACCGGGATGTCCAACTGCAGGTTGTTGATCAGGTGCGTGATCAACACGTCTTCGGCGCCCAGGCTGGAAGCTTGGGTGACCGGGGTGAACTCGGCGGCAGCGCGTTGCAGCAAGGCCTGGGTCTCGGCCAGCTTGGCGGCAAAGTCAGGGCTGGCCTTGGCGTGCAGATCGGTGGCCTTGGTCGGGGCGTTGTGGGAATAAATCAGGCGGGAAGTCATGGTGACGTTGGGCTCATGTGTTTGTCATGTTTTGATCGGGGCGTCGTTTTTGTCTTTGTCATCCTCGGGCTTGCCCCGAGGATCCATGGCGAACAGCGGGCGTTTGAAATGGGCATCGCAGCACAATGGATCCCGGGTCTTCGCCCGGGATGACAAAAACAGGTGCGGCGCTGACCTGCCAACTTCATCGGGCCCGATCTGTCTTGAGGATGTTGAAGAGGTTCAAGCAGATTGGGCGAATGGTGGTTTTGTAGCGACGGCCGAGCCTTGGTAGAACCCGGCAAAGCGCTCAAATTGGCGTTGCGCTGCCGAAGCGTCCACGCCTTCGCGCAGCACGGCCACGTCAAAACCGGTGCGCTGCATTTGCACCAATTGGTCGATCAGCACATCGCCGGTGGCGCGCAATTCGCCCGCAAAGCCCAAGCGGCGGCGCAGCAAAAAAGCTTGGCTGTAAGCGCGGCCGTCGGTGAACTTGGGGAATTGCAGATCAATGCGTGTCACGCCGCTCAGGTCGAGCGTGCGGGGATCGGCGTCGTTGGCCAGCGTGATGACCGTTGGCAGTTCAACGGTTTGGTGTTCTTGGGCGGTGATGATTTTCATGGGTTCTGCTGTGTGGGGTGGTGTTCTGTGGAGGCTGCTCCTACAGGGGTATTCAGGCTGTTTGTTCCTCAGCCGGGTGGCGTGCCGCATGGGCAGCTGCCTTGAACGGGTCTTGCCCCACACGGTGCAAGGTTTCGATGAAGTATTCGTGGCGGTCCAGCAGAGGCTGGCGCACGGCTTTGTAGGTGTCCAAAATCGCCTCGATCACGTCCGGCACTTCAACCGACGAGAACGAGGGGCCGACCACTTTGCCGGGAGTGGTTGGGCCTGAGAGTTCTTTGCCGTCCGAGCCGCCCAGCGTGACCTGGTACCACTCCTTGCCGTCTTTGTCCACGCCCAAAATGCCGATGTGGCCCGAGTGGTGGTGGCCACAAGAGTTGATGCAGCCGCTGATGTGAAAGTCGATGTGGCCCAGGTCGTTCAGCTCGTCCAGGTCCTGGTAGCGCTCGGTGATGGCGGCCGCCAAGGGCAGCGAGCGGGCATTGGCCAGCGCGCAATAGTCGCCGCCGGGGCAGGCGATCATGTCGGTCAGCAGGCCAATATTGGGCTGGGCCAGGCCCAGGGCCTTGGCTTCGAGCCACAGGGCGTGCAGCTGGTCCAGGCGCACCCAGGGCAGCACCAGGTTTTGGGTGTGGGTCACGCGGGCTTCGCCTGCGGAGTATTTGGCGACCAGCGCCGCAGCAGCATCCAGTTGGTCGGCCGTGGCGTCTCCGGGGGCTTGCCCCACGCGCTTGAACGACAGGCTCACGGCACGCAGTGCAGGGTGTTGGTGGGGTTTGACGTTTTGCGCGATCCAGCGGGCAAAGGCGGGCGTTTTGGCCGCTTCGATGCTGGCATCGGCTTCGGCCTTGGCGGCCCATTCGGCAGTGCTGGATGGCAGGTTCAACGCGGGCGCAGCAAAGCAGGTGGCCACGCGGTCGAACTCGGCCTGCGGGATGGTGTGCAGGCCGCCGTCTTTGACCAGAATGTCCTGGTACTCGGACTCGACTTCGTCAAAGTAACGCTGGCCTTCGGCCTTCACCAAAATTTTGATGCGGGCCTTGTAGAGGTTGTCGCGGCGGCCCCAGCGGTTGTAGACGCGGATCACGGCTTCAAGGTAATTCATGATCTGGTTCCAGGGCAAGAACTCGCGGATCTGCGTGCCCACCACCGGGGTGCGGCCCATGCCGCCACCCACCAGCACTTTGAAGCCCACTTCGCCCGCCCCGTTCTTGACCATCTGCAGGCCCACGTCGTGCCAGCCAATGGCGGCGCGGTCTTCTTGGGCGCCGGTGATGGCGATCTTGAATTTGCGGGGCAAAAACGCGAACTCGGGGTGCAGCGTGCTCCACTGGCGGATCAACTCGGCATAAGGCCGGGGATCGACGACTTCGTCCACGGCCACGCCGGCCAGCTCGTCGGTGGTGGTGTTGCGGATGCAGTTGCCGCTGGTTTGGATGCCGTGCAGGTTCACTGTGGCCAGGAGGTCCATCACGTCGGCCGATTTGGACAGGGGAATCCAGTTGAATTGCACGTTTTGGCGGGTGGTGAAGTGTCCGTAGTTGGTGGTCAGCTTGGGGGCTGGGCCTGCAATTTTGTCTTGCGTGGCCTGCGCCTCGGCCAGCAAGGCGGCGTCGGGCGTGTCGTACTCACGAGCGATTTGGGCCAGCACTTGGAGCTGGGGTGCCGAGATTTCGCCATAAGGGACGGCCACGCGCAGCATGGGCGCGTAGCGCTGCACATACCAGCCGTTTTGCAGGCGCAGGGGTTTGAACTCATCGCCTGACAGTTGGCCTGCCTGAAAGCGCTCGAGTTGGTCACGGTGTTGAGCAGCGCGGGCGCGCACGAACTGTTTGTCAAATTCGGTGTATTGGTACATGAGGGACTTCTTCAGATCAAAACCAGTTTGGTGCCGGCCCAGGCCAGCAGGACGGAAAGCAATGAGCGGATCACGCGGTCGGGCGTGTGGTGGGTCAGGCGTGAGCCCAGCCAGATGCCAGGTAAAGAACCGACCAGAAGTTTGGCCAGCAAGGGCCAATCGACCGAGCCTAAGGACGCATGACCCAAGCCTGCCACCAATGTCAGAGGCACGGCATAGGCTATGTCTGCCGCAACGATGCGCGGCAGGGGCAAAAGTGGGTAGAGCAAAAGCAGCACGGTCACGCCAATGGCACCAGCACCGACCGAGGTGAGGGTGACAAAAATGCCGATCAACGCACCAAAGAGGACCGGCAGGCTCCAGTGTCGAGGGGTGCTGGCACGGTCTTCATCGGCGGCGGCCAAGTGGCGAGGGACTTGTTGGCCGCGCACCGCCTTGTAAAGCATGGCTGCAGCGGTGAGCAGCAGAGTCACGCCCAGCGCGGTCGTCATCAGAGACTGCACTTGGGCAGAGGCTGGGCCAACCCTGCGCAAAAAGCCCAAAGTCACCAGACAAGCTGGGATGCTGCCCACACTGAGTAAACCCACCACGCGCCAAGGCACGACACGTTGGCGGTCAAAACTCACGGTGCCGCCCATCTTGGTGAAGGCCGCAAACAGCAGGTCTGTGCCCACGGCCATGTAGGGTTTGACGCCGAAGAAAAAGATCAGGATCGGCGTCATCAAGGACCCGCCGCCCACCCCCGTCAGGCCCACCACAACGCCGACGAAAAAACCTGCAAAGACATAAGCTAAATCAACCATGGCGGCGACTGTAAGGGGGCTTTATTCCAAAACAAACGATTTTTTAGTTGGGTATATATTCCTAGCGCTTATAAAAGGTGCTGTCGTGAATTCTGGTCGATCCATGTTGGGCGTTTGCGTTTGGCTGGGCACAGGGTGTAGCCGGGTATGACCCCTCTTTTCCGTGTCCTCTGTGCGACAGGGGAAAAGTCGGCTGTTACAGTGACGCCTTCAGACCTTACGCCTAGGACTCTTGTTATGAATCGCCTTATTGCCACGGGCCTGCTGACTGCGGTCGCCATGTCCCCTGTTTTCGCCCAGACCCCGATCAAGATCGGTGAGATCAACAGCTATTCAGCGATTCCCCAATTCACCCAACCCTACAAACAAGGCTGGCAGCTGGCGGTCGAAGAGATCAACGCCCAAGGCGGCCTGCTGGGGCGCAAGGTCGAGGTGATCGCACGCGACGATGCGGGCAAGCCCGACGAGGCGCTGCGCCACGCGATCGAGTTGACGTCCAAGGAAAAGGTCGACATTCTTGCCGGGGGCTTTTTGTCCAATGTGGGCCTGGCGCTGGCCGACCATGCCGCCAAAAACAAGCGCTTGTTCATCGCCAGCGAGCCCTTGACCGACGCCATCGTCTGGGAAAAAGGCAACCGTTACACCTTCCGCCTGCGCGCCAGCACTTACATGCAAGCGGCCATGCTGGTAGAAGAAGCGGCCAAGATGCCTGCCAAGCGCTGGGCCACCATTGCGCCCAATTACGAATACGGTCAAAGTGCAGTGGCCAACTTCAAAGAGCTGCTCAAAGCCAAGCGCCCCGATGTCGAGTTTGTCAGCGAGCAGTGGCCCGCCCAGGGCAAGATCGACGCGGGCAGCACACTGACCGCCACCATGGCGAGCAAGCCCGATGCGATTTTCAACGTGACCTTTGGTGCCGACTTGGCCAAGCTGGTGCGCGAAGGCAACCAGCGCAACGTCTTCCCCAAAACGCCGGTGGCGTCCATGTTGTCGGGCGAGCCCGAGTACTTGGAAGTGCTCAAAGACGAAACGCCCAAGGGCTGGATCGTGACCGGCTACCCCTGGGACCAGATCGACACGAAAGAGCACGCCAGCTTTGCTGCCAACTATTACAAGAAGTTCAACGAAAACCCCAAGCTCGGATCGGTGGTCGGTTACGCCACCATGCAGTCGATTTTTGCGGGCATCAAAAAAGCGGGCAGCGTGGACAACGAGAAACTGGTGGTCGCCATGCGTGGCCTGAAGTTCAGCACGCCCTTTGGCCAGGCCGAGTACCGAGCGATTGACCAGCAGTCCACCATGGGCGCGTATGTGGGCAAGCTCGACCAGCGCGGCGGCAAGGGCACTATGGTGCAGTGGCGCTATGCGGATGGCAAAAATTACCAGCCGAGCGATGCGTATGTGAAGGCGCGCCGCCCGGCTGAAGCGATGCGGTGAGTCCGGCCTGCCGTGGCCAGATGAGATGCTCTATGCTGTGAGTCTTCCCCCCATCCAGTTCAGGCCATGCCCATGAAGGAAGACAAGTTCCACGATCCAGACCAACTGATGTTGGCCCAAGCCGATGCGGGTCTGGTTTTGGTGGATGCGATCAGTGGCCGCATCGAAGGCCTGAACCCGGCTTGGCCAGATTGGTTAGGGCGGCCCAAGGCGTCTTTGCAGGGGGCTGTTTTTTGGGACGAGGGGGGCTGGCAGCAACCGGAGGCGGTGCGCACGCTGGTTTCATTGACCAGTCTGCCTTTGGCCATGCCGCCCATGGCCGTCGCGGCTTTGACCGAGGACAGGGACAGCTTGTCGATGGTGATCACCGCCCGGCCTGTCAACCTGTCCGACCGACGGCTGGTGTTGTGCACCTTGGTGCGCAGCAGTTTGGCCCAAGCCATGGCGATGTCCTCGTCTGTGGCCGAAACAGCCCTCATGGGCGTGGTTCAGTCGCTGATCACTGTGCTGGAGGTGCACGATCCAGACTCGATCGGCCACCAAAGGCGCGTGGCCGATTTGGCCGGTACCTTGGCCCGAAGGCTTCTGTTCAGTGCCGAAGACGTGGAAGCGGTGATCTTGGCAGCCCTGATTCATGACCTGGGCATGGTCACGGTGCCGTCCCGAATCTTGGGCAAAACCGAGCTTTTGTCCCAGGGTGACGTCAAGCAAATCCAGAAGCATGTGATGACAGCGCTGGACATGCTCAAACACATTGAGTTCGCAGGGCCGGTCAAGGCCTACATTGCGCAGCACCATGAACGCATCGACGGCAGCGGTTATCCCTTGGGCCTCAAAGGCGCGGATGTCTTGCGGGGCGCCCAGATCATTGGCATGGCCGACATGCTGGACGCCATGACACGCGATCGTCCTTACCAGAGCGCACAAACCATGGACCAGGCTTTGCAGGTCTTGCTGGTGTCATCAGGCGTCTTGTTTGATGCCGATTTGGTCAAGGTTTGTGTGGGTTTGTTCGTTCAAGAGGCCTACCGCTTTCCCGTGGGGTGATCAGGTCACGCCCCAATGACTGGCCTCACTGGCGCGCCAGAATTCAGCGAAGGGGCTGGGCAGCGCGGTTGTGGCTGAAGGGTTCAAAAGCTGGCCAGACTCCAAGGTGTCAATGTTTGAGGCCATTGTGCGGGCTTTCCCGTCGCCATTGCGCACCATCAGATGGTGCGGTGTGATGTCGCCAGGTTTTTGCAGCCCGGCCGCGCCCACCAGATCGGCGAGGGCGTGCAAGGTGTTGGCGTGAAAGTAAAACACCCGCTCGGCCTTGTCGGTGACCACGATGGCGCGTTGGCGTACCGGGTCCTGTGTGGCCACGCCCGTCGGGCAGTGGTCGGTGTGGCAGCTGCGCGATTGGATGCAGCCCAGCGCAAACATGAAGCCCCGCGCTGCGTTGCACCAATCAGCGCCCAAGGCCAAGCAGCGTGCCATGTCGAAGGCCGAAATCACTTTGCCCGATGCCCCAATCTTGATGCTGTCACGCAGTCCTGCGCCCACCAAGCTGTTGTGCACCAGACGCAGGCCATCACGCAAAGGCATGCCCACATGGTCGGCGAACTCGATGGGCGCGGCGCCCGTGCCACCTTCCGAGCCGTCCACCACGATGAAGTCGGGCGTTTGTCCGGTCTGCAGCATGGCCTTGACCAGTGAGAACCATTCAGCCGGATGTCCCACACACAGCTTGATGCCCACGGGCTTGCCACCTGAGAGCTCGCGCAGCTGAGCGACAAAACCCAGCAGTTCCAGCGGAGTGCTGAACGCCGAGTGCCGGGCCGGAGACACACAGTCCTTCCCCATGGGCACCCCCCGTGCTTCGGCAATCTCGGGGCTGACTTTGGCTTTGGGTAAAACGCCGCCGTGGCCAGGTTTGGCCCCTTGCGACAGTTTCAGCTCGATCATCTTGACCTGAGGTGAGCGGGCCTGTTCGGCAAATCGCACAGGGTCAAAACGGCCTTCGGGCGTGCGGCAGCCGAAATAGCCCGAGGCAATCTGCCAGATCAGATCACCGCCCGGTTCGCGGTGGTGCCGGGAGATGCTGCCTTCTCCGGTGTCATGCGCAAATTGCCCCATGGCTGCACCCTTGTTCAGAGCCTTGATCGCGTTGGGCGACAAAGCCCCGAAGCTCATGCCCGAAATGTTGAGCAGCGACAAGTCGTAGGGCTGCTGACATTGCTGTGCGCCCACCTTGATCCTGAAACTCGCCGGGTCCAGCTCGGTGGGCTGCAGTGAGTGCGTGACCCACTCGGATTGGGCGGCGTACATGTCCTTGATGCTGCCAAACCCGCGCTTGTCGTTTTGCACTTTGGAGCGGGCGTAGACCATGGCCCGCTGGTTGCGAGAAAAGGGGAGTTTTTCCTCGTCGTCTTCCAAAAAGTATTGGCGGATTTCTGGCCGGATGTATTCCAAGCCATAACGCAAGCGCCCCGTGAGTGGGTAGTTGCGTCGCACCGCTTGTTTGGTTTGCTTGAAGTCCAACCAGCCCAGCACAAACAGGGCCGCAAAGCCCGCACTTGCCCAAACCGAGACAGGCCAGCTGAAGAGGGCGGCCGGGGCAGTGACCAACCAAGGCAGGTAACGCGAGAGGGATTGACGGACCATGGGCGGCTCTCCAAAAAACGGTGAGAAAGGTCAGTACGCGCAAGAATGGTTCATATCCTAGTTGATTTTGCTAATTTTTGTAAATTTGTTATTGAGCAAAGCGTTTGGCCGCCAAATGCTTGGCCAAGGATTCAGGCAAGGGCAGGGGCTCGTGGTTCAGCCAGGCGGCGGTGAGTTCGCCGCACAACACGGCCAGGCTGATGCCGCGTGCGCCCATGCCCGTGCTCAGGCACAGGCCCGGCAGGCGCTGGCGGTCAATGGGGCCGACTGCAGGCAGTCGGTTGGGCAAGGTGCAGCGCAAACCGGCCCAGCCCTGCACGAGGTTCGGCCCGAATTGCCCGGCCATGGCTTCGCCCAAAGCGGGCAGCAGCGTGGCCAGGCGCACTTGGTTGGCGGCATGGTCTTCTTCGCGCACGGGGGCCTGCTCGCAGTGGCGCTCAAAGGTGGAGCCGATGAACCAGCCGGGCGGCCCCTCGGGTGTGGGCACGCCGCTGATGAAGCTGCCGTGGCCGTTGACCGGAAACGGCGGCAGCAGCTGGCGCTGGCCCTCGGTCAAGTCGGCCATGTGGCCAAAACTGACTTGCCCGCGCAAAGGGTTTAGCGGCACGGCAAAGCCGGGCAGGGGCTGCAGCAAGGCCAGACTGTCAAAGGCGCTGGCCACCACCAGCCAAGGGGCTTGGCCTAGCGTTTGGCCTTGGGCATCGGTCACGGCCCATTGCTCGCCGCGCCGCGCGATGCCCTGCACCTGCTGGCCCCAGCGCACCTGCACGCCCGGGGTTTGCAGCTGCGCGGCCACCAGTTGCCGGGGTCGAATCCAGCCCGCCTGTGCGTGCCAGAGCGCGGGTGTGTTGGGCGGCAGGCCTGCAGCGGCCACTTGCGCCGCGCTGGCTGGGGCGCTGAGCTGATCGCAGCTGTCCGAGGGCAGGCGGCGTTTGCCAGCCAAGTTGTGTTCAAGAACGCCAGTCAGTTCCCAATCGGTGCCGCTGTGTAGCAGCGTCTGGGCGCGGTGCAGCGTGGCCTGCACCCCCGCACGCGTGATGCGCGAGAGCACGTTGTCGTCGGGTGAAACGTGGGGTGCGGCCAAACCCGCAGGCAGGCCCGAGGCGCCAGCCCCAACCCCAGGAGCTTGGTCGAGCACCGTGACCGACCAGCCTCGCACGGCCAAGCTGTGCGCCACGGCCGAGCCTGACAAGCCCGCACCGATCACCAGCGCCTGGCGGGTTTCGGGTGGCGAGCTCAAGAGTTCAAAAAGCAGGGGGGCAAGCGCAGCTGGGCATCAACCCGCTGCAGGTGGCACGTAGCCCTGAGCCGCGTCTGCGCCGTCGCCAAAGAAATGGTTTTCCATCTGGCGGGCCAGGTACTGGCGGGCGCGCAAGTCGGCCAAGTTCAGGCGGTTTTCATTCACCAGCATGGTCTGGTGCTTGAGCCAGTCGGCCCAAGCTTGCTTGCTCACACCCTCCCAGATCCGCTTGCCCAGCTCTCCGGGGTAGGGCGGAAAATCCATACCCTCTGCTTCTTTGCCGAGTTTGATGCATTGAACGGTGCGTGCCATGGTGGTGTCTTGCCTTGATGTATCTTAAGAAGCGCTGGTTATACGGATATAGAATTTCCGTATTTCCAGTTGTGAGCGGTTCACACGACAATGCGGGT
>JBIKSF010000057.1:0-12274 GCA_044348785.1 Limnohabitans sp.
TCGGCCAATGTGCTGGATGTTGAAACCCTGAAACTTTTGCCCGACACCGATGTGTGGGTCAAGGATGGGCAGATCCAGGCGGTGGGCCCCAAGCTGCCCGTTCCCGAAGGTGCACAAACCGTCTCGGCCCAGGGCCTGACCCTGATGCCCGGCCTGATCGACTGCCATGTGCATGTGATCGCCTCGCACCTGAACCTGACCTACAACAGCCAGCAGCCCAATGTATTTGCCACCTTGCGGGCCATCCCCATCCTGAAGGGCATGCTGATGCGCGGCTTTACCACCGTGCGCGATGCCGGTGGGGCCGACTGGAACCTGGCCGAAGCCACCCGCACCGATTTGGTCGAGGGGCCGCGCATTTTTGCCGCAGGCCGCGCCCTGTCGCAGACCGGCGGCCATGGCGATGGCCGCCCGCGCAGCGACGAACTGGAAAGCTGCGCCTGCTCCACCCGCGTAGGGGCGCTGGCGCGTGTGGTCGATGGCGTGGACAACGTGCGGCTGGCTGTGCGCGAAGAGATCATGAAGGGGGCCAACCAGATCAAGATCATGGCCTCGGGAGGCGTGGCTTCGCCCAACGACCCGATCCATTACCTGGGCTACTCCGAGGGCGAGATCCGCGCCATCGTGGACGAAGCCGAACACGCGGGCACCTACGTCATGGCCCACGCCTACACGCCCAAGGCGATTCGACGGGCGGTGGAGTTTGGGGTGCGCAGCATCGAGCACGGCAACCTGATCGACGCCGACACCTGCGCCTTCATGGCCGACCATGGTGCATTCATGGTGCCCACCCTCATCACCTACGAGGCTTTGGCCAACGAGGGTGCCAGCCTGGGCTTGCCAGCTGTCTCGGTGGCCAAGATCGAGACCGTGCGCAGCCAAGGTCAAAAAGCGCTGGAGATATTGGCCAAGGCCGGTGTCAAGATGGCCTTGGGCACCGATTTGCTGGGCGAATCACACCGCCACCAGTCCGATGAGTTGCGCATCCGCGCAGGCATCCTCGGTGCAGGCGTCACCTTGCAACAAGCCACGGTAAACGCGGCCGAGCTGCTGAACATGTCCGGTCAATTGGGCGTCATCAAACCCGGTGCCAAAGCCGACTTGCTGCTGGTCAAGGGCAATCCGCTGACCGACATTTCCTGCCTGCTGGGTCAGGGCGAGAACATCCTGTCGATCATGAAGGACGGCAAGTTCTACAAGCAAGGCCTGCCCGCTTGAGCCTAAAGACCTGCTGCCCCCGTAGGTCGGCGGCTTTAGCCCCGACACTGAGCTGTATCACCGTTACCGTCGGGGCTAAAGCCACCGACCTACAAATCACCGTGTTGCGCTGTGATGCGCTCACACCACCAGCGGTTCTTCCTGCATCTGCTCGATTTGCTCTTGCAGCATCAGCACTTGGCCGCGCCAGTAGTCGGGTGTGCCAAACCACGGAAAGTTGACCGGGAAAATCGGGTCTTCCCAGCGCCGCGCCAGCCAGGCGCTGTAGTGAATCAAACGCAGCGTGCGCAGGGGCTCGATCAGCTGGAGCTCGGCCCGGTCAAAGTCGCGCACCTGTTCATAACCATCGAGCAAGGCTGACAATTGTTGCGTGCGCTGAGCGCGGTCACCCGACAGCAGCATCCACAGGTCTTGTACGGCCGGGCCCATGCGGGCGTCGTCCAGGTCCACAAAGTGCGGGCCACCACCGGGCAGCTCGGCAGGTGTCCACAAAATATTGCCGGGGTGGCAATCACCATGCAGGCGAATCAGGCGGCGGTCTGCTGCACCCTGCGCCATTTTTTCCTGCACCAAAGCCAACGCCTCAGCAAAGGCCTCGCGCCATTCGCGCTCGACTTCCAGCGGAATCATCTGGTGCTTTTGCAGCCACTCAGCAGGCTCGAGCGCAAAGGTCTGCACATCGAGCGTAGGGCGGTGTGCAAAAGGCTTGGCCGCGCCCACGGTATGGATGCGGGCCAGAAAGCGGCCAATCCATTCGAGCACCTCAAAGTCATCGAGCTCGGGCGTGCGGCCGCCGCGCAAGGGGCTCACCGAAAAATCAAACCCAGCGCTCTGGTGCAGGGTCTGGCCGTTGAGCACCATCGGTGGCACGACTGGCACTTCGGCCGCCAGCAGCTCGGCGGCAAAGTCGTGCTCTTCCTGAATCTGTTCTCGGCTCCAGCGCCCAGGCCGGTAAAACTTGAGCACCACCGCCGAGCTGCCTTGCACGGGCTCGTCCAGGTGCGCTCGGTAGACACGGTTTTCGTAAGAGCTGAGCGCCAGCAAACGGCCATCGGGCCACAGGCCCAGTTCCTGCAAGGCGTCCATCACCCGGTCCGGGGTGAGTTCGGCATAAGGGTGGCGCGTGTCGTGGGTGTCGGTCATACACCGATTGTGGCGCAGGGCAGACTGGCGTCAGCGCCAGGGGCTGAGCACTCAGACGCTTTGGTGGAAAATCACAGGATGCGACAACCTCCCAAACGCCTTAACCGCCTGATTCGACAGGGCCTTGTGTCTTCACTCTTGTTGGCCTTGGCCATCCTGGGGCTTGGCGGTGTGGGGTTTTGGGTCATCGACCCGGGCATCGAAACCTTGTCCGATGGCCTGTGGCTGGCCTTCACCACCGCAGCCACCGTGGGCTTTGGCGATGTGGTGCCCTCCACCCACGCCTCACGCGTTTTTTCGGTGATTGTGGTGCTGCTGGGGCTGGCGGTGCTGTCGCTGGTAACCGCTTCGCTTTCCGCCATCTTTGTAGGGAAAGAAGTCGAAGACGAAGAGCGCCAGATTGAAAAAGACCTGATGCGCGAAATCAGGCACCTGCGACAGGATGTGGCCGATCTGCGGCGCGAGCTGCAGGCGCGGGGTGAGTCGCCTGAAACCAAACCCTGAGACAAAACCCTGACGCGCAGCCGTCAGTTGCTTCGCGTCATTGCCCGGTGAAGCGGGCGGCGCGTTTTTCGACAAAAGAGCGCACACCCTCTGCCGCATCATCGCTGCGCGACAGGCGCTGTTGCACGGGCAGAAAGTCTTGCATCGCCACCACCGGGCCGTGCTCCACCGCTTTGAGCACGTTTTGCCGCGTGGCCACCACCGCCAGCGGCGCTTGTGCGGCGATCAACTCGGCAATGCGCATGGACTCGGCCAACAGGCCGTCAGCGGGCACCACCTTTTGCACAAAGTTCAGCCGCAAGGCTTCGGCGCTGTCGAACACATCGGCCGTGAGCAAATGCAAGAGTGCATTGCCCATACCTGCCCGCTCGGCCATGCGCAGCGTGGCACCGCCCGTGGCCATGATGCCGCGCTGCACCTCCAGCTGAGAAAACCGGCAGTCGTCGGCCGCGACCACAATGTCGGCCGCCAGCATCAGCTCGATGCCCAGTGTGTAAGTGATGCCCTGTACCGCCACCACCATGGGTTTGGTGCGGCGCCGGTACCCGTCCATGCCCAGGTTCAGCGGATCCACCAAGCCCAGCGGCACAGCCTTTTCGCCGCGCTGCATGAGGGGTGCGATGGTGGGCAGATCCAGCCCGGCAGTGAAATGGTCGCCCGCGGCGCACAACACGCCCACGCGCAGCGCAGAGTCGTCGTCAAGGCGGGTGTAAGCCTCGCCCAGCTCGCGGAACATTTTGGGCGTGAAACCGTTGCGCTTGGCAGGGCGGTTGATGCAAATCTGAAGTACTGCACCGTGCACGGTGCAGTCAATCTGACCTTCGGGGTGGGGGGTGGTGTTCATCTCAGTACTTGTAAACGCCCTGACCGGTCTTGCGGCCCAAACGGCCTGCGGCGACCATCTCTTTGAGCAGCGGGCTGGGGCGGTATTTGCTGTCGCCGAATTCTTTGAGGTAAACCTCCATGACGGCCAGGCACACGTCCAGACCAATCATGTCCGCCAGCGCCAGCGGGCCAATCGGCTGGTTGCAACCGAGCTTCATGCCCGCGTCAATCGCTTCGGCTTCGGCCAGGCCTTCGCCGAGCACAAAGAAGGCTTCGTTGATCATGGGCACCAAGATGCGGTTGACCACAAAGCCGGGGGCGTTCTTGACGGTGATGGGGGTCTTGCCCAGTGCCAGCGCCATGTCATGCACCGCGTCGTGGGTGGCGTCGCTGGTCTGCAGGCCACGGATGATTTCAACCAGCGCCATCATGGGCACGGGGTTGAAAAAGTGCATGCCGATGAAGCGGTCGGCGCGTTGCGTGGCGGCGGCCAGCTGGGTGATCGAAATCGACGAGGTGTTGGACGCGATGATCACGTTGGGGGCCAGCAAGCCGTCGAGCTGCTTCAAGATCTTGACCTTGAGTTCGTGGTTTTCAGTGGCGGCTTCGATCACCAACTGGACACTTTTCAGGTCGTCGTAGTTGCTCGAGCCCTGGATGCGGGCCAGCGCTGCGGCCTTGTCGTCTTCGCTGATTTTTTCTTTCTTGACCAAACGGTCCAGGCTGCTGGCCACGGTGGCCACGCCTTTGGCTACGGCCGCGTCAGAAATGTCCACCATAACGACGTTGATGCCAGAGACGGCGCACGCCTGTGCAATGCCATTGCCCATGGTGCCTGCGCCAATGATGCCTACGGTCTGGATGCTCATGTTCTTTCCTTCAATACGGGGTAAATCGGTTCAACAACCATCTTAACGGGATGGCGTCACACTGCCCTGACACCCGTTGGACATGCGATGATTCAGCCCCCAGACGACGCACCATGAACATCCTTTTCGTCCACCAGAACTTCCCCGGCCAGTTCAAGCACTTGGCGCCCGCCATGGCGCGGCAAGGTCACCGCGTGGTGGCCCTGCACATCAACGCCTGCCCGCCTGTGCCTGGCGTGGCGCTGGTGCGTTATGCCGTGACTGCTCGACCCGGCGAAGGCACACATCGCTGGCTGGCCGACCTGGAAGTCAAAACCCTGCGCGGCGAAGCCGCCTGGAAAGCCGCCGTGAAGCTGCGCGAAGAAGGCTTTGTGCCCGACGTCATCGTGGCCCACCCCGGCTGGGGCGAAAGCCTGTTTTTGCAGCAAGTCTGGCCCCAAGCCCGCATGGGCATCTATTGCGAATTTTTCTACCAGGCCCACGGCGCAGATACTGGCTTTGACCCGGAATTTGGCAAGCCCGAAGCCGACAACGCCTGCCGCCTGCAGATGAAGAATGCCAACTACGAGCTGCACTTTCCGCGTGCGCATGCGGGCATCGCGCCCACGCATTGGCAGGCCTCGCTGTTCCCCGAACCGTTTGCCTCGCGCATCGCCGTCATCCACGACGGCATCCGCACAGATCAGATCAAGCCCGATGCCCATGCCAGCATCCGCGTGCAAACCCAGCAAAGCCTTGTGCAACTGGGCCAGAGCGACGAAGTCATCACCTTCGTCAACCGCAATCTTGAGCCCTACCGCGGTTACCACCAATTCATGCGGGCGCTGCCCGCCATTTTGAAAGCGCGCCCTCAAGCCCGCGTGGTCATCATTGGCGGCAACGAGGTCAGCTACGGCGCTGCACCGCCGCCGGGCCCCGATGGCCAAGCCCAAACGTGGCGCGAGATTTTTTTGAACGAAGTCAAAGGCGAACTGGACCTCTCTCGCGTGCACTTTGTGGGCAAGGTGCCCTATGCCGACTTCTTACGCGTGCTGCAGGTGTCCACCGTGCATGTGTACCTGACCTACCCCTTTGTGCTCAGCTGGAGCCTGCTCGAAGCCATGAGCGCCGGCTGCGCCATCGTGGCCAGCGACACCGCCCCTGTGCGCGAAGCCATCCGCCACGGCGAGACAGGGCAACTGGTGGACTTCTTTGACCCGGAGGCGCTGGCACAGCAGGTGATTTCGCTGTGCGATGACCCGGCTGAGCCGGCCAAGCTGGGGGCGCAAGCTCGGGCGTTTGCGGTTGAGAACTACGATTTGGAGACGCGGTGTTTGCCTAGGCAGATCGAGTGGGTTCATTCAATTTGAGCAGACTTCATATGCCTGTCGATTTCACACACTTATCCGAGCTTAACAAGGCCTACAAAAATTTATTGATCGAAGTTGCCAACGGTGAAACATTTGTAGCCTTGGACATGAGCAATGAAGAAAAATTAAGAGCCTCGAATGTTGTCTACCTTCATGTTCATCAAGAATCTCGCAAGTGCTATGTTGGCATCACGGCACAGACTACTTCTGACAGATGGTTCTCTGGTATTGCCTACAAACTAAATAAACGTTTTGGCGCCGCATTGAAAAAACATGGGTGGTCATCATTTGAATCACACATTCTGACTTTTTCAAACTCACGAGAAATACTCAATACATGTGAAATTCATGCCATCTTTTCCGCTGGCGGACACAAATCAAAGTTTACTTATAACTTGTCACCTGGCGGCGACACGATTGCTGACACTAGCAAATCTATTGTTGGCATCAATCTGAGCAATGGAGAAAAAAGAATTTTTCAATCGGGTGTTGAAGCCGCAAAAATTCTAGAGATAAGTAATGCAGATATGCCGATGGCTGTTGCTAGAAAAGAACGCTCATCCGTAAATGGCTGGTGGTTCCGTTTCGAGGATGATGAATTGGCAAAAGCCCCCGAAATTTGGGGGGAGCAACTACGTGTTCAACAAGTCATCGAGAAACAAGGCAAAGCGTTAATTGCACTTCACTTGACAACTGGCGAACAGCAACAGTTTCCAACAACTGCTGAAGCAGCAAAGGTTTTGGGCGTACAACAAACCCAAGTTTCTGAAATTGCAAGAGGTAACGGTTACTCTGCAAATGGATGGTGGTTCAAGTATTCAGGCGACAAGCGCAAACCACCTCGCCTATTTGGAACCGATGCTATACGTGCTGCCAGAGACATCGCTGTTTATGCAACCAACCTGCAAAACGGCGAGCGTCATACATTCAGAAATTGCACAGTTGCTGATGGTGAATTAGGGATTCACAAAGGTGCCGCAGCCTCAGTAGCTTCAGGTCAGAGAGCATCTGCTGGCGATTGGTGGTTCAGCCACGATCCATCAGCACCAGCCCCACTAGAGTTCAAGGGAGCTTTAGTGGCCAAAGCAAGATCGAAGGCTATCGTTGCCATCAATCTCTTGACAGGCGAAGAAACAACTTTTCCCAGCGCCAAAGCTGCATCTGAAACGTTGTCCATCAGTCGTGCGTCTATTAGCTTCGCGATCAGCGGTCGATTTGAATCCATTAAAGGTTACAAATTTCGATTCCATGACACAAACACCGCGAACTGAGTTAACGCCTTGATAACTTCAACTCCTGAACCGCTTCCTCGTCAACGCCAACGCAATCCAGAACGACACCCCAGCAAACAGCGCCAACACCACCACATGGCGCAGCGGTTGGTCTGGCCAGCGGTCCAAAAACAAGGGCCGCACCAAGTCCACCGCCACCGACAGCGGCAGCCAGTCGGCGATCGCGCGCACAAACGCGGGTAGTTGTTCACGCGGAAAGAAGATGCCCGAGAGGAACATCATGGGCGTGAGGAACAGGGTGAAGTAGTAGGTGAAAAAGTCGTAGCCCTTGGCCAGCGCATTGAAGATCAGCGCCATGCAGCTGAAGGTGATGCCCACGCCCAGCAGCACGGGCCATGCCACCAGCAGCTTCCAGCTGTGGCTGATGCCCAAGACGATCATCACGCCAAGAATAGCCGTCACGGTGAACAGCGCTTTGAAGGCGGCCCAGAGCATTTCGGCCAGCACCACGTCATCCAGCCGCACCGGGGCGTTCATGATCCCGTCCCAAGTTTTTTGCACATGCATGCGCGAGAACGCCGAGTACAGCGCCTCAAAGGTCGCCGCATTCATGGCGCTCATGCAGATGCTGCCGCTGGCCAAGAACAGGATGTAGGGTACCTTCTCGCCACCCAGCTCGATTTGCCCAACGAGCGAACCCAAGCCGTAGCCAAAGGCCACCAGCCACATAAGGGGCTCGGCGATGTTGCCCACCAAGCTGGGGATGGCCAGTTTTTTCCAGACCAACCAGTTGCGCTGGAACACAGGCCACCAGCGCATGGACAGGCGGGGGGCTGCCCAGATGTTGTTTTGAATTTGGCTCATGTTCAACCTTCCTCGCGGATCTGGCGTCCGGTTAACTTCAGGAACAGGTCTTCCAAGTTGGAAGGTCGGTGCAGCGTGCGCAGCGCAGGCCAGGCTTGCAGGGCCACCATCAGGGCACGGCTGTCTTGGGTGTAGAAAAACACGGTCTCGCCGCTGACCTCCACCCGGCCAGCCAGGGCTTTCAAGCTGGCCTCTTGCGCCAGCGCCACAGCGCCTTGGCCAAACACCTCGACCACTTCGGGCTCCAGGTGCTCGGCGATCAAATCGCGGGGTTTGCCTTCGGCGATCTTGCGCCCTTGGTCCAGCACCAAGAGGCGCGAGCACAGGCGCTCGGCTTCGTCCATGAAATGGGTGGTGAGCAAGATGGATTTGCCTTCTTGCAGCAGCACTTGCAGTCGCTCCCACATGAGGTGGCGAGCCTGCGGGTCGAGGCCCGTGGTGGGCTCGTCGAGCATGAGCAGTTGCGGGTGGTTGATGAGGGCGCGAGACAAACTGAGGCGTCGCTTCATGCCCCCCGACAACTCGCCGGGTTTGGCTTTGGCTTTGTGGCTCAGCGCGCCAAACTCCAGCAAGGGCGGAATGCGTTCGCGGATGACTGCGTCGGGCAAGCCAAAGTAGCGGCCAAAGACCAGCAGGTTTTCTTCAGCGGTGAAGTCAGGATCCAGCGTGTCCATTTGAGCCACCACGCCCAAGCGAGACTTGATGGCCAGCGCGTCACGCGGCATTTGCAAACCGTCGAAATAACGGATGGAACCGCCATCGGGTTGCGACAAACCCAAGCACATGCGCAGCGTGGTGGTTTTGCCCGCGCCGTTGGGGCCGATCACACCCAGGCATTCGCCGGGCTCGATGTGGAAAGACAGGTCGTTGACCACCGTGGCATCGCCGTAGCGTTTGACCAAGTGTTCAACCGAAAGCAAAGGGGAGTTCATGGCTGGATTGTGCCTGCGGTCAGCCCGATAAAATCAAGGCATTCTCTTGAACCGCCTTGGCGGCCCCCACATGTCCAGTTCCTTTTCTGACCGCTTGGCGGTCTTGCCGCAGTACCTGATTCCCAAACAAGCCCTGACCGCCTTTGCGGGCTGGGTGGCGGGCAGCCAGTGGGGCGGCGCGACCACGGGAATCATTGACTGGTTCGTCAAGCGCTACAACGTGAACATGAGCGAAGCGGCCAACTCGGACACGGCCAGCTACAAAAGCTTCAACGAGTTTTTCACCCGCCCGCTCAAAGCCAGCGCACGCCCTTTGGCCGCAGCCGCCTACGTTAGCCCGGTGGACGGGGCCATCAGCCAGTGCGGCCCCATTTCGGGCGATCAGGTGTTTCAGGCCAAAGGCCACAGCTACAGCACCCGCGCCTTGGTGGGTGGCGACGCCGCGTTGGCTGCGCAGTTTCAAGACGGCGAATTTGCCACGCTGTACCTGAGCCCGCGTGATTACCACCGCATCCACATGCCTTGCGCAGGTCGCCTGACCCGCATGATTTACGTGCCGGGCGATTTATTCTCCGTCAACCCGACCACAGCCCGTGGCGTGCCTGGCCTGTTTGCGCGCAACGAACGGGTGGTGTGTGTGTTTGAAGGTGCACAAGGCCCCTTTGTGATGGTGCTGGTGGGCGCCACCATTGTGGGCAGCATGGCCACCGTGTGGCATGGTGTGGTCAACCCGCCACGCCCCGGCACGGTGCGCGAGTGGACTTACGAGATGGGCAGCATCACCTTGGCGCAAAGCGAAGAGATGGGCCGCTTCCTGCTTGGCTCCACCGTGGTGATGCTATTCCCCAAAGGGGTGATGCAGTTCAACGCCGACTGGACACCTGCACGCCCTATCGTCATGGGCGAGTCGATGGGAACGCTGAATTAATGGGGCTTTGACCCCTATCAAATCTCGATCTTGGAGCCCAGCTCGACCACCGCGTTGGTGGGTAAATTCAGGAATGCGGCCGCGCCACTGGCGTTGTGGTGCATTTGCGCAAACAGTTTTTCGCGCCAAGTGGCCATGCCGCCGCCAATGGTGGGGATCACGATGTCGCGTGACAGGAAATAGCTGGTCGTCATGGGGTCCAGCTTGTAGCCTTCGTCCTCAATGGCGGCCAATGCGCTCGGCAAGTCGGGGTTGTCCTTGAAGCCATAGTTCACGATGACTTGCCAGCAGTCATGGTCCAGCGAGGTCACATCCAAGCGCTGAGCGACATCCACACGCGGCACCTCGTGGCTGCGCACCGTAACGAACAAGTTTCGCTCGTGCAATACCTTGTTGTGCTTCAGGTTGTGCAACAAAGCGTTGGGCACTGTACCGGTCTCGGCCGTCAGAAACACGGCCGTGCCTTCGACACGGGTGGGCGGCGAAATGAAGACGGCATCCAAGAAATCAGGCAAACGCAAAGCGTCTGAGCGCAAAGACTCGTTGAGCAGTCTGCGGCCATCGTGCCAGGTCAGCATCAGGGTGAACACCGCCGCGCCAATGAGCAGCGGGAACCAGCCACCGTCGAACAGCTTGAACATATTGGACGCCCAAAACGCCAAGTCGACCACAAAGAAGAAGCCCGTCGCACCGATGCACAGCGCCAGCGGCAGCTTCCAGGCGTAACGGATGACGAAGAAGGTGAGCACGGTGGTGATCAGCATGTCGGTGCACACGGCGATGCCGTAAGCGGCGGCCAGGTTGCTCGACGACTTGAACATGACGACGGCCAACACAATGGCCACAAACAGGCCCCAGTTGACGAAGGGCATGTAGATTTGTCCCGTGTCGGTTTCGCTGGTGTGCTGCACTTCCAGTCGCGGAAGATAGCCCAACTGGATGACTTGCTTGGTCACGCTGAAAGCGCCAGAAATCAGCGCTTGAGAGGCGATAACCGTGGCCATGGTGGCCAGTCCCACCAAAGGCACCAAGGCCCAGTCCGGTGCCATCATATAAAACGGGTTTTTCACAGCTTCTGGATTGGACAGCAGCAAGGCCCCTTGGCCAAAATAGTTCAACACCAAACAGGGCATGACCACGCTGAACCAAGCCAGGCGGATGGGTTTTTTGCCAAAGTGGCCCATATCGGCATACAGCGCTTCGCCGCCCGTGACACACAAAACCACAGCACCCAGGATGATGAAGGTGGTGCCCGGCTCGTTCCACATGAAGCCCAGCGCGTAATGTGGGCTGATGGCCAGCAAAATTTCGGGGTGATGCACGATGTGCGAGACCCCCAGCACAGCGATGGTGGCAAACCAAACCAAGGTGATGGGGCCAAAGAACTTGCCAATGCCTGCTGTGCCGCGTTTTTGCACCCAAAACAGCAAAAACAAAATCACCAGCGTCAGCGGAATCACCGCTTTTTTGAAGGCTGGCGAGATGACCTCCAGGCCCTCCACAGCGGAAAGCACCGAGATCGCCGGAGTGATGACCCCATCGCCATAAAACAGGCAGGTGCCAAAAATGCCCACAATCAGCAAGACTTTGCGCAGTTGGGGGCGGTCTTTGACCGATTGCGAAGCCAGCGCCAACATGGCCACCAGTCCACCTTCGCCGTGGTTGTCGGCCCGCAGCACCAGCACCACATACTTGACCGACACGATGGTGGTCAGGGTCCAGAAAAAGATGGAAAGGATGCCGTAAACGTTGTCGTGCGTGAAAGGCACATGGCCGGAGCCAAACACCTCTTTCATGGCGTACAGCACGCTGGTGCCGATGTCGCCGTAAACCACGCCAATGGCGCCCAAAGTCAGGGCGGCGAGTGAGGAACGGGTTGAAGACACAAAAGAGGGCCTGGGTGGGGTCAGGCCAGATGACAAACAAGTGGGGTATTTTGCGCCCGATTAGAGCCTCGTGTCACCTTTGATTCTGCAATTTTGTTGCAGTGCAGCAACTTCAGTCGTAAACCTCGGCCTCGGGGTCGGTGGCTTCCAGCTCATAGCTGGCGGCCAGCATGGCCAAGCGACCAATAACGCCATACATATAAAAGCGGTTGGGCACGCTGGCACCCGGTTTAACGCCCGGTTGGGGCAGGTGCGGTGTGTCGGCAAAGGCCAAGGGGACAAAGCTGGCACCCGGCGCGTTGAGGTTTTCGTCCACACCGCGCTCCGCATGCACACGGTAAAAACCGCCCACCACATAGCGGTCCATCATGTACACCACCGGCTCGGCCACGGCGTCATTGATCCGCTCGTTGGTCAGCACGCCTTCCTGGATGATCACGTCGTTGACCGTTTGGCCGTCCTTGATGACGTTCATCTTGTTGCGAGTCTTGCGGTTCAGCGCGTCCAAGTCGGACACATCGCGC
>JBIKSF010000158.1:0-3347 GCA_044348785.1 Limnohabitans sp.
CACCAAAATCGTGGTCGGTGAAATCAAGGAAGCCGTGCAACACCCCAATGCCGACCGCCTGCGCGTGTGCCAGGTCGATGTGGGGCAGGGTGCTTTGCTCAACATCGTGTGTGGCGCGCCCAATGCCCGCGTGGGCATTCGTGTGCCTTGCGCCATGGTGGGCGCTGAATTGCCCCCAGGCGAAGACGGCAAACCTTTCCTGATCAAGGTGGGCAAGCTGCGAGGCGTGGAAAGCCAGGGCATGCTGTGCTCGGCCAAAGAACTGAAGATCGCCGACGACCACGGCGGCTTGCTGGAGTTGCCCGTAGACGCGCCCTTGGGTCAGGACATTCGCCAGTACTTGAATCTTGACGACACCCTGATGACGCTCAAGCTCACGCCCAATTTGGCGCACTGCTTGAGCGTGTACGGTATCGCTCGCGAAGTGTCGGCCCTGACCGGTGCCACTTTGAAGGCCCCCACTTTCCCAGCGGTGGCCACACAAGTCAGCGACAAGCTGGCTGTGAAAGTGCACGCGACGGACCTGTGCGGCCGCTTCAGCGGTCGTGTGGTCAAGGGCGTGAACACGAAGGCGCAGACCCCTCAGTGGATGGTGGACCGCCTGGCCCGTTGCGGCCAGCGCAGCGTGAGCCCTCTGGTGGACATCTCCAACTACGTGATGTTCGAGTTCGGTCGCCCATCGCACATTTTTGACCTCGACAAGATCCATGGCGGCTTACAGGTGCGCTGGGGCAAGTCGGGTGAGTCGCTCAAGCTGCTCAACGGCAACACCGTGACCGTGGACGAGAAGGTGGGCGTGATCGCCGATGACAACCAAGTCGAGTCGCTGGCGGGCATCATGGGTGGCGACGCCACCGCCGTGTCCGACGACACGCAAAACATCTACATCGAAGCCGCTTTCTGGTGGCCCACTTCGATTGCAGGCCGTTCGCGCCGCTACAACTTCTCCACCGATGCGGGTCACCGCTTTGAGCGCGGCGTGGACCCGCAGCTGACGGTGGAGCACATCGAGCGCATCACCCAGCTGGTGCTGGACATTTGCGGCACGCCCGAGACCCAAGTCGGCCCCGTCGATGACCAAATTCTGAACCTGCCAGCGATCACGCCCGTCACGCTGCGCGTGGCCCGTGCGGTCAAGGTGATTGGCATGCCGTTGACGCAGCAGCAATGCGCCGATGCTTTGCGTGGTTTGGGCTTGCAAGTCGCTGAAGGCGAGGGCACGGTGACTGTCACGCCGCCCAGCTTCCGCTTTGACCTGCAGATCGAAGAAGACCTGATCGAGGAAGTCGCCCGCATGGTGGGCTACAACAACTTGCCCACAACCCCGCCTTTGGCCCCCATCACCGCCAAGGTGCGCCCAGAGACCGAGCGCAGCCCGTCCGCCGTTCGCCGCGCGATTGCCGCCCTGGGTTACCAGGAAACCATCAACTACAGCTTTGTCGAAGAGAGCTGGGAGCGCGATCTGGCGGGCAATGCCAACCCGATCCGCCTGCTCAACCCGATCGCCAGCCAGATGAGCGTGATGCGCTCGAGTTTGATCGGCTCGCTCCTCCAGGTGGTCAAATTCAACGCCGACCGCAAGGCCGACCGCGTGCGCGTGTTCGAGTTAGGACGGGTGTTTTTGCGCAATGCCGCCGTACAAAGCAACGACACCACCGTAGAGGGCTTCGATCAGCCCATGAAAGTTTCAGGTATGGCTTGGGGTCCGCTGGAGCCGTTGAACTGGACCGGCAAGTCGCGTCTGGTGGATTTCTTCGACGTCAAAGCCGATGTTGAGCGTTTGCTGGCACCGGCCCAGGCCGAATTCGTGGCCGCCGAACACCCCGCCTTGCACCCCGGCCGCTCTGCTCAAGTGCTGCTGAATGGCCGGGTGATGGGTCATGTGGGTGAATTGCACCCGCGCTGGCGTCAGGCCTGGGACTTGCCACATGCGCCTGTCGTGTTCGAGCTGGACCTGGATGCGGTCACTCAGCGCAGCGTGCCCGTGGCCCAGCCCGTGGCCAAGTTGCAAGCGGTAGAGCGCGATATCGCTGTGATCGTGCGCGAGCAGGTCACCCATGCCAAGTTGATGCAGGCCATCCACAGCGCACCGACCCAAGGTTTGCTGCGCCATGCAGTGCTGTTCGATGTTTATCGCCCTAAGGCTGAAGCCGCTGGCGGCTTGGCCGTGGGCGAAAAAAGCCTGGCGGTGCGTTTGAGCTTGCACAGCGACGAGGCCACCTTGACCGATGCCCAGATTGAAGCCGCCATGGGGGCTGTCATAGCCAGCCTGTCAGAGCGTGTTTCTGCGCGTTTGCGTACCTGAGAGCGTGCCATGCAAATCAGTTTTGAATCCCTGGAAACCCCGGCCCTGACCAAGGCGCACTTGGCCGATTTGCTGTTTGAGCAGATCGGCTTGAACAAGCGCGAGTCCAAGGACATGGTCGATGCATTCTTTGATCTGATGGTGGACAACCTGATTGCGGGGGACGATGTGAAGATTTCCGGTTTCGGTAATTTCCAGATCCGCACCAAGGCCGCTCGTCCTGGGCGCAACCCGCGCACCGGAGAATTGATCCCGATTGATGCACGTCGTGTCGCGACCTTCCATGCCAGCCATAAACTCAAGGCCTTGATCCAGGGCGATGCCGTTGACGACGAAGGTGTGGAGACGGTGGGCCGCTGAATCATTCCTGATTGGAGTGCCCATGTTGTTCAAGTTCAAATCTCAAGTCACCAGCGACCTCATCATGCTGGAGGCCGATGCCCGCAGGCTGCTGCACATCATGTTGGGTCATGACCCTGACAAAGGCATCATTTTGGCGAAGGACCTGCCTGCGGCTATTGCCAAGCTGGAGTCGGCTGTGGCCCAGGACGAGGCGGCCCGTTTGCAGCGCAGCCAAGAGGCGCAAAAAGCCGCAGTGCCCACAGATAAGTCCCAAGATGCCATGGGTGAGGCCCTTGATCCGGTGCGCCTTGCGCAGCGGGCCAGCCCCATGCTCAAGCTGCTCAAGCACTGCGTGGCCGACCCTTCTGACATGGTCTGGGGCGTTTGACGCTCAACCGGGCTGTTTGTTGAAAACGGTACCGCCGAGCTTGTAGCCGGGCTTGATTTGCCGCTTGGCAAACCAGCCTTGGTTCATCTCCAGCACAAAGCGAACGGGTTTGCTGGAGCAGTGAGAGTCGTCTTTTTGCGGCTGCATGTCGGCCAGATTGACGATGGTGCCATCATCCTCGACGAATGCGGCTGTCAATGGAATCAGGGTGTTGCGCATCCAAAAGCACTGGGTTGTCGCTTGTTCGAACACAAACAGCATGCCCTCATGTTGTGGCATGTCCTTGCGCCACATCAGACCGATTTGCCGCTG
>JBIKSF010000159.1:0-3322 GCA_044348785.1 Limnohabitans sp.
TGATTTTCTTGAGCGCGTGGAACACTTCAGCGCCCCAACGCACGGCTTCGCGGAAGCTGGGCGCGCCCACGGGGATGATCATGAACTCTTGCAAGTCCAGGTTGTTGTTGGCGTGTGCGCCGCCATTGATGACGTTCATCATCGGCACGGGCATTTGGTTGGCGTTCATGCCGCCAAAGTAGCGGTACAGGGGCAAGCCAGACTCTTCGGCCGCAGCGCGGGCCACGGCCATGGACACGGCCAGCATGGCGTTGGCACCCAGGCGGCTCTTGTTGTCGGTGCCGTCCAGGTCGATCAGGGTGCGGTCCAAAAAGGCTTGCTCGGAGGCGTCCAGGCCCAGCACGGCTTCAGAAATCTCGGTGTTGATGTGCTCCACAGCCTTGAGCACGCCTTTGCCCAGGTAACGGCTCTTGTCGCCGTCACGCAGCTCGATGGCTTCGCGGCTGCCGGTCGATGCGCCAGACGGCACCGCAGCGCGGCCCATGACGCCGGATTCCAACAGCACGTCGCATTCGACGGTGGGGTTGCCACGGCTGTCGAGGATTTCACGGCCGACGATATCAACGATTGCACTCATTTTTGAACTCTCTCAATTTAAAAACAAAACGGGTCTTTGAAGCCAGCGGTTCAGACGCCTTGGACGGCCACCATGCGCATGATGGCGGCACCTTCGCGCGCTTCGCGGGCTTTCAGGTATTCGGGTAGTTCGTAAAAAGCTTTGGCAGCATCAAACGAAGGAAATTTCAAAATCACGATGCGCTCAGGGGCCCAGTCGCCTTCGAGCACTTCCACCTGCCCGCCGCGCACGCAGACCTCGGCACCTGCGGTTTTCATGGCGGCTGTGGACCACTTTTTGTACTCTTCATACTGAACAGGGTTAGTGACCTGAACGTGGGCGATGATGTAGCCGCTCATGCGAAGTTATCCTCTAAAAATGGGTTTTTCTTGGTCACGGCATCGAGCTGCACCAAGGTTTCCAGCAGCGCCCTCATTTGGCCCAGCGGCACGGCGTTCGGGCCGTCAGACCAAGCCTCTTGAGGCTTGGGGTGGGTTTCCATGAAAAGACCTGCAACGCCCACGGCCACACCGGCACGGGCCAACACCGGCACCATGTCGCGGGCACCGCCGCTGCTGGTGCCTTGGCCGCCCGGCTTTTGCACCGAGTGGGTCACATCGAACACCACGGGGGCGCCTGTCTTGCGCATTTCGGCCAGGCTCGTCATGTCGGCCACGAGGTTGTTGTAGCCAAAGCTCACACCGCGCTCGCACGCCAAAAAGTTGTCTTCGGGCAAACCCACTTCGCGTGCAGCAGTGCGGGCCTTGTCAATGACGTTTTTCATGTCCCAAGGGGCCAAAAACTGGCCCTTCTTGATGTTGACCGGCTTGCCCGACTGCGCCACGGCGCGGATGAAATCGGTCTGGCGGCACAAGAAAGCGGGGGTCTGCAACACATCGACCACGCTGGCCACGGTTTTGACCTGTGACTCGTCGTGCACGTCGGTCAGGATAGGCACACCGATTTGGCGGCGCACCTCGTCCAAAATCTTCAGGCCCGCGTCGATGCCCACACCGCGCTGGGTACTGCCCGAGGAGCGGTTGGCCTTGTCGAACGAGCCTTTGTAGATGAGCGGAATGCCCAGGGCCGAGCAAGCCTCCTTGAGGCGACCTGCCACTTCGATGGACATCTCCAGGCCTTCGATGGAGCAGGTGCCTGCGATCAAAAAGAAGGGCTGGTGCAGGCCAACGTCAAATCCGCAAAGTTTCATGGAGGTGTCCTGTCGAATGGGGGTGTGGGGTCAGGCCTTGGCCTTGTTCGCGATCGCTGCCTTGATGAAGGCGTTGAACAGCGGATGACCGTCCCACGGCGTGGACTTGAATTCGGGGTGGAATTGAACGCCCACATACCAAGGGTGAACAGTCTGCGGTAATTCAACGATTTCGGTCAGCTGCTCGCGCTGGGTCAGCGCCGAGATCACCAAGCCCGCTTTGCGCAGGTCGTCCAGGTAATTGACGTTGGCTTCATACCGGTGGCGGTGGCGCTCGGTGACCACGTCGCCGTAAATCTGGTGCGCCAGCGTGCCTTTGGCCACGTCGGAGCTTTGTGCGCCCAGTCGCATGGTGCCGCCCAAGTCGGAGTTGGCGTCGCGCACTTGGATGGAGCCGTCGGCGTCTTTCCATTCGTTGATGAGGGCAATGACGGGGAAGGGCGTCTCAGGCTCGAACTCGGTGCTGTTGGCGTCTTTCATCCCAGCCATGTGGCGGGCATATTCGATGGTGGCTACTTGCATGCCCAAGCAAATGCCCAGATAGGGCACTTTGTGGGTGCGGGCGTATTGGGCCGTTTCGATCTTGCCTTCCACGCCGCGTTTGCCAAAGCCGCCGGGCACCAGCACGCCGTCGTAGTGGGCGAGGCTGGCCACGGTTTCGGGGGTGATGGTTTCGGAGTCGATGTGCTCGATCTTCACGCGCACATGGTTGCGCATGCCCGCATGACGCAGTGCTTCGTTGACCGATTTGTAGCTGTCAGACAACTCTACGTACTTGCCCACCATGGCGATCGTGACTTCACCTTTGGGGTGCTCGGTGTCGTGCACCAAATCGTCCCAACGCTTGAGATTGGCAGGTGGCGTGTTCAGGCGCAATTTGTCGCAGATCAGGCCATCCAGGCCCTGCTCGTGTAGCACGCGGGGCACTTTGTAGATGGTGTCCACATCGGGCATGGAGATCACGCCCCAGCTTTGCACATTGGTGAAGAGCGAAATTTTGTCGCGCTCGTCATCGGGGATGTAGCGGTCAGCGCGGCACAGCAGCGCGTCGGGCTGGATGCCGATTTCGCGCAGTTTTTGCACCGTGTGTTGGGTGGGCTTGGTCTTGAGTTCGCCCGCTGCTGCGATCCAAGGCACGTAGGTCAGGTGAACAAAGGCCGCGTTGTTGGGCCCCAAGCGCAAGCTGAGCTGACGCACGGCTTCCAAAAAAGGCAAAGATTCGATGTCGCCCACGGTGCCGCCGATCTCGACGATGGCCACATCCACCGCCTCGGGGGTGCCGTAGCCTGCGCCGCGCTTGACGAAGTCCTGGATTTCGTTGGTGACGTGGGGAATGACCTGCACGGTCTTGCCCAAGTAATCGCCACGGCGCTCTTTTTCGAGCACGCTTTTGTAAATCTGGCCGGTGGTGAAGTTGTTGGCCTTCTTCATCCGGGTGTTGATGAAGCGCTCGTAGTGGCCCAGGTCCAGGTCGGTTTCTGCGCCGTCGTCGGTGACAAACACCTCGCCGTGCTGAATGGGCGACATGGTGCCGGGGTCGACATTGAGGTAGGGAT
>JBIKSF010000160.1:0-3286 GCA_044348785.1 Limnohabitans sp.
CACGTGGCATTGCCAACACCGAAAACCGCAAGGTCTGGGTCTTCTGCGGCGACGGCGAGATGGACGAAGTTGAATCCTTGGGCGCCATCGGCTTGGCCGCCCGCGAGAACCTCGACAACTTGGTCTTCGTGGTCAACTGCAATTTGCAACGCTTGGACGGCCCAGTGCGAGGCAACGGCAAGATCGTGCAAGAGCTTGAAGGTGAGTTCCGTGGCTCGGGCTGGAACGTCATCAAGCTGCTGTGGGGCTCCGGTTGGGACCCCCTGTTGGCCCGAGACAAAGAGGGTGCACTCAAGAAAATCATGATGGACACGCTGGACGGCGACTACCAGGCCATGAAAGCGAACGACGGTGCCTACGTGCGCAAACATTTCTTTGGTCGCGATCCACGCACCCTGGAAATGGTCTCCAAGATGTCTGATGAAGAAATCTTTGACTTGCGCCGTGGCGGACATGACTCCAAAAAGGTCTATGCCGCTTTCCACAAAGCTGTGAATCACACAGGCCAGCCGACCGTGCTGTTGATCAAGACCGTCAAAGGTTTTGGCATGGGCAAAGCCGGCGAGGGCAAGAACAACGTGCACCAGACCAAGAAGCTGTCGGACGAGGACATCAAAGCCTTCCGCGACCGTTTCAACATCCCGGTGCCCGACAGCGAGCTGGCCAAGATTCCGTTCTACAAGCCCGCAGACGACACCCCCGAAATGAAGTACCTGCACGAGCGCCGCAAGGCCCTGGGCGGCTACTTGCCCCATCGCCGCACACACAGCGATGAAAGTTTCACAGTACCGTCGCTCGATACATTCAAATCGGTCATGGAGCCCACCGCCGAAGGCCGTGAAATTTCGACCACCCAAGCCTACGTGCGTTTCCTCACGCAGTTGCTGCGCGACCAAGCCCTGGGCCCACGCGTGGTGCCCATTCTGGTGGACGAAGCCCGCACCTTCGGTATGGAAGGTTTGTTCCGTCAGATCGGTATTTACAACCCCGCAGGCCAGCAGTACACCCCGGTCGACAAAGACCAGGTCATGTACTACAAGGAAGACAAGGCTGGCCAAATCCTGCAAGAAGGCATCAACGAAGCCGGCGGCATGTCCAGCTGGATCGCGGCGGCCACCAGCTACAGCACATCCAACCGGATCATGATCCCGTTCTATGTGTACTACTCGATGTTCGGCTTCCAGCGCATTGGCGACTTGGCCTGGGCTGCGGGCGACATGCAGGCTCGCGGCTTCTTGTTGGGCGGCACCTCGGGCCGTACCACGTTGAACGGCGAAGGCTTGCAGCACGAAGACGGTCACAGCCACATCATGGCCAACACCATCCCCAACTGCGTGTCGTATGACCCCACCTTCGCCCACGAAGTCGGCGTCATCCTGCACCACGGTCTGAAGCGCATGGTTGAGAAGCAAGACAACGTCTTCTATTACCTGACGCTGCTGAACGAAAACTACGCCATGCCTGGCCTCACACCCGGCACCGAAGAGCAAATCATCAAGGGCATGTATTTGTGCAAGCCCGGCGCGGCCGGAGAAAAACGCGTGCAACTGCTGGGCTCGGGCACCATCCTGCGCGAATCCATTGCCGCACAAACCCTGCTGGCCACCGACTGGGGCATTCAGGCCGATGTGTGGAGCTGCCCAAGCTTCAACGAACTGACCCGTGATGGCCAGGACGCCGAGCGCTTCAACCTGCTGCACCCGCTGGAGACACCTCGCGTGTCGTTTGTGGGCCAACAACTGGCCAAACACAACGGCCCCGTGGTGGCATCGACCGACTACATGAAGGCCTACGCCGAGCAGATCCGTCCGTTCATTCCAAAGGGCCGCACTTACAAAGTGTTGGGCACCGACGGTTTTGGCCGCTCCGACTTCCGCAGCAAGCTGCGCGAGCACTTCGAGGTTAACCGCCACTACATCGTGATTGCAGCCCTGAAGGCTTTGAGCGAAGAGGGCAAAGTGCCGGTTGCTCAGGTGGCCGAAGCCATCCAGAAGTACGGCATCAAAACCGACAAGATCAACCCCTTGTACGCATAAAAACTGGAGACGAACATGGCATTGGTAGAAGTTCAAGTCCCGGACATCGGCGATTTCGATGAAGTGACGGTCATTGAGTTGATGGTCAAGGTGGGCGATACGGTGAAAGCCGAACAGTCCCTGATCACTGTGGAGTCCGACAAAGCCTCGATGGAAATCCCGTCGAGCACGTCGGGCGTGGTCAAGGAAATGCGCGTCGCTTTAGGCGACAAGATCAAGCAAGGCTCTATCGTGCTGGTGGTGGAAGCCACTGGTGCGGCTTCTGCCCCAGCTGTTGCACCTGCAGCTCCAGCAATTGCACCGGCTGCCGCTGTGGCTGCCGTGGCTGCAGCACCTGCTGCGACACCCGCTGCTGCATCCGGCCCCGTGCAAGTGCATGTGCCTGACATCGGTGACTTCAAAGACGTTGTCGTCATTGAAGTCATGGTCAAGCCCGGCGACACCATCAAGGCCGAGCAATCGCTGATCACCGTCGAGTCCGACAAGGCCTCGATGGAAATCCCGTCCTCACACGCTGGCGTACTCAAAGAACTCAAAGTCAAAGTGGGCGACACGGTCAACATCGGTGACCTGCTGGCCATTTTGGAAGGCACCGTGGCTGCTGCTGCGCCTGTGGCGGTGGCGGTTGCTGCAGCCCCTGCAGCTTCAGCGGCTGTGGCTTCGGCACCCGCTGCTGCGCCCACCCCTGTGGCTGCAGCTGTGGCTGCCGTGGCAGCGCCTGCCCACGCCCCCGGCGGCAACACGGTGGGCTTGCCCCACGCGTCGCCCTCGGTGCGCAAGTTCGCCCGCGAGCTGGGTGTGCCGCTCGCAGAAGTCAAAGGCTCCGGCCTCAAAGGCCGCATCACCGAGGCCGACGTGCAAGCCTTCACCCAGGCCGTCATGTCGGGCGTTGCCCAAACCAAGGCGCAAGCAGCCAAAGCCCCAGCGGCTTCTGGCGGTGGTGGCTCCGAGCTGGGCTTGATCCCATGGCCCAAGGTGGACTTTGCCAAATTCGGCCCCATCGAGCGCAAAGAAATGGGCCGCATCAAGAAGATCAGCGGCGCCAATTTGCTCCGCAACGCCATCATGATCCCGGCCGTCACCAACCACGACGATGCCGACATCACCGACCTCGAAGCCTTCCGCGTCTCCACCAACAAAGAGAACGAGAAGAGCGGCGTCAAGGTGACCATGCTGGCGTTCTTGATCAAGGCCTGTGTGGCCGCGCTCAAGAAATACCCCGAGTTCAACAGCTCGCTCGACGGTGACGC
>JBIKSF010000058.1:0-11986 GCA_044348785.1 Limnohabitans sp.
CAACCACACCTGTGGGGGCGCTGACCGAAACAGTTTCACCGTTGGCTGGCACTGGATCGAATGCGCTCAATATGAATGTGCCATCAGATTCCGCTGTGCCGGTGGCCGTTGCGCCGTTAGGCAATGTGGCAGTCACCACTTGGCCTGGGGTGGCACCGGAACCGGTGACCACACCCGAAGCGTCAATGCTGGCTGTGATGCCGGTGGTGTTTGGAGCCAATGTCGTGGCTGTCTCTGCTGGTTGGCCTGCCGATGTTGGGGCGCTGATCGAAACAGTTTCACCGTTGGCTGGCACTGGATCAAACGCGCTCAAAGTGAACGAACCTTCTGTACCAGCTGTACCTGTGGCAGTAGCGCCGTTAGGCAACATCGCTGTGACCACTTGACCGGGTGTTGCGCCTGAACCTGTCACCACGCCTTCGGGCGAGATGGTGGCTGTGATGCCTGTGGTGTTCGGGGCCAAAGCGGAAGCTGTTTCGGGGTTCTGAGCTGCCACGCCTGTTGGCGCACTGACCGACACAGTCTCGCCGTTGGCGGGCACTGGATCAAACGCGCTCAATGTGAACGAACCGTCTGTACCAGCTGTACCTGTGGCAGTTGCGCCATTGGGCAATGTCGCTGTGACCACTTGGCCTGGTGTTGCGCCGGTACCGGTCACCACGCCGTTGCTGTCAATACTGGCTGTAATACCGGTGGAATTGGGAGCCAAAGCGGAAGCTGTTTCGGGGTTCTGAGCTGCCACGCCTGTTGGCGCACTGACCGACACAGTTTCGCCGTTAGCGGGCACGGGGGCAAATGCGGGCAAGGTGAAGGTGCCGTTAGCACCGGCCACTGCAGTCACTGTTGCACCATTAGGCAAAGTGGCTGTGACCACTTGGCCAGGTGTAGCGCCTGAACCCGTCACCACACCCAAAGCGTCGATGCTGGCGGTGATGCCGGTGGTGTTGGGAGCCAAAGTCGAAGCAGTTTCTGGATTCTGACCGGCTACGCCTGTTGGAGCGCTGACCGAGACAGTCTCGCCGTTGGCAGGCACGGGGGCAAAGGCTGGCAGCGTGAAGGTGCCGTTAACACCGGCCACGGCAGTCACTGTTGCACCGTTAGGCAAAGTAGCCGTCACGGTCTGGCCTGGCGTTGCGCCCGTGCCTGTCACCACACCTTCGGGCGAGATGCTGGCGTTGATGCCGGTGGTGTTTGGAGCCAATGTGGTGGCAGTCTCTGCAGGCTGGCCTGCCGAGGTTGGCGCGCTCACAGCAACAGTCTCGCCATTGGCGGGCACCGGTGCAAATGCTGGCAAGGTGAAGGTGCCGTTAGCACCGGCCACTGCAGTCACCGTTGCACCGTTGGGCAAAGTGGCCGTTACGGTTTGGCCGGGCGTGGCGCCCGAACCAGACACCACGCCATTGCCATCAATGCTGGCCGTGATGCCGGTGGTGTTGGGGGCCAATGTGGTGACAGTCTCTGCAGGCTGGCCTGCCAATGTTGGGGCGCTCACAGCAACAGTCTCGCCGTTGGCTGGCACTGGGGTAAATGCTGGCAGCGTGAAGGTACCGTTAGCACCGGCCACTGCAGTCACAGTTGCACCATTAGGCAAAGTAGCCGTCACAGTCTGTCCTGGCGTTGCGCCAGAACCCGTCACCACGCCTTCGGGCGAGATGCTGGCGGTGATGCCGATGGTGTTGGGGGCTATGGCAGAAGCTGTTTCTGGGTTCTGACCAGCCACGCCTGTGGATGCACTGATCGAAACAGCCTCGCCGTTGGCAGGCACGGGGGCAAATGCAGGCAAGGTGAAGGTGCCGTTAGCACCAGCCACTGCGGTCACAGATGAGCCGTTGGGCAACGTGGCCGTAACCACTTGGCCTGGCGTTGCGCCTGAACCCGTCACCACACCTTCGGGCGAGATGCTGCCGGATATGGTGGTTGTGTTGGGAGCCACAGTCGTGCCAGTTTCTGCGGGTTGCCCTGCCACGCCTGTGGGGGCGCTCACAGAAACAGTCTCACCGTTAGCTGGCACGGGTGAAAATGCGGGCAAGGTGAAGGTGCCGTTAGGACCAACGACTGCAGTCACAGATGCGCCGTTGGGCAAACTGGCTGTCACAGTTTGACCTGGCGTTGCGCCCGCGCCAGTTACAACGCCCTCGGGTGAAATCACCACACGAAAAACATCGCTGAACACAACCGTGGCTGGATCGCTCCTGTTACCACTGGCATCGGTCGCTTCGGCTCTGACGTTACCCGCTGGCTGCACAGTGAGCGACTCAATCGACCAAGTGCCGTCGGAGCCTGCGGTTGCTGTGCTGGTGGTGCCATCCGGCCAAGTCACCGTGACTGTGCTGCCAATTTCAGCCGTGCCGCTGGCGTTGATCCTGCCGTTTGCATCTCGGTCTTCTGCGTTGAGCACCGGGGCAGCAGGTGGTGTGGTGTCCACAACAGTCGCAGCAGTCGCAGCCGCTCCCCCGCCGCCAGCAGCCGCAGCCGCCCCCGCTGCGCCAGCGGCAGCACCCGCCGCCAGCAGTGGGTTGAACGCCAACACCGCCAGCGCAGCACCCGAACCCGAGACTTCGTTAGCACCCAACACCGCCGAGGTGAAGTCCTGGCCATCGGTCAGGCTCAGTGTGTAGCTGTCTGCTGTTGGGGCTTCCAGCACGTATTCATAAAAACTACCCCCTTCGGTCTGGCCTACCAAGGCGTTGAAGCCCTCGGGCATGACGCCGTAATAGTCTTCAATGATCAGCTGGGCGGCTTCTTCGCCCTCACCCAAGGCCACATGCAAGTCCTTGCCCACCCGCTTGACGCGCACCTGCTCCGGCGGCGCATCGTTTTTGTTGGCGTCTTGTAACTGGTAACGCACACCAGCTTGCGCTTTGATCCGGGCGGTTTTGCCCGCGCTCAGGTTCTGCGTTTCGCTCGTTTTGGCGCCACCCACGTTGATGAGCAATTTGTAAGCCATTTTTTCGGTTGCCATGGTGTTTTTGGTTTTCTTCGATGAGGTTGGGCGATTGACTTGGGGTCAACAGTTCAAATTGGTGGCGTACTCAGCCAGTGGCTGCGCAAGAAGGTCAGTGCGTTGCGGTGGGTGTCGGCTCTGCGAGAGCCGGGGCTGCTGCAGGCGCTGCAGGCACAGGTGCGTCCGGGTCTTTGCACTCCTGAGCCGCAGGCACACGGGAAAGGGCGTGGATTTGTTCGCGCAGGGGTTTGAGCGACTCACGCGCGGGCAGGGCCTCAACGGGGCGCAGGCTGTAGCGGGCGTTGCTTTGCAAGCTGGCGCTCAGGTAAACGGTTTGACCAGCCGCCAGCTGAATTTGGGTGTTCATGTCGGCCTGCTGACCAGCAGGTTGCTGAGCCCCCACTGCACGGACATCGAGGGCCACGAGGCCAGGAGGCAGGCACAAAACAGACCACGCACCTGCCATCAGGGACGTGTGGTACGCGCCATTGACATTGATGCGGGTCACGCCGGAGAAGTCTGCAGAACCCTGCGGACGAAACATGATCAGGCGGGCCTGGCTGTCCACGACACGCTCTGACAGATTGAAAACAGCAGCCAAAGGCTGAAACGGGTTGTCTGCGACGCTGGTCTGCGCCCATGTCACTTGGATGTGACACAACAGGCTCAGGCCCAGAGCCAAGAGGCTGCGGGCTGCCAATTGACTGATTACTTTTAATGAATGCATGACTTAGTTTTCAGTTAACCTGTTAAAACCGTGAGTCTACATTCCTTAAATTGTCTTAATTCTTTCCAAATGAATATTTTTTGAGTAATTTTTACAAATGCATACGCCTATCGCACATTTGCAACATAAAGAAGTAACAGGACAACGCCTTATAAAAGGCGTTGATTCAGGGAATAAGGGATGAGCAAGCCTGCAAATCGAGGCTTAGGGAGACCCGGTCAGTCGTCTTCGGCA
The DNA here is from genome assembly GCA_044348785.1 of Limnohabitans sp. Classification (GTDB taxonomy): domain Bacteria; phylum Pseudomonadota; class Gammaproteobacteria; order Burkholderiales; family Burkholderiaceae_C; genus Limnohabitans_A. The sequence goes on from JBIKSF010000058.1 coordinate 3,906, forward strand.
GCGCTGATTTGCGGAAAAAGCACTTCTGTAAAGCCAAAACGAGCAAAATCGCGAACGCGCATCGGGTAAAGCTTGCCGATCAGGTGGTCGCATTCGTGTTGCACCACGCGGGCATGGAATCCTTCGACGGTGCGGTCGATGGGCTGCCCTTTTTCATCCAACCCGGTGTACCGAATGCGCGACCAGCGTGGCACCACCCCACGCAAGCCGGGCACAGACAGGCAGCCTTCCCAATCCTCTTCTTCGGCTGAGCCCAAGGGGGTGATGACGGGATTGATCAGCACGGTAGGCGGCACCACCGGGCGGTCTGGGTAGCGCGGGTTGCGTGCCGTGCTGCCAAAAATCACCAGCTGCAGGTTGACCCCAATTTGAGGCGCGGCAAGGCCTGCACCATTCACCGCTGCCATGGTCTCGCGCATGTCGGCAATCAGGGCGTGCAGCTCAGGGGTGTCAAAAGACTGCACAGGTTCGGCCACCCGCAGCAGGCGGGCGTCGCCCATTTTGAGTATTTCATGCACGCTCATGGTTTTTCTCCAGTCAACAACACCGCCAGCCCTGTGTCGTCCAGAACGGGCACACCCAGCGCCTGAGCTTTCTCGAGCTTGCTGCCCGCTTCGGCACCGGCCACCACGTAGTGGGTTTTCTTGCTGACCGAGCCCGCCACTTTGGCACCCAGCGCTTCGAGTTTCTCTTTGGCTTCGTCACGGCCCATGCTTTGCAGTGTGCCCGTGAGCACCACGGTGATGCCCGCCAGCGGCATTTCGGTGGGGGCCAGCGCATCGCCCTCGGGCCAGCTCACGCCCGCATCGCGCAAGGCCTGCACCACCTCGCGGTTGTGCGGTTGGTCAAAAAAGGTGCGGATGCTGTGCGCCACCACCGGTCCCACATCGGCCACTTGCAGCAACGCGTCTTCGCTGGCCATCATGACGGCGTCGAGCTGGCCGAAGTGCCGGGCTAACTCTTTGGCCGTGGCCTCGCCCACATGGCGGATGCCCAGGCTGAACAAAAAGCGGCCCAGGGTGGTGGTTTTGGATTTTTCCAGCGCTTCGAGCAGGTTGACGGCCGATTTTTCGGCCATGCGGTCCATGTTGGCCAGGGTATCGAGCTTGAGGTGGTACAGATCGGCCAGGGTTTTGACCTGGTCTGAATCGACCAACTGATCCACCAGTTTGTCGCCCAGGCCGTCCACATCCATGGCGCGGCGGTGGGCAAAGTGCCAAATGGCTTGCTTGCGCTGGGCACTGCAAAACAGCCCGCCCGTGCAGCGGTGGTCGGCTTCGCCCTCTTCGCGCTCAGCCAAACTGCCGCACACCGGGCAGTGGGTCAGCATGGTGAACTGCGGCGCGTCAGCCGGACGGCGGTCCAGCACCACCGACACCACTTCAGGAATCACGTCGCCCGCGCGGCGCACGATCACGGTGTCGCCCACCCGCACGTCCTTGCGGCGGGCTTCGAGTTCGTTGTGCAGCGTGGCGTTGGTCACCGTCACGCCGCCTACAAACACGGGGGCCAACTTGGCCACGGGCGTGAGCTTGCCGGTGCGCCCCACCTGCACGTCGATGGCCTGCACGGTGGTCATTTCTTCTTGCGCCGGGTATTTGTGGGCCACGGCCCAACGCGGCTCGCGGGTCACAAACCCCAATCGCTGCTGCTGCGCCAAGTCGTTGACCTTGTAGACCACCCCGTCGATGTCGTAGGGCAAGGCGTCGCGCCCAGCGGCGATGCGCTGGTGAAACGCCACCAGCCCAGCAGCACCCTGCACGCAAGACGTTTCTTCGGCCACCGGAAAAGCCCAGGCCTTGAGCTGCTGGAGCATCTCAAAGTGGGTTCGCCACTGCGGGCCGCCTTCGGCAAGCGGCGTGATGTCGCCCAGGCCGTAAGCAAAAAAGCTCAAGGGGCGCTCGGCGGCAATTCCCGAATCGAGCTGGCGCACTGCGCCAGCAGCGGCATTGCGCGGGTTGACGAAAGTTTTTTCACCCTTGATGCCAGCCACGATGCGTTCGCGCTGCCGTTCGTTCAGGCGTTCAAAGTCGCCCCGGCCCATGTAGACCTCGCCGCGCACCTCCAGGACCGGCGGTGCATCGGCCGGCAAGCGCAGCGGGATCTGGCCGATGGTGCGGATGTTGGCTGTCACCTCTTCGCCGGTTTCGCCATCACCCCGGGTAGCAGCCTGCACCAGCACACCGTTTTCATAGCGCAGGCTCATGGCCAGGCCGTCGAACTTGAGTTCGCCCACGTAGTCCACAGCCGGGTCGGCATCGGTCAGGCCCAGCTCTTTGCGGATGCGGGTGTCAAACGCTTCGGCCCCACTGGCTTCGGTGTCGGTTTCGGTTCGGATGCTGAGCATAGGCACGCGGTGCGTGACCTGCGCAAAGGCGTCCAGCACCTGCCCGCCCACACGCTGGGTGGGCGAATCGGGCGTCAGCAGCTCAGGGTGGGAGGACTCCAGGGCTTGCAGTTCGCGAAACAACCGGTCGTATTCGGCGTCAGGGATTTCGGGCGCATCGAGCGTGTAGTAGGCGTGCCCGTGGTGGTGCAACAGCGCACGCAGTTTCGCAGCGGTCTGAGCGGGAGATGGGGTCTGGCTGTCTATCCGTGGGGGGAGCGGGGTATCGACCTGGCCCGAAGACGGAAGGCCAAACAAGTCCGGCTGGGACATGGCGTGCTGCGGCTGGATCAAGAAAACAGGCGACGCGCCTGAGGGCTGCCTGCCGACAGTTCACGCCCCGAGAGGGCATCGTAGAGTTGCTGCAGGTCGTTGGCGATCTGATCCAGCACTTCATCACCCAGAATCTGGTTGTTGCCGTCGGTGACCACACCATCCATGTTTTCGGCGAGCAAACGAGCTGCCTCTCGAAGGCGCTCAAAGGGCTGTTCTTCACGGGCGATTTGCGGCACATCCAGACTGAGTGAAAACTCACGAATGGCCGACAACGCCGGGTCTTCGGCCATGGCAGCTTGGGTATCGAAAGTCAGGGAAAAGATGGGGGGCAAGCCAGCCACGGCAGCAGGCAGCACCATGCGACCCGGAATCACCCCCGCCACAAAGCCCAAACGCGCCGCATGCTGCTGGATGTAACCAGGGCTCCAGGCGGAGGCACGCGCGCACACGGTGAAGCTCAGCTGGGCATCGTGTACGCTGGCAAATTGGTCCAGCTCCCGGGCACGCGCCACTTCTTCGATCATGTCGCTGAAATTGGCGCTCCCGCCCACGGCATCGGCAAAGGCTTGGGTTTTCACCACAAACTCCGAAAACTCGATGTTGTTCAGTGCCCCCACCCGATTGGCCAGTTGCACACCCGCTTGAAAGGCCGAGTAACGGCGACCTGCAGCCAAAACCTCCCATTCACCGCTCTGGTCACTGCAGCCCTCCACATGAAAAGGCTTGGTGCCGACACGGCGCGTCACGGGCAAAGCCGCCAAAGCGGCGTCCCCGGAGACCGGATGGTCCACCTCGATGGTGGCGATCACATCGATCAAGGCGTCCAGCTGGGGCTTGCGCTCGGGCTGGGGCAGACTGGCGAAATCGTCGGTCAGGACCGGTTCACGGGGCTCGGACACCTCAGGGGCCATGTCAGGCATGGCCAGTTCGGGTTCTGTCTGGGGTTCGGCCTGGCGGGGCGCATTTTTGCGCGAAGTCCAATAGTTGTAGATCACCACGGCACCCACGGTGAGCGCCCCGATGGCGGCCAGACTCAATTGCAATGAGCTCATCGATTCCAAGATAACTTCCTCAGGCCACGTCGGCCAATGACACTGCGGACTCCATGTCCACAGCCACAATGCGTGAAACGCCCTGCTCCTGCATGGTCACACCGATCAACTGCTCGGCCATTTCCATGGCGATCTTGTTGTGGCTGATAAACAGGAACTGGGTCTCTTTGCCCATGCCCTTGACCAGTTTGGCGTAGCGCTCGGTGTTGGCGTCGTCCAGCGGCGCGTCCACCTCGTCGAGCAAACAAAACGGGGCCGGGTTGAGCTGAAAAATCGCAAACACCAGCGCGATGGCCGTGAGGGCCTTTTCGCCGCCGGACAGCAAATGGATGGTCTGGTTCTTCTTGCCGGGCGGCTGCGCCAGCACCTGCACGCCGGCATCCAAAATTTCGTCGCCGGTCATCACCAAGCGGGCATTGCCGCCGCCAAACAACTCGGGAAACATGCGGCTGAAGTGCTCGTTGACGATCTTGAAAGTGCCACCCAACAGGTCGCGGGTTTCGGCGTCGATCTTGCGGATGGCGTCTTCCAGCGTGTTCATCGCATCGGTCAGGTCGGCGCACTGGGAGTCGAGGAAAACCTTGCGCTCGCGCGAAGTGGTCAGCTCTTCCAAAGCGGCCAGGTTGACCGGGCCCAAAGCGGTGATTTCGCGGTGGATGCGGTCGATCTCGCCTTGCAGACCCGTCACGCGCACCTGGCCTGCCTCGATCGAAGCGGCCACGGCCTCCAGGTCGGCTTGCGCATCGGCCAGCAGCTGGGTGTATTGCTCAAGGCCCAGGCGGGCGGCTTGCTCTTTGAGCTGCAAATCGGTGATGCGTTGGCGCAGCGGGTCAAGTTCGCGCTCGAAGCTCACACGGCGCTCGTCGCTGGCACGCAGCTTGGCGGTCAGGTCATCGTAGGCGCTGCGGCAAGCGCCCAGCGCTTGCTCGCGCTCCAGCTTGACAGCCAGCACGTTTTGCAGACCGGCTTGCGCAGCGGCATCGGTCAGGCGGCTGAGTTCGTCGCGGGCGCGCTGCATTTCGGCGTCGATGCTGGTCACCTGCTGCTGCGCGGTCTCTATTGTGCGGTTGAGCTCGGCGCGGCGGGCGTCCAGGCTGCGCTGTGAAAACTGCGCCTCTTGCGCCCGGCGCTCCAGGCTGCGCTGCTGTTCGCGGCATTCGGACAGCTTGCGCTCGGCCTCGATCACGCGCTCGTCCAGCTGGGCGTGGCGCTCTTGCGTGTCGGCCAGCTGCATGTCCAGCTCTTCAAAGCGAGCTTCGGCGGTGACGCGGCGCTCTTGCAGCTCGTCCAGCAAGGCGTCCACTTCGGCCAAGTCGTTGTTGATTTGTTCGCTGCGGGCACGGGTTTGCGCCACCAGCTGAGACAGGCGCAGGGTTTCGACCTGCAGCTCGTGGGTGCGCGACTGGCTTTCGCTGGCTTCGCGGCGAACGGTGATCAGGCGCTGCGAGGCATCGGCATACGCCGCTTCGGCCCGCACCAAAGCGCTGCGGCTTTCTTCAGAAATCAGGGTCTGGGCGCGCAGCTGCTTTTCCAGGTTCTCGATCTCCTGGGCACGGCCCAGTAAACCGGCTTGTTCGGAGTCTTGCGCGTAAAACACCACGCTGTTGAGTTGAACCGCGTGACCGGCTTGAACCAACAGGGTTTCACCCGCTTGCAATTGACTGCGCCAGGCCAGCGCGTCTTCCAGATTGGGGGCTGTGTAGCAGCCTTGCAGCCAATCGGCAAGCAATGCCGACAAGCCGGCATCGTGCACACGCAACAAGTCGGCCAAGGGCTTGCAGCCTGCGGGCATGCCACTGCGCGGCGCGGCTTTGGCGGCCAAGGGCGGGCTGAAAAAGCTCAGCTTGGCAGGCGGCGCGTCATTGGCAAACGCGCGCACCATGTCCAGGCGAGAGACTTCCAGGGCAGACAGACGCTCACGCAGGGCGGATTCGAGGGCATTTTCCCAGCCGGGTTCAATATGGATGCGGCTCCACAGGCCTTCCAACCCGTCCATGCCGTGCTTGGCCAGCCAGGGCTTGAGTTTGCCGTCGGTGCGGACCTTCTCTTGCAGGGCCTTGAGCGCCTCGATTCGGGCGCTCAGATCGGCCAGGCGGGCAGACTCGTCGTTGACGGCAGCTTGACGGCTGCGGCGATCTTCGTCCAGCGCGGGCACCTGTTCTTGCAGGTCTTGCAAGCGGGCTTCGGATTCGGCCGACAGCGCCTCGGCCTCGGACAGTTGTTCTTGCAACTGGCTCAGCCGAGCCTCGTCGGGCGCGGCCAGGGCGTTGCGGTCGGTCAGCAGACGTTCGCGGCGGGTGTCGAGTTGGCGTGATTGCTCTTCAACGTTGCGCTGGTCTGCGGCCAGAACTCCAATTTGCTGCTGCACCTGCACCACCGTGGCGCGCTGGGCAGTGGCGTCGTTTTGGGCTTTGCGCAGGGCTTCTTCCAGGTCGGGCAAAGCCATGGCTTGGTCTTCGACCTGGGCGGCCAGGGTCATGCTCTGGTCTTCGGCCATGGCCGCCTGCTCGGACAGGGTTTCCAGCTCGGCTTGAGCGTCCTGGCTGCGGGTGCCCCATTGGGCGGTTTGCTCGATCAGCTGCTGCAAACGCTGCTCTGCGCGTTGACGGCCTTCCACCACAAAGCGGATTTCGGCCTCCAGCCGCCCCACTTCGGCGCTGGCCTCGTACAAAGCGCCTTGCGCCTGGTTGACCTGGTCGCCTGCGGCGTAATGCGCCTGGCGAATGGTCTCCAGATCGGCCTCCACATGCCTCAGATCGGCCATGCGCGACTCAAGCGCGTTGACGGCTTGGTCCACGTCTGACTTCATGCGGCCCTGGTCGGTCTCGGCGTCGCGACGCTTCAAGAACCACAGCTGGTGCTGTTTGAGCGTGCTGTCAGCCTGCAGGTTGTTGTAGCGGTGGGCGACTTCGGCCTGTTTTTCGAGCTTTTCCAGATTGGCGTTCAGCTCGCGCAGGATGTCGTCGACCCGGGTCAAGTTCTCGCGGGTGTCGGACAGGCGGTTTTCGGTCTCGCGGCGGCGCTCTTTATATTTAGAGACACCGGCTGCCTCTTCGAGGAACAGGCGCAACTCTTCAGGGCGCGACTCGATGATGCGGCTGATGGTGCCCTGGCCAATGATGGCGTAAGCGCGTGGGCCCAAACCGGTGCCCAAAAACACGTCCTGCACATCGCGGCGGCGCACCGGCTGGTTGTTGATGAAGTAACTGCTGTTGCCGTCGCGGGTCAGCACGCGCTTGACGGCGATCTCGGCAAATTGGCCCCACTGGCCACCGGCGCGGTGGTCTTCGTTGCTGAACACCAGCTCCACGCTGGCACGGCTGGCCGGTTTGCGGGTGGTGGTGCCGTTGAAAATCACGTCCTGCATGGACTCGCCACGCAACTCCGACGCCTTCGACTCGCCCAGCACCCAACGCACCGCATCCATGATGTTGGATTTGCCGCAACCGTTGGGGCCGACCACGCCCACCAACTGCCCAGGCAGCAGGAAGTTGGTCGGCTCGGCAAACGATTTGAAGCCTGAAAGCTTGATGGAATTGAGGCGCACGGCGGTCAGGACAATCTAAAAAGGGAATACGAAATGACGACAGCTGGGCGACATCACCCCGCCCAAAAAGCCTGAATCCAGGCCATTCGAACAGTCTTCAATATTAACCCAGCAGACCTGCTCGGATGATCCCGGATAATCAAGGGATGAATCCCCTTCTCGCCAAGCTGCAGCCCTATCCTTTTGAGCGGCTGAAAAACCTGTTTTTAAGCGTCACGCCCAACCCAGCCCTCAAGCCCATCAGCTTGGGCATTGGTGAGCCCAAACACGCTACACCTGCTTTCATTCAGGAAGCACTCAAGGCGGCTGTGACCACGGGTCTTTCGGCCTACCCTGCAACGGCGGGCGAGCCCGCCTTGCGCCAAGCCTGCACAGCCTGGCTCCAAATACGTTACAAGCTGACGCTGGACCCAGCCACCCAAGTGCTGCCTGTCAATGGCTCGCGAGAGGCCTTGTTTGCGCTGACGCAAACCGTGATCGACCCGACCCGCCCCGGCGCCACCGTGGTCAGCCCCAACCCGTTCTATCAAATCTACGAAGGCGCGGCCTTGCTGTCTGGGGCTGAGCCCTATTACGTGCCCAGCGACCCGGCCCGTAACTTTGCCAACGACTGGGACAGCGTGCCTGCTGAGGTCTGGGCCCGCACGCAGCTGCTGTTTGTCTGCTCGCCCGGCAACCCCACGGGCGCGGTCATGCCGCTGTCGGAATGGGAAAAGCTGTTTGCCCTGTCGGACCAGCACGGTTTCGTGATCGCATCCGACGAGTGCTACAGCGAGATTTATTTCCGCGAAGAAGCACCCTTGAGCGGTCTGGAAGCCGC
>JBIKSF010000059.1:0-11872 GCA_044348785.1 Limnohabitans sp.
CATGATGCGGCTGTAGCTCAGCTGGATAGAGTACTTGGCTACGAACCAAGGGGTCGTGGGTTCGATTCCTGCCAGCCGCACCAAAAATTAGAAAGCCCACAACGAAAGTTGTGGGCTTTTTCTATTTCTGAACGCCAACACGACATGCCACCACACGCCGGTCCTTGGCTGGCTCCACGCCTTGCCCCTTTGAGCATTTCCACATGAGCAAAGCCTTCACCAAAGAATCCGACGGCGATGACGACGAAGAGCTGGGTTTACCGGCGCTGCCTTCAGGTGCGCGCAACTACATGACGCCCGAAGGTTACGCCCGCCTGCGGGCTGAGCTGTTCAGCTTGATCGACGACGAGCGGCCCAAAGTGGTCGAAATCGTGCATTGGGCCGCCAGCAATGGCGACCGATCAGAAAACGGCGATTACCTCTATGGCAAAAAGCGCTTGCGCGAGATCGATCGGCGAATCCGCTTTTTGACCAAACGTTTGGAGATCGCCGAAGTGGTCGACCCGGTGGTGCACCACGGCAGCGATCAGGTGTTTTTTGGGGCCACGGTCACGTACGCGGAGGCATCGGGCACCGAGCGCACGGTCACGATTTTGGGGATCGACGAGGCCGACAGTTTGCAAGGCCAGGTCAGCTGGGTCTCGCCGATTGCTCGAACTTTGCTCAAGTCACGCGAAGGCGATGAGCTCAAACTGCTCACGCCCTCTGGCGTGCTGGACATCGAGGTGTTGCAGGTCAGCTATCCGGCGCCTGCTTGAAGCGGGCTCGCGAGCCGCTGGGCGCCGTTTTCAGGTCGGCGCGTTGCCTTTGTGGGTCTGGCGTTCGGCTTTGACCACCGAGGGGGTACGCTTGAGGTGGCGCAGCACTTGCTCCAGATGTGCCGCATCCCGCACGGCAATGACAAATTTCAACTCGGCCATGTCTTGCGGCGAATCGCTGCCCATGTCCACGTGCACGATGTCGGTCTCGGCAGCGGCCAGTGCACCAGCCACACGGGCCAGAACACCCTTGCCATTGACCACGCTGACGTTGATGGCGGTCTCGAAGCTGCGGTTCAATTCGTCTGACCACTCCACACCGATGAAACGTTCGCTGTCCTTGTGCTCCAGTTTGCGTGCGGTGGCGCAGTCGCGGGTGTGCACGGCCAGGCCTTCACCACGGCCGAGGTAACCCACGATGTCGTCTCCGGGCAGGGGGCGGCAGCAGCGTGAATAGACCACCGATGCGTTTTCGCTGCCGTCCAGGGTGATGGCCCCTTGCGAGATGGACTCGTGTGCCGTAAAACGTTCCCGCGTCATCAGCAGGGCATCGGGCTTTTGACCCCGCTCTGACAGCAAAGCGGTCAGGCGCTTGGCCACAATGGTGGCGATGCGTTTACCCAAGCCAATGTCCATCAGCAAATCTGCGCGGTTGCGGTTGCCAGTGAAACGCAGCAGCTTTTCCCAAATGACCTGATCGGTTTCTTCGTCAGAGGGCAGTTTGTCGATGCCTTCGGCACGCAGGGATTGGGACAGGAGTTTTTCGCCCAACTCCACCGACTCGGTTTGCGCCATGGTCTTGAGGTGGTGACGAATCTTGGAGCGTGCCCGACCCGTGCGCACAAAGCCCAGCCATGCTGGATTGGGGGCCGACACGGGCGCAGTGATCACCTCGACCACATCACCGTTTTTGAGTTCGGTGCGCAATGGCACCTGGTCGCCATTGATGCGTGCAGCCATGGCGTGATCGCCCACACGGCTGTGGATGGCGTAGGCAAAATCGACCACCGTGGCACCCCGTGGCAAGGCCATGATTTGGCTCTTGGGGGTGAAAACATAGACAGCATCTGGAAACAAGTCGACCTTGACGTGGTCCCAGAACTCGGCCGCGTCGCGTGTTTCGGTTTGAATGTCCAAAAGTGATTGCAGCCACTGCGTGCCTAAGCGCTCGGATTGGGCGCTGGCCGATTCATGTTCTTTGTAGAGCCAGTGCGCGGCCACACCCGATTCGGCCACCAAGTGCATGGCTTCGGTGCGCATCTGGAACTCGACGTTCACGCCCGATGGCCCTACCAAGGTGGTGTGCAGCGACTGGTAGCCGTTGACCTTGGCAATGGCGATGTGGTCTTTGAATTTGCCAGGCAATGGCTTGTAAATCTGGTGCAGCAAGCCCAAAGCGGTGTAGCAGTCGATGACCGAGGGCACGATGACCCGAAGGCCATAAATGTCGGTGACTTGGGCAAAGCTCAGGTGTTTTTCATCCATCTTCTTGTAGATGGAATAAAGGGTTTTTTCGCGGCCACTGATGCGAACATCCATTTTGGCTTGGGCGAACACAGCCTCCACATCGGCTTGTACTTTTTGGATCAGGTCGCGGCGGCGGTTGCGCGCACGCGAGACGGCCTTGGTCAGCACCGCATAACGCCAGGGCAGCAAGTGCTTGAAGGCCAGATCTTGTAGCTCGCGGTAAATCTGGTTCAGGCCCAGGCGGTGCGCAATCGGGGCGTAGATCTCCAGCGTCTCAGAGGCGATGCGGCCCCACTTGCTGCGCGGCATGTCCGACATGGTGCGCATGTTGTGGGTGCGGTCAGCCAGCTTGATCAGGATGACCCGAACATCTCTGGCCATGGCCAGCAGCATCTTGCGAAAGGACTCCGCCTGGTTTTCTTCGCGGGTGTTGAATTCCAGCTTGTCCAGTTTGGTCAGGCCGTCCACCAGTTCCGCCACAGGCGAGCCAAAGCGCTCGATCAGCTCCATCTTGGTGACGCCGCAGTCTTCCATGGCATCGTGCAGCAAGGCGGCGGCCAGGGCCTGAGCATCGAGCTTCCATTCGGTGCACAAACCAGCCACAGCAATGGGGTGGGTGATGTAGGGCTCGCCACTTTTGCGCATCTGGCCCAGGTGGGCTTCGTCGGCAAATTTATAGGCCCGCCGCACCATGTCGGTCTCGGCGTCGTTCAGGTAGCCCAGTTGCGCTTCCAGCACAGCAAAGCTGGCTGCGGCCGCATTGGCAGCAGCAGGGTCCAGCGCTTTGGGGCGGCTGGAGACAGCTTTGGGAGTTTTGGGCAGGACGGCGCTCATGGCATCAATGTAACGCAAGCGATTGAGGGCTTTGGAAACAGGCAAAAAAAAGCCCCATCACTGGGGCGTTTTGTGGCTGGGGTGAGGTGCTGGTGCAGACCAGACCCACCCGGGTTCGCGATTTCAGGACACGCGCTTGAGCATCTCGATACCGACTTTGCCTGCAGCGATTTCGCGCAAGGCGGTCACGCCGGGCTTGTTTTTGCTCTCGATGCGGGCCGTGTGGCCTTGGCTCAGCATGCGTGCACGGTATGTGGCAGCCAGAACCAACTGAAAGCGGTTCGGGATTTGTTCCAGGCAGTCTTCAACGGTGATGCGGGCCATGATGTTTTCCTTGAGAATTTCTGTGCTGGGTTCAAGCCATCTTGAGGGCTTGAAAGGTGTCAGGCCGTGCGCGGCGCTGGACGTGGTACTTGAGCCGCTGGGCGTGAACAACCGCTTTGAGGTCAAACAGAGCACGATCAAATACTTCGTTGATTATAACGAAGTCGAATTCTTGGGCCTGCGCCATCTCGACGGCAGCGTTTTGGAGGCGCAGCTCAATGATGTCGGGGGCGTCTTCGCCTCGGCGCTCCAGGCGTGAGCGCAATTCTTCCCAGCTGGGCGGCAAGATGAAGATCAATACCGCGTTGGCGTACATTTTTTTGATCTGCAGGGCACCCTGGTAGTCGATTTCCAGAATCACGTCGGCACCTTGCGCCATGCGTTCCTCGATCATCTTTTTCGAAGTGCCGTAGCGCTGGCCATGCACATGGGCCCACTCCACGAAGGCGTCGCCAAGGACCATGGCATCAAACTCTTGCGCTGAGGCAAAAAAGTACTCGCGGCCATGCTTTTCCTGACCACGCGGGGGGCGGGTGGTGTGCGAGACCGTGGGCTGCACGCGCGCGTCCAGCTCCATCAAGGCCTTGACCAGGCTGGATTTGCCAGCCCCGCTGGGGGCGGCCACGACAAACAGGTTTCCAGGGTAATCCATGTGGTGGCTCTTTATTCGATGTTTTGGACTTGTTCGCGCATTTGCTCGATCAGCACCTTCATGTCGACCGAGATGCGCGTCATCTCGAGCACGGCTGATTTGGAGCCCAAAGTGTTGGCTTCGCGGTGCAGTTCCTGAATCAGGAAGTCCAGGCGCTTGCCAATGTCGCCGCCTTTGGTGAGCAGGCGGCTGAGTTCGTCCAGGTGTGAGCGCAGGCGGGTCAACTCTTCGGCCACGTCGATGCGGATGGCAAAGGCTGTGGCTTCGGTCAGAGCGCGGTCTTGCGCGGCCTCGGGCAGGTGGCTGCCATCGGCCAGGGCCATGGCGTCTTTCCAGCGCTCCAAAAAGCGCTGGCGCTGTTGCTCGACCAGTTGTGGCACAAGGGGCACGGCTTGTTCGGCCAGGCTGCGCAGCTGCTCAATGTGGCTTTGCAGCATCTCGGTCAAGCGGGCGCCTTCTCGGGCACGGGCTTCGCGCAGGGCGTACACCGCTTGGCTGGCCAGTTGCATCCAGGCGGCTTCATCGGGTGCGGCTTGGCCCGAGCTGCCAGCGCTCATGCGCAGCACATCGGCCACGCTCAATGCGCGTGCATTGGGCAACCAATCTTGAATTTTTTCTTGCAAGGCCGCGATTTTTTGCAGAGCTTGGTGGTTGGGGGCTTGCAGGGCAGCGCCATCACCGGCGTCCTGGCTGGCACGGACTTCGACTTTGCCGCGTTTGATTTGGCGGGTGATCAGTTCGCGCAGGCCGGGTTCGAGCTGGCGGAGCTCTTCGGGCAGGCGAAAACTCAGGTCGAGGAAGCGGCTGTTGACCGAGCGAATTTCGAACCCCAGCCGGGCTGTGTGGGCCGCGTTGGCAGGGCTTTCACCGTCTGCGGCCTGCGGGCTGTGCTGCACGCTGGCGTATCCGGTCATACTGTAAACTGGCATCGATCAAGTTCCTTGTGACAGCGCTTGGCCCCATGGGCCATGAGGCGCTGCAAATGCCCAGCTTGGCTGAGCATGAAACGAGGCATTATCTCAAACTCTTGTGTCTGCCCCGCCCGCTCACTGCCGGGCGCACGGCCAAGACCCCAGAGCCAACCACTTCAGCGCCATCATGAACACCACCAGCTCCTACATCCGAACCGGTCGCACTGCCGACGCCCTGCGCGCTGTGCGCATCACCCGGGGTTACACCATTCACGCCGAAGGCTCGGTGCTGATCGAGTTTGGCCAGACCCGTGTGCTGTGCACCGCGTCGGTCGAAGAAAAGGTGCCGGGTCACAAAAAAGGCAGCGGCGAGGGCTGGGTCACGGCCGAATACGGCATGCTGCCCCGCGCCACCCACACCCGCGGCGACCGCGAAGCCGCACGCGGCAAGCAAAGCGGCCGCACACAAGAAATTCAGCGCCTGATCGGCCGCTCGCTGCGCGCCGTGTTCGATCTGAAAAAGCTGGGCGAGCGCACCATTCATCTGGACTGCGACGTGTTGCAAGCCGATGGCGGTACCCGCACCGCCAGCATCACGGGCGCTTTTGTGGCGGCCCAAGATGCGGTGAATTGGTTGATGCAGACCGGCAAACTGACCGAATCCCCCATCCTCGACCGCGTGGCGGCCATCTCGGTGGGATTGAAAAGCGGCACCGCTTTGCTGGACCTCGATTACCCCGAAGACTCGGCTTGCGACACCGACATGAACGTGGTGATGACCGGCGCAGGCAACTTTGTGGAAGTGCAGGGCACAGCCGAAGGCGTGGCTTTCACCCGCGTCGAGATGGACCGCATGCTGGCGCTGGCCGAAAAAGGCATTGCGCAGCTGGTGCAGTTGCAAAAACAGGCGCACGACGAGCCCCAAACCCTGACTTTCAGCGCCTGAACCTGTCCGCTCATGAAAATCGTTCTGGCTTCCAACAATGCGGGCAAACTGGCCGAGCTGCAAACCCTGTTTGCGCCTTTGGGCATGACGCTGGTGCGCCAGTCCGAGCTGAACATTCCCGAGGCGGCAGAGCCCTTCAAGACCTTTGTGGAAAACGCCTTGGCCAAAGCCCGCCACGCCGCGCAGCTGAGCGGCATGCCCGCCTTGGCCGATGACGCGGGCCTGTGTGTGGATGCTTTTGGCGGTCAGCCCGGCGTGGACACCGCTTATTACGCCACCCGCTTTGGCTACGCCAAGGGCGATGACACCAACGTCATCGCTTTGCTGGAGCAAATGCAGGGTATCGCCAACCGCCGCGCCGCCATGGTCAGCACCCTGGTGGCCGTGCGCAGTGCCGACGACCCGGAGCCGCTGATTGCCGTGGGCCGGGTGGTGGTGCAGATCACGCCCGAGCGCCGCGGCACCAACGGTTTTGGCTTTGACCCTGTGATGTTTTTGCCTGAATTTGGCAAGACATTTGCCGAGTTGCCCCCCGAGGTGAAAAACGCCAACAGCCACCGGGGCCGCGCTGCGCAAGCCATGCTGGCGCTGATGCGTGAACGCTGGTTGGACAGCGCTGCACCATGAACCCGATGATGGACCCGGTGCACGCCATGCGGCCAGGCGTGCTGCAACTGAACGCCTTGCCGCCGCTGTCGCTTTATGTGCACCTGCCTTGGTGCATCAAGAAGTGCCCGTATTGCGACTTCAACTCTCACGAATTCCGCGAAGGCGCAGATCCGGTGTCGACGCAAGACGCCTACATCCACGCGCTTTTCGCCGACCTGGAAGCGAGCTTGCCTTTGATCTGGGGCCGCAGCATCCAGACCGTGTTTTTGGGCGGCGGCACACCCAGCTTGTTTTCGCCCGAAGCGATTGACCGTTTGATTTCTGGCATCCGCGCCCGTGTGCGTTTGGCGCCCGATGCCGAAATCACCATGGAAGCCAACCCCGGCACCTTTGAAAAAGACCGATTCAAGGCCTTCCACCAGGCGGGCATCACGCGTCTGTCCATCGGTGTTCAGAGCTTTGACAACACGCACCTCAAAGCGCTGGGCCGCGTGCACGACCGCGACCAAGCACTGGCGGCTGTGACCGAGGCCGCGCAGGTGTTTGACACCTTCAACCTCGACCTGATGTACGCCTTGCCGGGCCAGACGATCGAAGGCCTCACGCAAGACATCCAGACCGCTTTGACCTTTGCGCCGCCGCACATCTCGATTTACCACCTGACCATCGAGCCCAACACGGTGTTCGCCAAGTTTCCGCCCACCTTGCCCGAGGACGATTTGGCCTACGAAATGATGGACCGCATCACCGAGCTGACCGGCTTGGCGGGGCTCAACCGCTACGAGGTGTCGGCTTATGCCAAGCCTGGGCACCAGTGCGCGCACAACCTGAACTATTGGCAATTTGGCGATTACCTCGGCATCGGTGCTGGTGCGCACAGCAAGCTGAGTTTTGCTCACCGCGTGCTGCGGCAGGTGCGTTACCGCGAGCCTGCGCTTTATATGCAGCAAGCCATGAAAGGCGAGCCCGTCACGCAAAGCACCGAAGTCTCGCGCCAAGATTTACCTTTTGAATTCATGCTCAATGCACTGCGTTTGCGGGGTGGGTTTGAATTGGCCGACTACGTGGACCGCACGGGTCTGGCCATGACCAGCATTCAAAAAGGCCTGCAAGAGGCTGAGAAGTTGGGCTTGATCGGACGCGACCTGCACCGGGTCTGGCCGACAGACAGGGGTTTTGATTTCTTGAGTGACTTGCAGGCGCTGTTTTTGGCCGGGGGCGATTGAAGTTGCTGGCTCTGAAAAACCTGCAAGGTTTCAGTTTTTGACGCGGAGGCGGTCCAGCACAAATTTGAAGCTGTAAAGCATCAACAATGCGCCCAGCACATTGCCACAGAACATGGGCCACACGTCCACCCAAATGTTCATGTTGGGGCGCTCCAACAGCCACCAAACGATTTGATGCGTCAAGGCACTGGCCGCTGAAGATACCAGCGTGAGGTTCAACAGCTGCGCAGCGTTCAGGGCTTGCAATTGCTGTCCCAGCCATTTTTGTTTGTGCAGGTACTTGAGCACCAGCCAAGGCGTCAAGCCGCCTGCCACGCCATTCAAAAAACCCAACAACGTGTTTTGACCCTGAATCAGTTCCCAATCGATGAACCAGCTGCCCAGCATCAGTCCGAGTGCACCCGGCAGACCCAACACCAAAACCAAAATAACCCGAAAACCAGCGGGCAAAAATATCCAGTTGATGCCCTTGCTGTGTTCGAACATCGAAAACAGCCAATCGTTGAGTTGGAAGAATCCCACAAACAAAACAGCGCTGAGCAATGTCAGCGCTGTTTTTTCAAGGACCTCTCGCACCGTCATGTTCATGCGGGCAGATTGGGGTGGGCCATTTGCATCGACTGGCCTAAGTTGTTGAAGTAATCCAGCGTCCTTTGCGTCGGAATCAGGAATTTGGCCCGGCGATCACCCTCCAGGTTCAAGGTGCTGAGCATGTCTTTTTCACGAAGACGCGTGATGCGTTTGTGCAATGTTGCCGGAGAGCCTAAATCGGCCAAAGCAATCGCCTCGCGAACCGTCATGGGCTGGTCTTCGTACCAGCGCAGCACAACGGCTTGCAGCAAGGCTTTTTCATTGGCATCCATCTCCATGCCATCGGGCAAGGCTTGAATGACTCTGGCTAACTGCAAAAACCGCAGATAAGCAGATACAAAAGGACTATTGGTTTTTTCCATGATTTGATTTTATCGAATTTTTAAGACTAAAAATAGGAAGGGTTGTTGAATGGTTAAGCTTGCAAGCAAAGGAGAGACACATGACACATCGGATGGCCATCATTGGGCTCGGCATCATGGGACGCCGCATGCTCGAAAACGCCCTGCGGCACCCCGCTTTTGAGGTCTGCGGCGCATGGGATCCCTCGGCCGCCTCGGTGGCCAAAACCCTCGAGACCATGCCCGGCGTGACCATTTCACCTGACCCTCAGGCCGCCATGGCCGGGGCCGATGTGGTCTACCTGGCCTGCCCCCCAGGACCTCGCAAAACCTATGCCCTGCAGGCAGCAGCAGCAGGGCAGGGCGTGTTCATGGAAAAGCCTCTGGGCACCGACAACGCGCAAAGCCGTGATCTGGTCGCCCAATTGCGCCAAGCGCGTTTGCCGGGCGTGGTCAATTTCACCCAGGCCGCGTCGCGTGGCTTTGAAGAACTCAGCCGCGCCATCGCTGCGGGTGAAACGGGTGAGCTGCTCGGCATCGACATCGTGGTGAATTACCCCGCCTGGCCCCGCGCTTGGCAGAAGGACGCCGACTGGCTGCGCTTGCGCCACGAAGGCGGCTACACCCGTGAGGTGATTTCGCACTTCTTGTTTTTGGCGGGGCGCTTTTTAGGGCCGTTGACCTTGCAGCACGCCTTGCCACGTTACCCACAAGACCCCGCCTTGTGCGAACTCGACATGCTGGCCCGCTTGACCACCGCAGACGGCAAGCCGGTGACCGTTATGGCGACCACCGGCGGCCAGCAACCCGACCGCCAAGAAGTCACGGTGCGCGGCAGTCGCATGAACCACCAGTTTCGCGAATTTTTCCAACTGTGGCGCTCCGATGGCGGTCCATGGGTCGAGGCCTTGGACTGGCGTACCGAAGACCCGCGCACCAGCGCCTTACAGCGTCAATTGAGCGAAGTGGACTTGTGGCTGCGCGGCCAGCCGCACAAACTGGCCACGGCCGAAGAGGCGTTGGCGGTGCAGGAGTTGGTGGAGGCGATGCTGGTGGGCAAGAGCTGAATGGTCTGCCCCATGCAAAACGCCCCTCTCAAGGGGCGTTTTGCGTTGTTTCTGGCGGAAGCGGTGAGATTCGAACTCACGGACCCTTTCGAGTCGCCGGTTTTCAAGACCGGTGCAATCGACCACTCTGCCACGCTTCCTTGGGGTGAGATTGTAGCGATTTAAACCCCTGGATTCGGTGCGCAAGCGCGTGGCGTGTCAAAAGCAATTCAGGCGCTGCCCAGCATGCCGCGCTTTTCAATGAAAGCCACCACCTCGGCCAAGCCATCCAGCGTTTTGAGGTTGGTCATGACCCAGGGGCGGGTTTCGGGGTTGGGGCGCATGCGGTTGGTGTCGTCGCGCATGACTTGCAGGTCAGCGCCCACATGCGGGGCCAGGTCGGTTTTGTTGATGACGAACAAATCGCTCTTGGTGATGCCGGGGCCGCCTTTGCGCGGAATCTTTTCGCCTGCGGCTACATCGATCACGTAAATCGTCAGATCGGAAAGTTCCGGGCTGAAGGTGGCGGCGAGGTTGTCGCCGCCGCTCTCGATGAAGACCACGTCCGCATTCGGGAATTTTTCCAGCATGCGGTCAATCGCTTCGAGGTTGATCGACGCGTCTTCGCGGATGGCCGTGTGCGGGCAGCCGCCGGTCTCCACGCCCATGATGCGATCGGCAGGCAGCGCGCCGCTCACCGTGAGCAGGTAGAGGGCCACGCTGCGCTCGGCTTCGAGCGTGTAGTCCAAATCGAGTCGGGCCAACCAAGTCATCTGATCTACTCCCTTGGTTGGGCCGAGTGCGTCATGCGCAAAACAGTGTCCGCTTTACTCGCCCTGCGAGCCGCGGTGTGCCCAGCCGGTGGTGCGCTTTTCGATGGCGCTGAACAGTTCGTACATGGCCATGGCCATCGCACCCACCACCACCAAGCCAGAAAACGCCAGGCCCATTTGCATGGCCGAACCGGCAGAGATCAGCAAGTAGCCAATGCCTTCGTTTGAAGCCGTCATCTCGGACACGGTGGTGCCCACAAAGGCCAAGGTGATCGCGACTTTGAGCGAGCCGTAAAAGTAAGGCATGGAGCGGGGCAGGCCGACTTTGACCAGCACGTCCCAGCGCTTGGCGCCCAGCACGCGCAGCACGTCTTCGAGCTCAGGCTCCAGCGTGGCCAAGCCGGTGGCGATGTTCACCATGATGGGGAAGAAGCTGATGAGGAAAGCCGTGAGGATGGCGGGGCCGATGCCGATGCCAAACCACACCACCAAGATGGGCACGAAGGCCGCTTTGGGCAAGGCGTTGAAGGCGGTCATGAGCGGGTACACGGCGGCATAAGCCAGGCGTGAGCTGCCGATGATGAAGCCCAGCAGCACGCCCACCACGATGGCGATGCCAAAGCCCACCATGGTCACCCAATAGGTGCGCCAAGCGTGGCCCGCGATCACGTCGCGGTATTCGATGGTTTGTTGCGCGATGCGCGAGGGGCTGGGGAAAACGAATTCCGACACGTTGAAGGCGCGGCACAGGCCTTCCCAGACCAGCAAAGTCAGCACCAGCAAGATCCAGGGGGACCAGCTTTCAAGGGATTTCTTGTTCATGTGAGGCTCCCGCTCATTGGTTGATGGCTGTACCGGTCTTGCGCATGGCACCGATATGGCCGCGCAGCTCGTGCACGATGTTGGTGAATTCCGGGGTGTAGGTGATCTCCAGGTCGCGCGGGCGCGGCAGGTCGATCTCGCGCTTGACCACAAAGCGGCCGGGGCTCTTGCTCATCACATAGACCGTGTCGGCCAAAAACACCGATTCGCGCAGATCGTGTGTGACCAAAATGACGTTGAACTTTTGCTCGGTCCACAGGTCGCGCAAGATGCACCAGAGCTCTTCACGCGTGAAGGCGTCGAGCGCGCCAAAGGGCTCGTCGAGCAGCAGCATTTTGGGCTCATGGATCAAGGCGCGGCAGATGCTGGCGCGTTGCTGCATGCCGCCCGACAGTTGCCAAGGGAACTTGTCTTCGTAACCACCGAGGCCCACGGTGTTCAGCAGTTTGCGTGCGCGTTCTGCGTATTCTTCGCGTTTTTGCTTGAAGTTGGAGCGGTAGGGTTCCACGATTTCGAGCGGCAACAGCACGTTGTCGAGCGTGGTGCGCCAAGGCAACAAGGACGAGGCCTGA
>JBIKSF010000008.1:0-35703 GCA_044348785.1 Limnohabitans sp.
TCGAGGGTGAATTGGTGCTGTCACTGTTCACTGCCGCATAGGCAGCTCAGAAAAGCAAAAGCACGCGCTTGCGTGTGTTGAAAAGGTTCACTGCCGCATAGGCAGCTCAGAAATTACTCCCCAATCCAGCAACTGATGGGGCCACGTTCACTGCCGCATAGGCAGCTCAGAAATTCCAGAGATGAAATCCAATCGCCTCGCTTTCGTTCACTGCCGCATAGGCAGCTCAGAAAAGAGCGGCGCTCATTCATCGTCAGCATGTCACGTTCACTGCCGCATAGGCAGCTCAGAAAAAAAGCTGCGAGGCGAGGCTGGCTGGATCGACGTTCACTGCCGCATAGGCAGCTCAGAAAACCACCAGTCGGTCGTTCAGCTGGATGGGCGGGTTCACTGCCGCATAGGCAGCTCAGAAATTGGAAACAACCACAGAAACGTGGCATTGTTTGTTCACTGCCGCATAGGCAGCTCAGAAATTGAGTTCTATTCAACAACTGACCCACGCGCCGTTCACTGCCGCATAGGCAGCTCAGAAAAGAGATTTATACGGGGCTTGGTCTTGCGGTAGGTTCACTGCCGCATAGGCAGCTCAGAAAGTTGGCGGAACTGCGCACATGGCCTTGAACATGTTCACTGCCGCATAGGCAGCTCAGAAAAAGGGCCTGCGCAATTGGCTGCCTGCTAGCAAGTTCACTGCCGCATAGGCAGCTCAGAAACCGTCGGGGCCTGCGCATCGCCGCTCATGCACGTTCACTGCCGCATAGGCAGCTCAGAAAAAGCAATGCCTGCACGCGGTTGTAGTGAGACTGTTCACTGCCGCATAGGCAGCTCAGAAAGGCCACGATGGCGACATCAGCGCGATCTTCTCGTTCACTGCCGCATAGGCAGCTCAGAAAGCACTTGTCCCACTTCGACAGCGTTATTCATGGTTCACTGCCGCATAGGCAGCTCAGAAATATCGGATACCAAGACCAAAAAATCAAGGAATGTTCACGGCCGCGTAGGCAGCTCAGAAAAGTTGATGGTGGTGACAAATACTTGGTACCGCGTTCACTGCCGCATAGGCAGCTCAGAAATTCCAGGAATGAACCGACATGAATGTCCCAGTGTTCACTGCCGCATAGGCAGCTCAGAAACTGCTCTGATTTTGAGCTGAACCATGTCGAACAGTTCACTGCCGCATAGGCAGCTCAGAAAAACGCCGCGACCACGGGCGAAGGGGCCAACGCGTTCACTGCCGCATAGGCAGCTCAGAAAAGAACGGCCACAGTTTTTGATGACGCGCTTTCGTTCACTGCCGCATAGGCAGCTCAGAAAAGCTGCGTGCGGTGACTTCGAGGACTCGCAAAGTTCACTGCCGCATAGGCAGCTCAGAAAGTGTATGCGTCTGCACGGCAGCTGGCGTAGGCGTTCACTGCCGCATAGGCAGCTTCAACATTTTCGATTAGACATAGAGATGCTGACTAACTCATCTTAAGCAGACGAACATTAACAAGAAATTCGATCTTTTTCTCACATAGAGTGAGAATGAGATGAGGCCGAAAGAGTGAGATTTTCCCTTGTATTTGCGGCCATCTCAAACGTAAGCATCAGCCGTGGGGCGATGCCCTTACAAAGGCGCCACCTTGGTAAATTGCTGCCGGGTCACGCTTGTCAATGTTTTGCTGGCGCGCTTCGACTTTGGCGCGGAAAGGGTCCGAGCTGTCCAGTGGGCGATAGCCGATGTGCTGGGCGTGTGTGTTGTCCCACCAGGTGGTCTGGTTGTCAGACATGCCGTAAATGATGCTGTGGCCCACGATGGGCGCGGTCAAGGCGGCCACCACCAGGCGCTCCAGGTCGTCAAAGCTCAGCCAAGTGGCCAGCATGCGGCGGTCTTTGGGTTCTGCATACGAGGAGCCAATGCGCAGGCTCACCGTCTCGATGCCCCAACGGTCCCAATAAAGTTGGGCCAAGTCTTCGCCAAAGGCTTTGGATAGCCCATAAAACCCGTCGGGTTTGGGGGGCATGCGGGTGTTGACCACTTCGTCTTGGCGGTAAAAACCGGTCACATGGTTGGAGCTGGCGAACACGATGCGTTGGACGCCCTTCAGACGTGCCGCCTCATACAGGTTGACCATTCCCACGATGTTGCCAGCCAAAATTGGCTCCCAAGGTTGTTCTGTTGAGACGCCGCCCATGTGCACCACGGCGTTCACGCCGTCGAGCAAGGCCAACATCTGGTCCTTGTCTTCCAAGGAGGCGAGTTGGACTTCTTCTCCGGCTTGTGCGGGCTCTAAGTCCCGGCGGTGGCTCACGCGCAGCACATCGCAATAGGACTTCAAGCGGGGACGGAGCTCTTTGCCCAGGTTGCCTCCTGCACCCGTCAAGAGCAGACGCGGAAATCGGATGGTTGATGCAGGGGTGTTCAGCATGTCGTGTCCGCTCTTTAGGGTTTGAATCGGCCAGCCAAGGCGGTGGCGCTGTCGCGCAGCACGTTTTGGTCTGCACCCACGGCCACAAACAGGCAGCCTTGGTCCACATAGTGTTTGGCCAGGACTTCGTCGCCCGTCAAGATGCCAGCCGCTTTGCCGCAGGCGCGGATTCGGGCAATCGACTCGTCGATGACCTTGAGCACATCGGGGTGCTTGGGGTTGCCCAAATGGCCAAGAGCCGCCGATAAGTCACCGGGGCCGATGAACACGCCGTCAACGCCGTCGACGTTGGCAATGGCTTCGATGTTTTTGAGGCCCTCTACGGTTTCCACCTGCAGCAAGACGCAAATTTCTTCGCTGCTGTGCTGGGCGTAGCCTTTGACGCGGCCATAGTGGCTGGCGCGTGGTGCACCCGCATAACCGCGCACACCGTGCGGTGGGTAGCGGGTGTAGGACACCGCTTGTTGGGCTTCTTCTTCGTTCTGAATGTAGGGCACCAACAGGGTTTGTACACCCACATCGAGCAGGCGCTTGAAGGTCACCATGTCGTTCCACGGTGGGCGCACGATGGCCGTGGTGGGACTGCCTTTCATGGCTTGCAGTTGCGCCACGATTTCCGTCAGGTCGTTGGGCGAGTGCTCCATGTCCAGCAGCAGCCAGTCAAAGCCGCAGTGCGCCAGGATTTCGGTGCTGATGTTGCTGCACAGGTGCGACCACAGACCGATCTGCTTTTGGCCTGATTGGATGGCGTGTTTGAAATGGTTGATGGGCATGTCCATGGTGTTTTCCTTAAACGGTTGGCGTGGGGCTGATCTGGAAGTTGGCGGCGATCTCCAGCGCGCGAACGATGCCGGAGTGGTCCCAGCCTGCGCCGCCGTTGGCCACACAGCTGCTCATGAGCTGCTGGGTGCTGGCGGTGTTGGGCAGGCTCAGGCCCATGGCCTTGGCGCCTTCCAGGGCCAGGTTCAGGTCTTTTTGGTGCAGCTCAATGCGGAAACCCGGGTTGAAGGTGCGCTTGATCATGCGCTCGCCATGCAGCTCCAAGATGCGGCTGGTGGCCAAGCCGCCCATCAGGGCCTGGCGCACTTTGGCGGGGTCGGCACCGGCTTTGGCGGCAAACAGCAGGGCTTCGCCCACGGCCTCGATGTTGAGCGCCACGATGATCTGGTTGGCCACCTTGCAGGTCTGGCCGCTGCCGTTGTCGCCGATCAGGGTGATGTTTTTGCCCATCAGCGCAAACAGGGGCTGTACTTTGTTGAAGGTGGCTTCCGAGCCGCCGACCATGATGGTCAGGCTGGCGGCTTTGGCGCCCACCTCGCCGCCAGAAACAGGCGCGTCCAGATACTCGCAACCCAGCGCGTTGATCTTGGCCGCGAACTCCTTGGTGGCGATCGGCGAGATGGAGCTCATGTCCACCACGGTCTTGCCTGCACTGATGCCCTGGGCGATGCCTTTGTCGCCAAACAGCACATCGGCCACATGCGGGGTGTCGGGCACCATGGTGAAGATGATGTCGGCTTTTTGCGCGACTTCTGCCGGGCTGGCGCAGGCTTTGGCCCCTTGGGCGATCACGCCCGCAGGCACGCCGCTGCGTGAAAAAGCAAAGACCTCGTGGCCGCCGGCCAATAAGTGTCCAACCATGGGTGCGCCCATGATGCCCAAGCCAATGAATCCGAGTTTCATGATGTTTCCTTTGTGTTGAATGGCCTGCGTGCTCAGCGCACCATGCAAGGCATTTTGTTGTTGAATTTCCAGCCGGGGATCAGGTATTGCATGGCGATGGCGTCATCGCGTGCGCCCAAGCCGTGCTGCTGGTACAGCTGGTTCGCTTTCATCACCGCGTCCATGTCCACCTCGATGCCCAGGCCGGGTTTTGCTGGTACATCGACATAGCCGTCTTTGATTTGTAGAGGGTCTTTGGTGAGGAACTGACCGTCTTGCCAGATCCAGTGGGTGTCGATGGCGGTGACCTTGCCCGGTGCCGCTGCGGCGCACTGGGTGAACATGGCCAGCGAGATGTCGAAGTGGTTGTTAGAGTGCGAGCCCCAGGTCAGGTCGTACATCTGGCACAACTGCGCCACACGCACCGAGCCTTGTAGCGTCCAGAAATGCGGGTCGGCCAGCGGAATGTCCACCGATTGCAGCTGGATGCTGTGGGCCATCTCGCGCCAGTCGGTCGCCACCATGTTGGTGGCGGTCAGCAAGCCGGTGGCGCGGCGGAATTCGGCCATCACCTCGCGGCCCGAAAACACACCTTCACCACCACAAGGGTCTTCGGCATAGGCCATGGTGCTGCGGTGATCGCGCAGTAAACGAATCGCGTCTTTCAGCAGCCAGCCGCCGTTGGGGTCGAGCGTGATGCGGGCCTTGGGAAAGCGTTCGTGCAGGGCCACCACGGCCTCGACTTCTTCTTCGCCGCGCAGCACGCCGCCTTTGAGTTTGAAGTCTTGAAAGCCGTATCGAGCCTGTGCGGCTTCTGCCAGGCGCACCACGGCCTCGGCGGTCATGGCTTTTTCGTGGCGAAGGCGCAGCCAGTCATCGGCTTGGCCAGGCTCGCTGCGGTAGGGCAGGTCGGTTTGCTGGCGGTCGCCCACATAAAACAAATATCCCAGCATTTGCACCCGGCTGCGCTGTTGGCCTTCGCCAAGCAGGGCGCACACCGGCACGTTCAGGTGTTGGCCCAGCAGGTCCAGCAGGGCGCTTTCCACTGCGGTGACGGCGTGGATGGTGGTGCGCAGGTCAAACGTCTGGTTGCCCCGGCCACCGCTGTCGCGGTCGGCAAACTGTTGGCGCATGGCCTGCAGCACAGCGTTGTACTGGCCAATCGGCTGGCCCTCTACCATGGGGCGGGCATCTTCCAGGGTTTGGCGGATTTTCTCGCCACCGGGCACTTCGCCCAAACCCGTGTGGCCCGAAGAGTCGGTCAGGATGACGATGTTTCGGGTGAAGAAGGGGCCGTGCGCGCCGCTGAGGTTCATCAGCATGCCGTCGTGACCGGCGACAGGGACCACCTGCATGCGCGTGACAACAGGGGTAGAGAGGGTCTGGGGCATGGCGAAAATGTCGGTTGATTTAACAGACATCGTACAACCTAAACCACCATGGTGTGATGCGTGTTAACCCTTGGCGCGAGCGTCAGTGGTGACTCGAGGCGCCTTTTTTGTGCCGGTCACGGCTGTTGGACAGGTGGGTGCGCATGGCGGCGCGGGCCGACTCGGCATCTTGCGCGGCAATGGCGTTCAAGATGTTTTCATGCTCCTGGTGTACGCGCCGCAAATAGGCCAATCGGGTCGCATCGACGACGGGGGCAGTCTCCAGGCGCGCCCGGGGAATCGACTGCGCTCCGAGCGAATTCATCATGTCGGCAAAGTGGTTGTTTTGGGTAGCACGGGCGATCTCGTGGTGAAACTGAAAGTCGGCGGCAATAGCATCGCGGCCATCTTCGATGGCGGTGGAGAACGCGACCAAGGCGTCTTGCATGACGCGCAAATTGCTCTCTGTCCGTCTCACAGCAGCCAGGGCAGCGGCTTCGGTCTCGATGCTGATGCGCAATTCCAGCAGCGCGATCACATCGTGCAAGGTACTCAGTTGGCTGGGGTTGACGCGAAAAGATGGCGACTCCGATTGGGTCAACACAAAGGTGCCGATACCGTGGCGCGTCTCGACCAAGCCGGCTGCTTGCAACTTGGAAATCGCCTCCCGTACCACGGTACGGCTCACGCCAAAGCGCTCCATGATGGCCGCTTCGGTGGGTAGTTTTTGGCCACATTGCAAAATGCTGTTTTGTATATCTGCACTTAATTGATCGACCAGTTCGTAGGTCAAACTGCGCGATTTGCGCTTTTCGGAGGTGACTTTCGTGGTATTCATAGGGTAAGTACTCATTCCGGTTTAAATGAGGGGTGCACACAATCTACTTGTACGACAACTGACCACATGAGCCCTTGAAGCAATGTATCAGAATATCTCAGACCTTGACCAGATACCATGAACGCTTATCAAACTATAGCTGACACGCATGACCTTGTAGGAGAGTCTCCTGTGTGGGACGTGTGCAGCCAATGTTTGTGGTGGGTGGACATCGAGGGCGCCTGCATCCGCAGCACTGTTTTGGGCTCCGCCGATGCTGTGCAGTCCTGGCGCATGCCTGAGCGCGTGGGCTGCATTGCACTCACGGCGGTGCAGGGTCAATTGATCACCGCCATGGAAACCGGCATCGCCCGCGTCACGCTTCATGAGGGCGGACCCGTGGACATCGAATGGCTGGCCCACATTCAGCATCCCGCACCGGGCATGCGTTTCAACGATGGACGTTGTGACGCCAATGGCCGCCTGTGGGTAGGCACCATGGTGATGGACATGTCTTTGGCTTCTGACTTGGGCGGTCTGTATTGCCTGGATGAGCGTGGCCTGACGGGTCCGCACGTCACGGGCCTGCTCACCCCCAATGGCTTGGGGTTCAGTCCCGATGGCCGCACGCTGTATTTGTCGGACTCGCACCCCAAGGTGCAAAAAATCTGGGCCTTTGATTTGGAGGCCACGAGCGGCACTTTGACGAATCGCCGTTTGTTTGTGGACATGAACGACTGGCCAGGCCGTCCCGATGGCGCGGCGGTCGATGCGCAAGGGCAGTACTGGATCTGTGGCAACGACGCCGGCCAGATCCACGCTTTTGATGCGCAAGGCCAATGGCGCCAATCGTTCACGGTGCCTATGCCCAAGCCGTCGATGTGCGCCTTTGGCGGCGCCAATCTCGATCAAATGTTGGTGACCTCGATCATCCCGGCGCAAACCACTGAGGCCACGCGTGGCAGCAGCGGTGCCGTGATTGCCTTGCAGCCCGGCGCGCAGGGTTTGCCCGAGCCTGTGTTTTCCCGTTTTCCTGTCAGTGTGTAAATGTTGGTTGTCAAATTTTTAACCCTGGAGACTCCTAAGATGAAACTCAAACAATCCCTGATCGCCATTGCTGCTGCTCTGGCCTTGTCTGCTCAAGCGATCGAGTTCCGCTCGGCCGACATCCATAACGCCGACGACTACCCTACCGTGGTTGCGGTGAAGCACATGAGCGCCGTGCTCGAAAAATTGTCGGGCGGCAAACACAAGATCAAGGTTTTCAACAAAGGTGCTTTGGGCTCAGAAAAAGAAACCATCGATCAAGTCAAGATTGGTGCGCTGGATTTGGTGCGTGTGAACGTGGCCCCCATGAACGGCATCTGCCCGATGACCATGGTGCCCACCATGCCTTTTTTGTTTCGTTCGGTCGACCACATGCGCAAATCGTTGGACGGTCCCGTGGGCGCTGAAATTCTCAAAAGCTGCGAGTCGGTCGGTTACGTGGGCTTGGCTTTTTATGACAGCGGTGCACGCTCCATTTATGCCAAAAAAGCCATCAAAACCGTGGCCGACACCAAGGGCATGAAAATTCGGGTCCAGCAATCTGACCTGTGGGTGGCCTTGGTCAGTGCCATGGGTGCCAACGCCACGCCCATGCCTTATGGCGAGGTGTACACCGGCCTCAAAACGGGTCTGATCGATGCCGCTGAAAACAACATCCCCTCTTTCGACACGGCCAAGCACGTAGAAGCCGTCAAGGTTTACTCTAAGACCGAACACTCCATGGCGCCCGAGATTTTGGTGATGTCCAAAGTGGTGTGGGACAAGTTGCCCGCCAACGAGCAAGCCATGATTCGCCAAGCGGCCAAAGAGTCGGTGGCGGTGCAGCGCAAGGCTTGGGATGAGGCCGAAGGTAAATCGTTGGCCAACGTGAAGGCTGCGGGTGCCGAGATCGTCGAAGTGGACAAGCGTTCTTTCCAGGCTGTGATGGGCCCGGTGTACGACAAGTTCATGACCACGCCTGACATGAAGCGGGCCATCAAGGCCATTCAAGACACCAAGTAACTGCCTTTCCCATATGCCCCTGGCGTCAGCCAGGGGCTGGAGGTTTTCATGTTCACCAAATTTTGTGCCGCTGTCTCCAAGCTATGTCTCATCTTTGCAGTGCTCGGCTTGATCGCTGTGATCCTGTGTGTGCAGTGGCAGGTTTTTGGTCGTTATGTGCTGAACGATACGCCCACTTGGGCCGAAGCTTTGGCGATGCTGATCGTTCTCTTCGTCACGGCTTTTGGCTTGGCCGTGGGCGTTCGTGACGCAGGCCACATTGGCTTGGAGTCGTTGGTCGTGTTGTTGCCCGAAAAATGGCGGCACCGGATCGAGGTGCTGATCCATGCCTTGGTCGGGTTATTCGGTTATTTGATGGTGCAAGGCGGTTGGTTGTGGGCCTCTGCCAAATGGGGCGAAAAAAAGCCCATGCTGCCTGTGCCCGATGGCATTGACTACGTGCCGGTGATCATCGCGGGTGCCTTGATTTTGTTGTTCTCTGTTGAGCACATCGTGGCTTTGCTGCGTGGTGAAGTCGTGAAGCCCGTCTGGGAGTAAAAGTATGGAATTGACATTACTGGCCCTGAGCTTCACCCTGCTCTTGATCTTGGGTGTGCCCGTGGCATTTGCCATTGGCCTTTCTTCGGTGGCCACCATCATTGCCGCCGGTTTGCCGGTGGCCATGGTGTTTCAAAAAATGGTCGGGGGCATGCAGGTGTTTTCGTTCCTGGCCATTCCGTTTTTTGTGTTTGCGGGGGAGCTGATGTTGTACGGCGGCATTGCCGACCGCATTGTGCGTTTTGCCAACAGTTTGGTCGGCCATGTGCGTGGTGGCTTGGGCATGAGCAACGTGGTGGGTTGCACCATTTTCGGCGGCGTGGCGGGCTCGCCTTTGGCCGATGTGTCGGCCATAGGTTCGGTCATGATTCCGCTGATGAAGAAAGAAGGTTACGACGCCGACTACGCCGTGAACGTGACCACGCACGCTTCCTTGGTGGGGGCCATCATGCCCACATCGCACAACATGATCATCTTCACGCTGGCCGCTTCGGGCCTGGCCTCTGTCAGTGTGCTGGGTTTGATCTTGGCGGGTTTGGTGCCTGCGATCATTTTGACGCTGTGTAATTTGGGCGCGGCTTACTGGGTGGCGGTGCGCAGGGGCTATCCGGTCTACGGTAACTTTCCCGGTTGGCTGGAGGTGATCAAGGCCTTTGGCGCAGCGGTGCCAGGCCTGTTTGTCGTTGTCATCATCCTGGGCGGTATCTTGTCGGGGGCGTTTACGGCGACCGAGTCCGCCTCGATTGCGGTGGCTTGGGCCTTGTTTGTTACCACGGTGGTTTACCGCAGTTTGACTTTCCAAAACTTTCTGAAGGCTTGCGCCAAGGCCTGCAAAACCACGGGCGTGGTCTTGCTTTTGATTGGCATTTCCAACGCCTTCGGCTATTTCATGGCGCTGTACGAGGTGCCGCAGATGACCGGTGCGCTGATGCAAAAAATCAGCACAGAGCCTTGGGTCATCTTTTTGATGATCAACATCCTGTTGTTCGTCTTGGGAACGTTTTTGGACATGGCCGCCACCATCCTCATTTGCACCCCGATTTTCTTACCGATTGCCATGCACTTTGGGATGGACCCGATGCAGTTCGGCATCATGCTGCTGATCAATTGCGCCTTGGGTCTGAATACACCACCCGTGGGATCGGTGCAGTTTGTCGGTTGCGCCATAGGGGGCATATCGGTGGGCCAGGTGATGCGCACTATTGCACCTTTTTATGGCGCACTGACGGTGGCCGTGTTGTTGGTGACTTATGTGCCAGCGTTCACGTTGTGGTTGCCCAATTTGCTCAAGTGATGAAGATTTGTTCATGAGTTCTACATGCCCGCCTTTGGCGATCCGTATGAACCAGGCCGATAACGTGGCCATCATCGCCAACGACGGTGGCTTGCCTGCGGGCACCGTCATGACCGAAGGGCCTGCCGCAGGCCTGACCTTGCGCGACAAGGTCCCGCAGGGGCACAAAGTGGCCTTGGTCGACTTGGCCCAAGGTCAGGCCGTGCTGCGCTACAACGTGCCGGTGGGCTATGCACGAGTGGCCATTCCAGCGGGCAGCTGGGTACACGAGCGTTTGCTGGACATTCCGCCCGCCCGCGAACTGCAAGGCCTGCCCATGGCCACCGTGCAGCCCGAGCCGCTGCCTGCGCTGGAGGGCTTCACCTTTGAAGGCTATGTCAATGCCGATGGTTCGGTGGGCACGCGCAATCTGCTGGCCATCACCACCACGGTGCAGTGCGTGGCCGGTGTGGTCAAGATCGCGGTCGAGCGCATTGAACGCGAGCTGTTGCCTTTGTTTCCTCATGTCGATGGCGTGGTCGGTCTGGAGCACAGCTATGGCTGCGGCGTGGCGATTGACGCACCTGGGGCCGAGATCCCCATTCGCACTTTGCGCCACATTAGCCTGAACCCCAACTTTGGCGGCGAGGTGATGTTGGTGAGTTTGGGTTGCGAAAAACTGCAACCCGATCGCTTGTTGCCTGTGGGCAGTTTCCCGATCCACGACGCACGCGAGAAAGACAAAGGCCCTGACTTGGTGTGTCTGCAAGACGATGCGCATGTGGGTTTCATATCCATGATCGAGCACATTGTGCAAAGCGCCCGCCCGCACCTAGAACGCCTGAATGCTCGCCGCCGCCAAACGGTGCCCGCCAGCGCCTTGGTGGTGGGTGTGCAGTGCGGTGGCAGCGACGCGTTTTCAGGCGTGACGGCCAACCCCGCTGTGGGCTACATGGCCGACTTGATTGTTCGCGCCGGTGGCACCGTGATGTTTTCTGAAAACACCGAAGTGCGCGACGCGGTGGAGCAACTCACCAGCCGAGCGGCCACACCACAAGTGGCCGAAGACATCGTGCGCGAATTGGGCTGGTACGACCAGTACCTCGACCGTGGCCGTGTGGACCGCACCGCCAACACCACGCCCGGCAACAAGGCGGGTGGCTTGTCCAACATCGCCGAAAAAGCCATGGGCTCCATCGTCAAGAGCGGCACGGCAGCGATTTCGCATGTGTTGGCGCCGGGCGAAAAGTTGCGACTCGACCAAAAGGGTTTGGTGTTTGCGGCCACACCGGCCAGCGACTTCATTTGTGGCACCTTGCAGCTGGCTGCGGGCATGAATGTGCATGTGTTTACCACAGGACGCGGCACGCCTTATGGCTTGCAGGCTTGCCCTGTGGTCAAGGTGGCCACCCGCACCGACCTGGCTCGCCGCTGGCACGACCTGATGGATATGAACGCAGGGCGCATTGCCGACGGCGAGATCACGATCGAAGAAGCTGGCTGGGAGCTTTTTCGCATTATGTTGGACGTGGCCAGTGGACGCAAAACCTGGGCCGAACAGTGGAAGTTGCACAACGCGCTGGTGTTGTTCAATCCGGCCCCCATTACCTAAGACATCTGCATTAGATCATCGACGCTTAAAAACTCGCTCCGCCGATATCGTCCAATACGTTAACTTGACAGCGGACGCAGAGAGCATCTAAACTGGTTTTTCGCTCCGGGGTGCACCAAGGCTAATGTGAAAACATGCTGGTGCTGAGACGGTTAATACCGAACCCGCGAACTTGATCCGGTTAGTACCGGCGAAAGAAGAGCTAACTTCTGTGCGTGTATCCACTCGCTCAACCGAGTTTTTGGGTATTCCTATCAGTGGTCCTCCGGAGTGATTGTCATCAACACATCCCTCTTATGGACGAGATCGCACATGAATACCACCGACAAGTTTCAGCAACTTCTTTCGCTGACCCGCGAGCCATTTCCCCTATCAAAAAAAATATATGTACATGGCTCACAGCCCGGTGTGCGTGTGCCTATGCGAGAGCTTGAGTTGACCAATGGAGAGATCATTACCGTCTACGATACATCTGGCCCATTCACTGACTCAACTGCAGATATCAATGTCCGTAAGGGTCTTCCACCAGTGCGCTCTCAGTGGGTTGGGGCACGCGGTGATACCGAGATATATGACGGGCGAATCCGTTTAGCGTTGGACGACGGCGGCAAACACGGAGAGGCTGCCGATGCGAGCATTGAGGCACTGCGAGCAGAGGCCGCAGGCCTTCAGCGTAGGCCGCGTAGAGCCAAGATGGGCGCCAATGTCACGCAGATGCATTACGCGCGTCAGGGTATCGTCACACCAGAGATGGAATACATCGCGATACGCGAAAACGGCAAACGCGATTGGATGCGGGAGTATTTGGGCGATCCTGAGCGCGAGATTCGGCTCAAAGGCAATTCCATGGGTGCACAGATTCCAACCGTCATAACTCCCGAGTTCGTACGAGATGAAGTTGCTCGTGGTCGCGCGGTGATCCCATCCAACATCAACCACCCCGAGTCAGAACCAATGATCATTGGCCGAAACTTCTTGGTCAAGATCAATGCAAACATCGGAAATTCAGCAGTGACATCTTCCATCGAGGAAGAGGTGGAGAAACTTGTGTGGTCCATTCGCTGGGGCGGCGACACGGTAATGGATCTCTCCACCGGGAAAAACATCCACACCACTCGCGATTGGATTGTGCGCAACTCGCCAGTACCAATTGGAACTGTACCTATCTACCAAGCGCTGGAAAAGGTCGGTGGCGTTGCTGAAGATCTCACTTGGCATATCTTCCGTGACACACTAATTGAACAAGCCGAGCAAGGGGTGGATTACTTCACCATACATGCTGGCGTGCGACTCCCCTTCATTCACCTTACCGCCAATCGTCGTACAGGCATCGTCAGTCGAGGTGGTTCGATCATGGCCAAGTGGTGTATTACTCACCACAGGGAAAACTTCATATACACACACTTTGAAGAGATCTGCGAGATCATGAAGACATATGATGTGACTTTCTCGCTTGGCGACGGCCTAAGACCCGGTAGCGTAGCAGACGCTAATGACGAGGCTCAATTCGCAGAACTAAAGACGCTAGGTGAGCTGACGCAAATAGCGTGGAAGCATGATGTGCAGACCATCATCGAAGGTCCCGGCCATGTGCCCATGCACATGATTCAAGCCAATATGGATGAGCAACTCAAGCACTGCCATGAAGCACCCTTCTACACCCTAGGGCCTCTCACTATTGATATCGCACCCGGCTACGACCATATCGCTAGCGCCATAGGGGCAGCCATGATTGGTTGGATGGGAACAGCAATGCTGTGCTATGTCACACCCAAAGAGCATTTGGGGCTACCCGACCGCGAAGATGTGAAGCAAGGAATCATTGCCTACAAGATCGCCGCACATGCAGCCGATGTTGCCAAGGGCCACCCGGGACAGCGCGCCAGAGATGATGCCATGAGCAAGGCGCGCTTTGAGTTCCGATGGCGTGATCAGTTTGCGCTCGGCTTAGACCCCAAAACAGCTGAAGCCTACCACGACGAAACACTCCCCAAAGATAGCAGCAAAGAAGCGCACTTCTGTTCAATGTGCGGTCCAAAGTTCTGCAGCATGAAGATCACGCAGGATGTCCGCAATTACGCTGCTGCAAAGGGTCTGAGTGAGGCGCATGCTCTTGCCCAAGGAATGGAGCAAAAGAGCGCAGAGTTCAAGGCAGCGGGTGGGGAGTTTTATGTACCGCTCAACAGTTTGATCCACAAGGCCTAAATCGAGGTCTACTACAAGTTTGTATGCCTCCAGATTGGAGGCTATTTATCCAGAGACCTAGGCCACGCTCCGTGGCCTAGGCCCAGTGGACAATGATGCAATCTTTAGCATGTTTATTGAACAATGCTATCTAGTGGCAAAGAGGCTCCCTAGAGTGATTTCTCGGCTGTTTTGAGAGAAGAGGAAACTTCTGAAAATTCTTGCGCTCTGATTTAGGGGTGTGGCAATCAATGCGCGCGTTTTGCTGGACTAGTCCAATATGCCACCAGCAAGGTTGCTATTGAAGAAGCCAACAGGGCTCCTGCAAACGGGCCGAGGGTTGGGGTGTTATTAGGAAAGCTGGCAAGCAACAACCCAGTCTTCCAGTTGTCGGTCTCGATCCACCCAGGCACCACTGCGCCGATGAGTCCAGCTATACATCCTGCGATGGCGCTAAAAGGTGTCATTCTTTTCCAGAAGCCCAATAGGACCGGTATGACAGCGGTTGCACATAGCAAATCGGCCACCAGAAAAATACGCAAGACTGATACCCCTTCAAGTGCAACCAAGAACACGGGGATCATCAGCAGGACAGTCAGCCATCTGGCTTGGGGAATGGAGGTGCTGCCGGTTTGCTGCCGAAAAGTGACCAAGAGTGAAGCCAGCGCGTTTTGTAAGGAGTCGATGGAGGAGGCCACCAGAGCGGTGGCCAAAACCATGACGATTGCTGCCAACCAGGGACTGGTGCTGCCGATCAACACAAAAAACGGCGCCGGTGGTTGTCCGGGGTCTTTGCCAAGCATCACAGTGAGCATGCCCAAACTGCCGATCACGGCAATGATGATCACCGTGATGATGGCAGCCCAAAGTGAGCCGGTTTTCAATGCGTTGTCGTCACGGGCTGACCAGATCCGTTGCCAGTAGCCCTGATGAAAAAGATTGGCCGCAGTCACGGCGATGATCAGGGTGATGGCAACACTTAAGCCGGGTGCAAGCGGGATAGAGGGCGGCGCCGCGAGTGGGGTTTGCAGGTCCTGGGTGGTCCAGGCGATGCTGAGGCAGACGGCCACGATCAGGCCCAAGATCAGCCAGCCCTGCAGACGGTCAGTGGCCATGCTTGCACGCAGTCCGCCCCAACTGGTGTAGATGAGGGTGGTGAGAGTCACTGCGCCCATGACCCAGTGTCCCGGCAGCTTGCCTGTCAAACCTGCAATGGCGGACAGGGCCGTGAGTTCTGCGGTGATGAAACACAGCATGTACAAAAGAGACAAGCCGGTGAGCCAATAGCGCATCAGGGGGCCAAACCGTTGTTCTGCGAACTCCGCCAGGCTTCGGCCATGGGGCATGCGCTGACGGATGGCCGGACCAAACCAGACTAAGATCAGAAACGGCAGGGCAGCCGCTACGGCGTAACCAGCCAAGCCAACGGGCCCCACGAATGCGCCAATTTCTGGTGGGACAAACAAGATCCATGCACCGAGTCCGGATGCGACAAAGGACAAGGTCAGGGTCAAGGCCGATTGTGAGTTGCGTGCGGTGATGTAGTCATCCAAGCTGCCTTTCTTGGCGCCAGCCCGAAGGCCGATCCAAGCGAACATGGCGAGGGTGCAGGCCAGCAAGGCCGCGAGGGACAATTCCATGGTGAAGTTCTTTCGCAGTGCGTCGGGTGACTCTTATCGGGTTTGCAGGATGTGCATGGGAACAGGCGCTGAAATGTGGTTGAGGGGGCCGCTTCCGGACCCGGTGCGCACATGGGCGCCTGCCTGTAAGGCTTGGCGAATGTAGGCGTGGCTATTTTCTATGGCCTGCTCGATCGGGTCACCCAACGCGAGGTGTGCGGCAATGGCAGAGGACAGGGTGCAGCCTGTGCCGTGCGTGTTGGGGCTGTGGATTCGGGGGGCACGCAGCCACCATTTCTGGCCTTGGCTGTTGACAAACAGGTCGGCCACAGTGTCGCCAGTGAGGTGACCGCCTTTGATGAGAACAGCGTGAGCGCCCAAGCCCAGCAGTTGGTCTGATGCCGACTCCATATCGCTTTCATTTTTCAGGGTATGGCCGACCAGGAAACCCGCTTCGTCAAGGTTGGGTGTGATGAGATGGACACGGGGAAAGAGCTGCTGCACCAAGGTCTGTACGGCTTCGTTTTCGATCAATACCGCACCACTGGTGGCGATCATGACGGGGTCCAGAACCACCTGACGGAGTTGGTGTCGGTCGATGGCGTCAGCCACCACTTGAACGATTTCTGGCGCATGCAGCATCCCGATCTTGACGGCGTCAACGCCAATGTCTTCGATCACGGCGTCGATTTGATCGCGCAGCATTTGTGGTGGGATGGCGTGGATGGCGCGCACCCCGGTGGTGTTTTGTGCGGTCAAAGCCGTTATGGCACTCATGCCGTAGCAGCCAAGTGCACTGAAGGTTTTGAGGTCGGCTTGGATGCCGGCGCCGCCGCCGCTGTCTGAGCCTGCGATGGTCAGCAGGCGTGGGTAGCGTGAGGTCGAGGGATTCATGGGCGGGTCTCTTGGGGGAAGTTGGCTTGCGCCAAGGCGAGCAGTTCGGCCGCAGCCGAAGCCGGGTCGTCCGCTGCACAGATGGCGCTGACTATGGCCAGTCCATCGGCACCACCTTGCCGCACTTGGGCTGCATTGGTGCGGTTGATGCCGCCAATGGCCACCAGAGGCAAGGCGGTCAAGGCGCGTGCACGTTGCAGCCCCGCCAGCCCCCAAGGGGTTTGGGTGTCCGTTTTGGTCGGTGTGGCAAATATAGGACTGATGCCCAGGTAGTCCACAGGCATACCGATAGCCTGTGTAATGTCTTGATCGTTTTCGACCGACAAGCCGATGAACACTTGCGGCGGCAATATTTTGCGCACCAGATCGACCGGCATGTCGCTTTGCCCCAAGTGCACGCCATCGGCCTGGCAGGCCAGGGCCACGTCAATGCGGTCGTTGATCACCAGCGGGATTTGCAAGGGCAGCAACAAGGATTTGAGCGCCTGTGCCCGAGCCACAAACTCCCGCGTGCCGAGGTCTTTCTCCCTCAGTTGTACGCAGGTGACGCCGCCACGCACTGCATCGGCGACGACATCGGTCAGCGAGCGCCCTCGGCACAGTGTTGAGTCTGTGACCAGATAAAGGCGCAATTGTTCGCGACTTATGCGTGCAAATTGGTTCATATTGGTTTCAGCCCACGTCCAATTTCAGGCGTGACATGAACTCCGACTCGGGCAAGCCTTGCAGGTTGTCGAGCAACAGCGCGGCCATGGTTCCGACCCCAAGGCCTTGTGCCTGGGCTTGTTCAGCGGCCCGCTCCCCAGCGATGCTCATCAGTGCCATGGCGGCCGTAGTGGCACGCCAGGCATCTGGCTGGACCGCGCAGAAAGCGCCAATCAGGGCGGTCAGAGAGCAGCCCACGCCAGTGATGCGGGTCATCCAGACATGGCCATTGTTGAGTCGAGCCATGCGCCCGTGGGCGTCCAAAATATGGTCGGTTTCACCGCTGACACTCACCGTGCCTTGTGTGCGCTGGGCCAGGGCTTGGGCGGCATCCAAGGCGTCGTTGGCGCTGGCGCTGCTGTCCACCCCCCTGGTTTTGATGGCTGCGTTGGCTGTGCTCATGATTTCTGAGGCATTGCCACGGATCACGGTCGGGTGGCCAGCTGCCAGCAGGGATTCCAAAGTTTGGTTGCGATAAGGGGTGGCGCCTGCGCCCACCGGGTCGAGTACGACAGGAATGCCGCGGGCTTTGGCGGCGACCATCGCCAAGGTCATGCTTTGCACCCAGTACGGGTCTAGTGTGCCAATGTTCAGCACCAAGGATTGGGCGATTTGGACCATGTCTTTGACCTCTTCGTGGGCATGGGCCATAACGGGCGATGCGCCAGCAGCCAGCAGCACATTGGCGTTCAGGTTCATGACCACCAAGTTGGTGATGCTGTGCACCAGGGGGCTGCCGTTGCGAACGGCCATGATGTCGGACCACAGATCGTCCGGGGAAACGCGCGATTCATTGGACAGTGCCATGACGTTACTTTCGTTATGGCAGGTCGGCTGGCTGGGAACGACACGCGGCCGAAATCGGTCGCCGTTCTTTTGACAAGCTTCCCTGCGCGAGGATTACCTCAATCAGGTTCAAAGGGACTTTCTCAGTCGAAGACCTCACGGACTTCAACACCCCTAGCGTATGCCACATGGATTTACTGATGTGACGCAGTGATTTTACAGGAGACAGCCCACGAGTCGGATCAAAAGGGTAAATGCACTGTAGCGAGCCCTTGCGCGCGAAGGTGTGCCGGGCTTTGCGGCCTGTTCGGGAGGCGTTCCTTGCATTCATTCGACTGCGGGGGTCGTCTTCCACAAGAGTAACAGCCCTCAATATCAACGAGTTGCGGCCTTAAAGCACCAGTCTTTGGTGCAGCAGCGTGAAGGTTGTCGTGTACTGCAGCAGGGTCTTTTCTTCGGGGCGCAGCAGGGCCACGGCACCAAAAGCGGCCAGTGTGGCTTCATGGAAGCCGCACAAGATCAGCTTCTTTTTGCCGGGGTAGGTGTTGATGTCACCCACGGCAAAAATGCCGGGCTCTGAGGTAGCAAAGTTTTCTGTGTTGACCACAAGTTGCACGCCGCAACTGCCCACCCACTGCGTCAGTGTCTTGCGAGCGATGGGCGTTCCGGCACTAGCGTAAATGGTCGCTTGGCGATACAGCGGCAAATGAATGGCGTACTTGGCCACCAGCACATGTGTGAGAAAGCCGTAAACATTGGGAAAACCACGTTGTCGGCTTTGTTTTGTTCTTGCTACGTGGGAAAAATATCGAATTTCATGGAAATCGATGGGTACCTAGGATATGTGACAGCCACACTCTAGCCAAACCAGCGTATTGAGATACAGTGCATTTCAATTTATCCACTCAGGAGACCATCATGGCCGCCACCACCACAATGGTTCACGTTCGGGTGGACGAAAAAATCAAAGCCCAAGCGGCTGAAACGTTGAACGCTATGGGGCTGACTGTATCGGATGCTGTTCGCGTGTTCCTGACCCGTATCGTTGTAGACAAAGAACTCCCATTCGCGCTCAAAGCTCCGGATGAAACCAGCCGTGCGGCTATCGCTGAAGGCGATCAGATTGTTCAAAGCCGCCGCGCTCGTTTTGCAACTGCTGACGCACTGTTCAATGACATCGAAGAAGCCAGCCGCAAGTAAGCGGGCAAGCCTGCCTCGGGCTTCAGACTACACCAGAGAATTTCAGAAGGATTGGCAACGCCTTTCTCATTCCGGCCGGTACGACATGAATGTACTGAACAGGCCATGTTGCTTCTGGTTACGAACGACGGACCTCTCCCGCTGAATGGTTAGACCATTCCTTGACGGGCGATTGGAGAGGCCATCGTGAGTGCCATGTAGGAGGCAACTTCTTGCCTATCCCCGCATGCGCGGGGGAAACCAACCGGATCAGCAATCGGCCTTGTCGCTGGTAGGCCTATCCCCGCATGCGAGGGGGAAACGTATGCCCTGCTGGTGCGGGCCAGCCTTGCGGCAAGGCTTGTTCTGTATGCCCTCACCACTTGGCTTGAAACCCTGCATTGGCCTTGCCGGCATCGTGCAAAAAAGCCAGAACGGCCAGGCGCATCAGGTCGATTTGGGTGAGTGGCCGACCTGTTGCCCGCACCACAACGCTCGTCGTACCGAATCGACCTGTGCAATGGCACAAAAGCAAGCCGCCACATCAAGCATGTGCGCCGTCAACGGGTGACTTTGCCCTTGCTGATTTAATTTTCCCCAAGTTTGCATTTGGTGTTATCGGTCGATAATTTAGGAAAATGTTATTTAAGATATGCTTTTAATACGTGTGATTTGTACAAGCTCAGTCTGCAAAACAGGCTTGGCCAAAAAACCACTGAATCCAGCAGACTTGACCAGTTTTCTTGTCTCGGGGAGCACATCTGCGCTGACGGCCACAATAGGAACCAACGCCTTTAACTGATTTGGCAAAGCTCGTATGGCACGCGTACAAGCGAACCCGTCCATTTGAGGCATGTGCAAATCCATTAGTACCAAGTCAGTTCGATGATTGAGGACCATCTCAAGACCTTTTTGCCCGTCATCTGCGAAAAGCACCTCGCATCCTAATTTCGCGAGCATCACACCTAAGACTGACCGGTTGACTGGGTGGTCATCCACAACAAGAACGCAAGCCACGGATCTGTGCTCACACTCACCTCGAGCATTCGTTGCCTCTACAAGTTCGTGACCTGTCGTCGCTGATACGCTATTGGTGTCGGCAACGTAGATTGGCGTATTCCATTCAAAAATGAATGTTGAGCCTATACCTAGCTCACTTTGCACCAGAATATCACCGCCCATTCGATGAGCCAATGCGCGAGAAATCTCCAACCCCAATCCTGCCCCACCATGCTTACGCGTGATCGACTCATCACCAGGCCTAAAGCGTTGAAAGAGTCGTGCCTTTGTATCGTTAGACATACCCATGCCGGTGTCTTTCACGCACAAAGTCCAGCGTATATTTTGTTCGTCGATTTGAGCGCAATTGAGTGCCAACTCGATTTTGCCCTCAGGTGTGAACTTGATCGCGTTGCTGAGTAGGTTGAGTACCACTTGACGTACTCGAGTCACATCGCCGAGCACAACTCCATGAGCATGAGTGATGCACCCGCTGTCGTTGAAATCAATTGCCAATCCAGACGACGTGTTGGCACTGGGTGCCATCCAATCAACAACATCTTGAATCGTCTGACATACATTCATGGGTGCTGAACGGATTATCAAACTATCAGCATCCAAAGATGACAAATCAAGGATGTCGTTGAGTAAACCCAATAAATGCTGAGCAGATTGGTGGGCTGTATCTAGCAATTCTCTTTGCTCGTTCTTCAAATCTGATTGCGCCAGTACCTGCAGCATTCCCAATAAGCCATTGAATGGAGTTCGCAGCTCGTGACTCATGTTCGCGAGAAACCGACTTTTGGCCTGACTCGCTGATTCCGCTGCTTGCCGTGCTGAGCTCAACTGAAAGTTAAGTTGCTCTAACTCCACTCGTTCAATTCGGGCCTTGCGTTGCGCTTTGATCAGTCCTGCCAAACTAAGAGTCAAAAGGGCTAACAAAGAAACCGCTAGCGAAACTATCAGTCGGTCTTGTTTTCGAGCTAGTGCTTGATGCCTCTCAAGATGCAAAATGGTGCGGCGGACAATGGAAGGGGAAATCATTCAGCCTCTCTTGTTAAAAAGAATTCAGATATTGAGTCTTGACTGCCTAACTGCCATGACGATCGTCGAAAAGTCTCAGCTAAAAATGATCTGCGCTTCAGGCACATATTTGGGTCAAGATCATTCCATCCGATATCCCAAGCTGCGCACTGTATGAATGAGGTTACGGCCCTGTCCTACTTCAATCTTCTTGCGAAGGTGACAGATATAAACATCCACCACGTTGGTGAGTGTGTCCTCATGTATGCCCCACACATTAGCCAGAATGCGCTCACGACTGAACGTATGCCCTGGCTGACGCATGAAAAACTCCAATAGAGCCATCTCGCGAGATGTCATGTACAGAGGCACTTCCCCTCGATGAACGTGCATAGATTTCAAATCCAGCGTCAGGTTGTCTACCTGTAAAACGCCTGCCTTGATTTGGGGACGAGCGTGGACTCGGCGTGCCAAAGCCCTAATTCGCGCAAGCAACTCTCCGAACGCAAAAGGCTTGGACATGTAATCATCCGCACCAAATTGCAACCCCTCAATCCGGTCTTCCATCTCGCCCGATGCGGAGAGCATGAGAATGGGCAGGCCAACCCGCGCTGATCGCAAGCACTGGCAAACTTCCAGTCCACTCAAACCAGGAAGCATCACATCAAGCAGTACTACCGCGGGCAGCTCAGTGATTTCGCGTTCATTGTTCAAACGGTGAGCCATTCCCAAACCATCGGGGCCGTTGTGTGCCAAGTGAACCACATGGCCCTCCGCTGCGAGGCCACGCCGCAAAACATCGGCCATGGCGTGATCGTCTTCAACTATGAGGATATTCA
This sequence comes from Limnohabitans sp., assembly GCA_044348785.1. Taxonomy (GTDB): domain Bacteria; phylum Pseudomonadota; class Gammaproteobacteria; order Burkholderiales; family Burkholderiaceae_C; genus Limnohabitans_A. The sequence continues at coordinate 21,957 of JBIKSF010000008.1, forward strand.
TGTCGTCTTACCTTTCTGAAAAGGTACACGCAAAGTGACCGTGGTACCAAGTCTTCTTTGAGAGGTGACTTCGAGGGTGCCACCGTGGGCGTCGGTCAGCTTACGAGCCAAGGACAGTCCAAGTCCCAAACCGTCGCTTCGGTGACGGCGCGCCTCTTCACCACGGAAATGTCGTTCAAATACATGAGGAAGCTCATCGGCACTTATGCCAAGACCATGGTCAATAACATCAGCACGCCAACAATTCGCAACAACCGTGGTGCGCAAAACAACCTGTGCCTCTTCGTATGAATAACGGATAGCGTTATCCATCAGCAACACCAAAATTTGTCGTAAGCGCATACCGTCACATTGAAGTGTCATGTCTGGTGACGTCAAGTCGTCCCACACCATCGATACACGTCTTTGGAGTGCGAGTGCTTGGACTTGTTGCAACGCTTCTTGCACAAGAGATGACACCCGTTGTTCTTGAGGTTTGACCACCAAGGATTGAGTATCACAGCTGGCTACGGTCACCAAATCATCAATCACCCTGGACAATTGCGCAGTAATCTTCAGAATTCGATTAAAACTATCCCGGTAGTCTTCGATGTTCTTTGTATTGCTGCGCAGAACGACTTCGACCTCACTACGAATGGCAGAAGTAGGTGTACGCAATTCATGGCTTATATCTGCAACCAGTTGGCGGCGAGAATCATCCCCTAGATGTAAGAAACACAGAGTTTCATGCAATCCTGTTGCTCGGACGTGCGCCTCGTAGGCTGGTTTAATGCGAGCATCAATTTCGCGAAAGCGTTGTTGTTGCGATTCATCAGGTTTGGCGCTGAGTGTCTGAACTACAGCTAAAGATTCAGCAGTTCCATATTCACTCACGCAGTAGTGGAGCTCATCGCGTTTAAGGACCCGAACACATTCGCTGAGATCAATAAGTATTCTGCGCAATGCCTCAACGACATTACTCAACAAGCCTGTGCCAAAAGGCACGATGCTTGCTGTGTTCAAGGGCCTCTTCAGCCAACTAAAAAGACGTGAAGTCAATGTCTCTACTCTGACGAGTTGTTGCAGTCTGTTAATGGATATTTGTTTGTTTGACATGTAGTCGCAAGAATGAGATCTAATTCGCCCATACATAAAAATGCAGGGCTGTCAGTGAATCTGTTCACTTATGTTTTGGTGTACCAACGGACTGCCCTTGAATCACCGTGTGTGCAATCAGCCGTTCATCGCCAAGCACGATCAGGGCAAACAGCCATTCGGCCAGGGTTTCGGTTTGAGCAGTGCGCCTAGCCAGCAGGGGCGTTGCTTTCGGGTTGATCACCACAAAGTCGGCTTCGCAGCCGGGCAGCAGGTTGCCCACTTTGCCGCGCAGGTCGAGCGCATCGGCCGCACCCGCAGTGTGTTGCCACCAAAGGTGCTCGGGCGCAAGGCTGATGCCGGGGCGACCCACACTTTGCCTCGCCACCGTGTAGGCCGCGTGCATGGTGTGAAAAGGGCTGAAACTGGTGCCGCCGCCCACGTCGCTGGCCAAGCCGTAGCGCAGGCCTGCAGCGTCTGACGCGGTGTAGTCAAAAAAGCCGCTGCTCAAAAACAAGTTGCTGGTGGGGCTGACGGCAGCCGTTGCACCGACTTCGGCCATGCGGCTGCGGTCGGCATCGTCGAGGTAGATGCAGTGGGCGTAAACCGAGCGCTGGCGCAAGAGACCTGCGCGGTCGTACACATCGAGGTAGCTGCGTGCATCAGGAAACAGTTCGTGCACCCAGCGGATTTCATCGAGGTTTTCGGCCACGTGCGACTGAATCCACACATCGTGGAATTGCTGAGCGATCTCGCCCGCGCCGTGCAGCTGGGCCGGTGTGCTGGTGGGGGCAAAGCGCGGCGTGATGGCGTAGCCCAGGCGGTCAACACCGTGCCAGCGGCGGATCAGGTCTTCGGTCTGGCGCAGGCTGAGTTGCGTGTCTGTGTCGCGCAGGCCGTCGGGGCTGTGGCGGTCTTGCAGCACCTTGCCGGTGACCATGCGCAGCTGGCGTTTTTGCGCCTCGGCCATGAAGGCATCGACCGATTCAGGGTGAGCGGTGGCAAAGCACAGGGCGGTGGTCACGCCGTGGCGCATCAACTCGTCCAGAAAAAACCCCGTGACCTCTTGCGCGTAAGCCGGGTCGGCAAACTGTTTCTCGTGTGGAAAGGTGTAGTGCTCCAGCCAGGGCAGCAGGCCGTCGGCGGGCGAGCCGATCACATCTGTTTGCGGGTAGTGGATGTGCAGATCGACAAAGCCGGGCGCGATGCACAGACCCGGCCAGTGGGTGACGGGCAAATCGGGGTACTGCGGCGCAAGGTCGCGGTAAGCGCCTATCGCCTGGATGCGCACAACGCCATCTGCTTCACGGCAGGTGACCAGCAGGCCGTCGGTTTCGTGTCGGGCTATAGGTTCTCCCGGGTTAGGATACCAAAGCATGCCAGCGCGCCATCCGCGCAAGTTAGCAAAAAAACCAGTGGTGTTCATCGTTCAATCACAGCGCTCAATACGCGCTCCGGTGTGGCAGGTGTGTTTAGACGGATAGGTGTGTTGCCGGGGCGAGATGCGCCAATGGCATCGCGCAGGGCCTCGATCACGCTGATGGCCAGCATGAAAGGGGGTTCGCCGACAGCTTTGCTGCCGCCAACGTTTTCTTCGCGATTGGCTTCGTGCCACAGGTCGATGTTGAATTGCGCGGGCATGTCGGCAGCAGTCGGAATTTTGTAGGTGCTCGCACCCTTGGTAAGCAGTTCGCCCTTGGCGTTCCAGATCAGCTCTTCGGTAGTGAGCCAACCCAGACCTTGTGCGAAACCGCCTTCTATTTGCCCAATGTCAATCTCGGGATGCAGCGAATGCCCGACGTCATGGAGAATGTCGGTTCGTAACAGACGGTATTCACCTGTCAGAGTGTCAATGGCCACTTCGCTGCACGCCGCGCCGTATGCAAAATAATAGAATGGCCGCCCACTTAAGCTTGTTCGGTCGTAGTGGATCTTAGGCGTGGCGTAAAAACCATCGCTCCATAGTTGTACCCGCTGCCCGTAGGCATATTGCACGGCCTCGGTGAAGCTGCGTTGGCCAACTGGCGTGATGATCTGACCCCCTTCAAAGCGCACGCATTCGGGCTTGCAACCATCAGCCTGTGAGATGCATTCGGCGATGTTTTGACGCACCTGCATCGCAGCATTTACGGCTGCACGGCCGTTCAGGTCGGTGCCGCTTGATGCAGCTGTGGCACTGGCGTTTGCGACTTGGTCCGTGTCACTGGCACTGGGTTGTATTTGTGTGGCAGGCAGGCCAAAGACGCTCGCAACCAGTCCACAGACCTTGGTATGCAGGCCTTGGCCCATTTCGGTGCCCCCATGATTCACACGAACGCTACCGTCGGTGTAGACCGAGACCACAGCTCCAGCTTGGTTGAATTGTGTAGCGGTAAAACTGATGCCAAATTTGACTGGCGTCAGCGCAAGGCCTTTTTTGAGCACGCTGTTGGCCTGGTTCCAGTCCTGAATAGCTTGCCTGCGCGAGCGGTAGTCGCATTGCTCGGCAAGTTGCATCATGAGCGGACGAAGAATGTTGTCTTCGACCTTCATGCCGTATGGAGTGGTGTCACGTTCACCCACTCCGTACAAATTAGTCAAACGCACATCCAGTGCGTCAATTCCCAAGTGACGAGCGATGTCGCCCATGACGGTTTCAATCAGGAGTACGCCTTGCGGACCGCCAAAACCACGGAACGCAGTATGACTTTGAGTATGGGTCTTGCAGCGATATGAGGTCACGCACAGGTCGCTGAGGTAATAGGCGTTGTCTGTGTGAAAAATCGCCCGATCGGCCACTGGCCCGCTCAAGTCGGCGCTGTGACCGCAATGGGCCAGTTGTACCGAATCGAGGCCCTGAACACGACCTTGCGCATCAAAGCCCACGTGCCAATCATGGCTGAAGGGATGACGTTTGCCGGTGATGAGGATGTCATCGCACCGGTCCAAGCGCATCTTGACTGGCCGCCCGAACTTCTGTGCAGCAAGTGCAGCCCAGACTGCCAGGTGACCAGCCTGAGTTTCCTTGCCGCCAAATCCGCCGCCCATGCGGCGACAGACCACGCGCACCTGCGACAATGGTATGTGCAACGCATGAGCCACCCAGTGCTGTACTTCGCCCGGGTGCTGAGTCCCGCTGTGAATCAGCCAGTGCCCGTTGTCTTGTGGAATCGCGTAGGCGATCTGACTTTCCAAATAAAAGTGCTCTTGTCCGCCAATTTCTAGCGTTCCATGCAATTGGTGTAGCGCGGCGCTCAAGGCGGACGCGGCATGACCTCGTTGCACATTAACTCGTGGAAGGACAAAGCTACCCGCTTCTAGTGCCTCACGGGCGTGCAGCAGTGGCGTGTTGTTCTGAGTTTGCAAGCGAGGCAGGCGCGCTGCCTGCCTCGCTTGCGTGTGGCTTTGGCCCACCACAAGCCCTATCACCTGACCTACATGCATGAGTTGTGGCCCGGCGAAAATAGACTCGTCGTGCACAAAAGTAGCTAAGAATGGATCACCGGGTATGTCCTGCGCGGTGACCACCCCAATCACACCGGGGGCGACGCTCACGGCGCTCAAATCCAGATCTATCAGCTGCGCATTGGCTACCGGACTCATCATTGGAGCCGCGTGAAGTGTGCCCTCGAGAAGAGGCAAGTCATCGATATAGCTGGCCCGACCCTGCACTTGTGCAGTTGCGCTTTCGTGAAAACGCGGACGTGTTATGTCCGCTTTGTGAGAAGTATGGTTCATGCCAACTCCTCCAGTCGGACTCCGCTGCACCCATTGCTTTCCAGCCACGCGCGGTGCAGCAGTTGGCCAAGTACTTGACGGCGGTAGTCGGCGCTGGCACGCAAATCACTTAACGGCGAGAACTCTTTTTGAATGGCTTTTTGTGCTTTCTCTAAGGTGACTTTGCTCCAAACTCGCCCCAGTAGACTGGCCTCGGTCATCACGGCCCGCACTGGTGTGGCAGCCACACCCCCTGCGCCTATGCGCACTGAGGTGATGCGTCCATCGGCGATGTGCATCTGGACAGCCAGACACACCGCTGAAATGTCATCCTCTTGTCGTTTGGAAATTTTATAAACCCCCAACCATTCATTTGGTGTTGGTTTGGGCACCACAATCCAAGCCAACACCTCATCCGGTGCTAGAAGAGTTTGACGATATCCGGTGTAATACTTATCAAGCGGAACATGACGATGAGAAGCCTGACCATTACGCCAAGCCATCAAAACCACTTGTGCCCCTAATGCAATGAGCAATGGCATGCTGTCGCCAATCGGCGATCCATTGGCCACGTTGCCACCCAATGTGCCCGACTGACGTATGGGCCAACCCGCGAAGCGCTCACCAAAAGGCCCAATAGCAGGGCGTTCCGACGCAAGCGCTTCAAATGCATCTTGCAGGTTCACCGCTGCGCCGATCGCAAGATAGTGAGGGTAATGTTCGACTTTGCGCAACTCAGTCACACCTGTCAGATCTATAACTTGCTCAAGTCGTCGAACGCCTTTGGTCAGACACAGTCCTACGTCTGTTGCACCGGCAATCAATTGAGCCTGGGGGTTTCGGAAACGTGCCTGCAGTAAAGCGTTAAGTGTTGCAGGATGCTGGTAGTTCATTTGACTGTTCGTTGAACTCTTGAGCTTTTTCAATACGGCAACTATCTGCGATCCATTCAACTCGTGAACGGGTTGGTCTTGCATCTGAGAAGCTGCTTGCACGATGGGGCGGTATCCGGTGCATCGACACAGGTTTCCTGACAATGCCTGGTGGATGGAGTGGGGATCTACACGCTGCCCCTGCGCTACAGTGCGTTGGTAGAGCGCGAAAAGGCTCATCACAAAGCCGGGAGTGCAAAATCCACATTGAGAGCCGTGACACTCCAGCATGGCTTGCTGCGCAGGGTGTAGCGCGCCATCACTTTGCGCCAAATCAGCGGCCGTCCATAGAGCCTTGCCATCAAGAGCGTGCGCAGGACGGATGCAACTGTTGATGGCTTGAAACTGTAGACGACCATCTATAGGCTCAGCCACAACTACAGTGCAGGCGCCACAGTCCCCCGTGCCGCATCCTTCCTTAGTGGCCGTCATACGCAGGTCTTCGCGTAACAAGTCAAGCAATGTTCGGTCTGGTGGAACGTTGCCCAAACTTTTTACCTCTCCGCGATGCCAAAATCGCAAAGGGCTTGGCTGCAGTGACACAAAATTCAAGGCGGATGCGTGCGTTTTTGACATTGCTGTTGTGAATTTATTAACATCTTTATCCTATGGCAACGAAAGCGCTCGAACATAGCTGGGTTGCTATAACGCTTATCCGGAAATGAATATGAAGCAACCGCATTTTCTCGACAGGATTGACATGCAGTTAATCCGAACACTTCACACTTTGTTGACTGAACGCAGTGTCTCCAAAGCCGCCATGCGTCTGGGGCAGCAGCAACCAGCCATATCTTTGGCGCTCAAGCGTCTGCGTGAGCTGACTGGAGACCCGATCTTGGTGCGAGTGGGAGGCGGCATGGTGCCCACCGATGTAGGTTTGCAGATGATGGAGCCCATTACACGAATCCTGCATTCAGCCGAAAGCCTCTTTGCGCCAACACGGACGTTTGAGCCGGCCAATGCTTGTGAGACATTTCGAATTGCTGCCAGCGATACGCTGGATCCCTTGTTCTTGCCCACCGTGATGGCACGCATCAAGTCGCAGGCACCAGACTGCCATGTCGAGGTGCATGCACTGTCCGCCCAAGCTGAATATGCGGCCGATCTAGGCCAGGGCCTGATCGATGTGGTGGTAGGTAACTGGGCGCACCCTAGCGAAGAACTGCACCGTGCTCAGTTATTTGAAGACGATGTGATGTGTCTGGTTAGCAGCAAGCACCCTGCGGTGCGGCGAGGTTGGACGCAGGAGTCTTGGCTGGCCTCTGAGCACATTGCACCGACACCCGCTTACCATGGCTGGCGAGGAGCAATTGATGAACATCTCGACAGATTGAATTTGTCGCGACGCATCACGGCGCGATGCGCCTACTTCGGCTTAATGCCGCGCATGGTGTCGACGAGTCTGCTAGTGCTGACCACGGGGCGCCAATACTGCCAGCGATTTTTGCAAGACCCGGAATCTCACGGCGATTTGATCTTGTTGCCCTGTCCGGTACCATTTCCAAAGATGGTTTACTACCAACTTTGGCACGAACGTAGCCACGGTTCAGCCGCTGGCAAATGGTTGCGTGAACAGGTGAAGATCAGTGCTCACCAACTGTCCCCTTCTCAAAATCTCGGCTGACAAGGCCTCATCCTTAGACGCTCCTAACTGTTGGGGCTCAAGCAAAAATCAATGCACTGGGTCTGCTGGCAGATTGATATCTACAACAACTGCCAACATACTAAGCCGATCAAATCAGTTAAGAGCCACCGTTACAGATTTCAACTTGTCAGCTGGGATGAGCTTTACCAAGTCTCATTGCCATTTTTCTAGCTTCAATGTCCATCTAGGAATATGAATCGTGCTGTAAATAGGATTGCGATCACCCATGCCGCAGGATGAACATCTCTCCACTGCCCTGTGAGCAACTTCAACGTCGTATAAGAAATAAATCCAAACGCAAGACCATTTGCAATAGAGAAAGTGAAGGGCATTGCAAATACTGTCAACGCTGCAGGAACCGCCTCTGTCAGCTTATCCCATTTCACATGAGATAACTCCGATAGCATCAGTGCGGCCACATATACCAACGCAGGCGCCGTTGCATACATGGGAACGATTGTTATCAACGGCGCAAAGAAAAGCGCAGCCAAAAATAAAATACCTATGGTTAATGCTGTCAACCCTGTTCGGCCACCAGCTTGTATGCCTGCAAGACTTTCTATGTATGCTGTCGTGCTACTGGTCCCTAGCACTGATCCTCCTAAAATAGCGACGCTGTCTGCACTCAAAGCTTTATTGATGCCATCGGGTCTATTGAGAAGACCCGCACGTCTCGCGACGCCGGAGAGTACGCCTGTTGCATCAAACACTTCGACCAAGACAAACACGAGGACAACATTAAAAATCCCCTTACTCCACGCCTGTGCTACATCTAGTTGCATGAATATGGGAGCAATGCTTGGAGGCAATGACACCAGATTTTTTGGCATCTGCACGTTTGCATCAAAGCACAGGCCCAAAACAGTTACCGTCAAAATCCCTATCAAAATCGAACCCCGTACCTTGAAGTGGTCCAATGAAACGATGGTGAAAAACCCAATCACGGCAAACACCACTGATTTGTCGTGAAGATTGCCCATCATCACAAATGTTGCATCACTTTTGACGACCACTCCAGCACTCTTGAGTGCAATGAGTCCGAGGAATAAACCGATACCTGCAGGGATTGCCACCTGTAATGACTCAGGGATTGCATCGACAATCCACCTTCGAACACCTGTAACCGTCAGTAAAACGAAAATACAGCCAGAGATGAAAACGGCTCCTAAGGCCGCTTGCCAAGTCCAACCCATTCCTTGGACGACTGTGAATGCGAAAAATGCGTTGAGCCCCATGCCGGGGGCCATGCCAACTGGCCAATTAGCCCAGAAGGCCATCACAAAACAGCCAAATGCTGCAGCCAAACATGTAGCAACAATCACAGCCCCCTTATCCATGCCGGTGGTACTCAGGATGTTGGGGTTGACGAAAACGATGTACACCATTGCAAGGAATGTCGTCAGCCCTGCAACTATCTCTGTTTGTACAGTTGTGCTGTTTTCTCGCAGTAAAAAGAGTTTTTGAAGCATTTTTAAGTTGGAGTTTGTTGGAAAAATGAGGCTAGGTGTTTAAAGCCGCTTGCCAGAAATTGATACATCTTTGAGCCAGTGATTCGATCATCAGCTCCTCGATCAATGTTGCTGTGGCTATTAAACATTGATAAAAGTAACAGCGATCAGTGTTTACCCTTGGCCATATTTTGGTTCATCTGAGGTAGGTTTTTCGAAAATTACTTCCTAACCTGAACACATCATTGATCTGATTTTTATGCAAAGCATCTTCTGTGATGCATAAGAGCAACGACAGTGACGTTCCGCACAGCCCGTAAAGCGGCCGTGATTGAAAGAAGTCTGTGCTGCGTTTTCACAACTGCTGAGATGTAATGTCAATACCAAGTACTTAGCAAATTACTTGAGCCAGACTACCGGATTTGGGGGCAGGGAAATAAATTGGCGTTTCTCTTGACAAACTTTTTGCCAAGGTCAGATAGCCCAGCTGAGCTTCAAGTATTGGTCCGCACATCTCTCATAAGGTCTGCCACCTCTGTCGTTTGTGTAATACGGAAATTGGCACTATCGCCTTGACCTAGTGACTTTGGATAATGTTCCAGCCTTGCCTCTGCGGAGTTTGGGGGACTAGAAGTGGTGACTGTGGTCAAATGTTGTCACCATGTCTCGTAACGATCTCACAGAGCTTTTGCTTGGGCGCGAAATCAGCATTCGATTTGTTTCGGTTATCGAGGCGGTGGCCCTGCATGATGGCTCGATCAAGCTGCTTGGCGGCACGCCTGGTCTGCGAGATCTGGCTTTGCTTGAGTCTGCGCTGCACGCGCCGATGAAAAAATGTGTTGATGAACAGGACGTGGATCTTTTCTCGCTGGCAGCAACTCTTGCGGATGGGATTGCTCAAAAGCGTGCATTTGTTGATGGCAACAAGCGCACGGCGTTTCTTTCATGCATTCGCTTCCTTGGTAAGAACGACATCGTTTTTCAGCCTGATGTCGCGGAGGCCATTGAAAAGTTTTGCAAGTTGGCCAGTCACGAATTGGATGCTCAGAGTTTTGCGGAATGGATTCGCTGCACCGTTGAGGCTGAGGCAGTGAAATGAAACCTGATCTCGAAAAAAAACTCTTTGCAAAGTATCCTGCAATTTTTGAGGGACGAACGCTTGGTCCCAAGCAGTCGTTGATGCACTTTGGCCTGGCCGTCGGCGACGGCTGGTACAACATCATTGACGCGCTTTGCGAGTCTTTGTATCGCCCCGTGAGGATTGCTGATGCCGAGTACAGGCACATGCGATGGCGTGAGCTCAATGTGGGAAAAGGAGATCTGGTCACTGCTGTTGACGTCGAGCGTTCGCGTCTGGCTGCCTTGGTTGCGCAGGAAGAGGTCCCTCGTGCCGTGCAGGTCAAAGAAAAGTTTGGAAGCCTCAATTTTTACCTTGCTAGAACGCCGACGGCGGAGCAATTTATTGCACTGGAATTCGCCGAAGCCATGAGCCGGTGCACTTGTGAAATTTGCGGTTCTCCAGGTGAAATTCTTAGGGACCGCTGGCACAAAGCGCTTTGTGAAAGACATGCGACTGAGCGAAAAATCTAGTCCTTGGGGGGGGATTTGTTCACCTATGCCAAAAATTCATTTGGGAGTCGGACGGCAAGCCTTCGAAAGCGGGACGCTCGATCTGGCTGGTGGCCACGGTGTTGTAAAAATTTTGTTGAAAGGATGGCGTCATGAGCGAGAGGATTCCAAGTGAACTGGCCCAGGCCTTCGCGGAAACCCATTACATCGTGCATCACGAAGCCCCGTTCGTGATGCACATCGGCCAGCCATGCCCGGAACTGGAAGCGCTCATGGCAGAGCACAACGCCTTGAGCGCGGCCTTCATTACTGCCTGGAATCCGTTCAGTCAAAACCTACCCGCTAAAGAAAACAAAGCCCGCCAGGACGAGCTCAAAGCCGACCTCAAAATGCGCGGATTAATCTGCATCGATGGCATCGGCAAACACCCCAGCAACAAATGGCCTGGCGAGGACAGCCTGTTGGTGTTGGGCCTGGACCTAGAAGCCGCCAAGTCACTGGCCAGGCATTACGAGCAACATGCGTTTGTGTGGGCGGAGAGCGATGGCGTCCCTGGACTAATTTCGGGTTGGACCAGGCGGGCTACCATGCACAGCTGGCAAGATTTTCAGGGTCTTAACGAGTTTGGATCTCGCGCATGACTGCAGCCGGCCTCATCACATCGCAGCTGAACTCGCCTTTTGGCGCTGTTTTGGTGGAGTCCGATGTCCTCGACTCATTAAAAAACGGGCACCTGTCAGCTCAGACCGAACTGGGTAACGCTGTTTTGGGGCGCATCTTCCTTGAGGTTGAGCATCGATTGATCGCCCAATGCGGTCTTGATGTCCATGTCACGCTCAAGGGGGTCAATCGGTTGTATTTGGATACGCTGGCTCAGGGATTTCCTCGGTGCCCGCAGTGGGAGATTTCGGTCGAGCTATTTGTGTGATCGTTTTTGCCGTCGGAGGCTCACTGGCAGGCCCCACTCTCGATGGCACCCAGGGTCCTGGCAACCCTGTCGAGTCCAGTCGGTGTGCCGATGACATCAACTGGCTTCTGGCCGCCCAACACAGCTTGAGGGCGCTCGATCCATTGGCTCAGCCATTTGGAAACAGCAAAGTCTTTTGCTCTAGCCTGTTAGGCTGGCAACTACCGCTACCAATTTTTGAAGTGTAATGAAGTAAAACAATTCATGAACTCTGTCATACGAGATGTCAAGAAAAAAATAATAGAAAGTAGTCTTGCCCTCTTTCTTGAAAATTTAAAAGTTTATAAAATAATTGGATGATCAATGACAACTACCCTGATGCGTGGCTGATTTTAGAAATACGCTCACTTGGTGAAAAAAAATCTGTTCGCAAAATTTTCTCAACTTACAACGATGAATTTGGTGTTCCCGCAAGATGGACATTAAATTCGGGTATTGTGGAAGCTTCAAAGTCAAAAAATATCTGGAAATTCACGGGGAATTCTGGAGGCACATATGGCGGTCCCTCAGAAAAAGCTTCTTGTTTGTTAGTGTGGGTATGCAGTCAAACATACTGACCTTTGAAACGCCACGAGTAGCCAGAATGGGGTGGATATCAATCTGGGACAGTTTCCCCGTAATCGCGTTCGTACCGCCTCGCATTGATATGAAGGTGTCGCCTATTGTCCAGGCGATAGAGTCACGAGCATAGTAGGTGCAAGCTTCTTCCACAGTTATCCACTCTTGAGGATGACCGTAAGTGTCCAAACGCAAAACATCGTGTCGCATATTCACCTGCATCGAGAAAATGATTGGGAAATCTACTGCGCCGAGTTACCGATAGTGTTTAAAAACACCATCGTAAAAGAAAAACCTCGTATCCGTCAATGATAAAACCATAAAAATGAACAGTTGAAATCTACATAAAATTCATCTGCGCGTATTGCGGCGGGCACTTTCATGAGTCGGTGCTGACCCGTGAGCACATCGTCCCTGTCAGCCAAAACGGTCCTGACCACTGGATGAACGTGGTCACGGCTTGCCGCTCCTGCAACCACCGCAAAAGCAGTCGTACCCCCGAGCAGGCCAAGATGCCTCTGCTGTATGCACCCTATGTGCCCAGCTTGTGGGAAGACTTCATCTTGCGCAACCGCCGCATCCTGAGCGACCAGATGGCATTCTTGATGGCGCATGTGCCCAAGAGCTCGCGTTTGATGGCCTGAGCGGGGCGGCTTGCGCAGACAAGGAAAGCGCCGCATCATCACTTCTTGAAAACAAAAGACCCAATACCTCTGTGCTGCTAAGGCACTCTCAGGGCGTTGGGTCCTCAGGGAGACCCAGCATGCGCCAGCCTTTGCAATTCACCCTCAACCCGAGCCGACGCGCAAGCTTGTCGGCCCTGCTTGTGTCGCCTTGGCTGGTGCCCAGCGTTTGGGCTCAGGCCTTGGGGCCGGTTACGTCTGGGGAGCCGAGTGGCGTTCAACTGGCCATGCCCTGGCCCCCAGGGCGTTCGCCACAAGGTTTTTGGGTGAGTGAAAAATTCGACGGTGTGAGGGCGGTTTGGGATGGTCAGGTCTTGCGCTTTCGCAGTGGCCGGGTGATTGCCGCACCCCGGTGGTTCTTGTCAGGACTGCCCCAGGTCGCGCTCGACGGCGAGTTGTGGATGGGGCGCGGGGCGTTTGACCGGCTCTCGGGTGTGGTGCGCCAGGCTGAGCCCGACGACGAGGCTTGGCGGGCGGTGAAGTACCTGGTGTTCGACGTGCCTGGCCATGCGGCCCCTTTTGCGCAGCGTGTGGCTTTGGTGCAATCCACGCTGGCCCAGGCGCAGCAGCCCTGGCTGTTGCCGGTGGCGCAGCGCGAAGTGAAAGACGCTCGCGCATTGCATGCGCTTTTGCTGAACACGGTGCGCCAAGGTGGCGAGGGCTTGATGCTGCACCGTTCCGATGCCCTGTGGCAAGCAGGTCGTACCGATGCGCTGTTCAAGCTCAAGCCTGAACTGGACGAGGAAGGTTTGGTGGTGGGCCACCAGACGGGCAAGGAGCGCTTGGTGGGCATGACCGGGGCTTTGCTGGTGCAGATGCCTTCGGGCCAGCGTTTTGCCTTGGGTTCGGGTCTGAGTGATGCGTTGCGCCGCGACCCACCGCCGGTGGGGACGTGGGTTACTTACCGCTACCGCGAGCGCACACCCTCTGGCTTGCCGCGTTTTGCGTCTTTTGTGCGGGTGCGTGAGGCGGAGTGAGCATGAAACAAGACCCCTTGCGGGGCCTTGTTGTGGGGTCAGAAGGTTCTGGTGTTGAGCCGCAAGGCGGGATGGCGGCGCGTTTCGGGCTCAGAGGCGCTTCGCTTTGCCACATCGCCCGACCCGTGCCGCCCTCCTGCCTTGCTTGGGTTCTTGGTTCGCTTCAGGCGAACACGCCCGCGGTCTCCTGCATGCGGG
>JBIKSF010000060.1:0-11746 GCA_044348785.1 Limnohabitans sp.
CATCGGCGCCACCACCGCAGCGGGCTTGAGCGCCTCGGGCCTGGCCCTGCTGAACGATGCCATCGGCAACCGGAACGCCAGCGATATCAATACCGTGGCCAAGATCGAGGCTTTGGCCGCCACCGTGGTCCAGCTGCAGACATTGGCCGCACTGACGACCGCGCCCACACCGCTGCCAGCCATCGACCTGGCCTCGCTGGCCGCCTTGGGCGTCACCGGCCTGAATGCGGACAACCTGCCGGTGTTCTTGGCTTTGGTAGCGGCATCGGCCAACGACGCCACAGGCGTCGACACCCTGGCCAAATTGCAAGCCCTGGTGACGCAGGCGCAACAAGACCATGCACAAATCCTGCTGGCGCAGCAGCGCCAACAAGCCGCCATCGCGCTGATTCAGGCTTACGCAGGCGACAGCAGCACCGCCGCAGGCAGCAATCCACCCACCGTGGCAGACTTTGCCACCGCAGGCGTCACGGGCATGACCGTGAGCAACCTGTCGGCCATCCAGAGCGCCCTGGCGACCCCAGCCATCACTGGTGCACAGCTGGGCACCGCCGCCAGCGTTCAAGCCCTGGTCAACGCTTACAGCCTGATCCTGGCTGAAGCCAACGGCAGCAATGCCGATGCGACACCCAACGCCAACCCCACGGCCAGCACTTATGCAGCCATCGGGGCCACCACAGCCGCGGCCATGGCCGACAACGGCTCCGCCCAGAGCCTGCTGAACAACGTGATCGGCCAATCGAGCGCCGCGCAAGTCGACAGCGTTGCCGAGATCGAAGCCTTGGCCTTGGCCGTGAACGCCGTCATGAACACGGCCGCCAACGCCAGCCCGCAGGCCACAGCCTCCCACTTCGCCACACTGGGCATCACCGGCGTGCATGCCGACAATCTGGCGGTTGTGCTGGCTGCGCTGCAAGCCACAAACGATGACGGCTCGGGTGCCCGTACCCAAGCCCAACTGCAAGCCCTGGTGGACAGCGTCAATGCCCGCCTGCTCGGCGTGATTTCGCAATACGCCCAAGCCAACAGCGGCACGGCACCCACCGTTGCGGACTACGCCCGTGCAGGCATTGCAAGTGTGGACAGTCTCAACATCTTCGCGGTCAACAGCGCACTGGCTTCTGCGGCAATCACGGGCACCTCCGTGGACACCGTGGTCAAAGCTCAGACAATGGTCGACTCGTTCCGCACCATCCTGGCCGAAGCCAACGGCCTCACCGCCGATGCCACGCCAGCCCAAGACCCGACAGCACAGGACTACCTGAACATCGGAGCCACCCTCGCAGGATCTTTGGACCCACTGGGCCTGGCGCTTTTGAACGACGTGGTCGGTGACTTGCCGTTTTATGCGGTGGACTCGGTTTCGGAAATCGAAGCCTTGGCCAACACGGTCGGCAAGATCATGGCCTTGGCGGATAACCAAACCCCGGCATCCAGCCTGACGATTCAAGACATGCAGGGTCTGGGCATCACCGGTGTGACCAGCAGCCAACTGCCCTTCTTCACGGCCTTATTGCAAAGCGCTGGCATCACAGCCACACAAGCGGACTCCTTGGCCGAACTGCGCACCTTGCTGCAAACCGCTGCCGAGCAAAATGCTTTGAGCGTCATCACCCAGTACGCCCAAAACAACACCGGCACCGTGCCCTCATCAGCAGACTTCAGCTTTGCAGGCATCACGGGTGTCACCAGCCAAAACCTGACGGCTGTGCAAAGCGCACTGGCCTCTGCCGCTGTCACCGGCGCACAAGCGGACAGTCGCGCGGAAGTTCAGGCCATCGTCAACGCCTACAACCTGATCCTGGCCGAAGCCAACGGTGCCTTGGCCGACCTGACACCGGGCCAAGACCCGACAGCGGCCACTTACAGCACGATTGGCGCGACCGCCGCCGCCAGCCCGTCGCCTGAAGGCTTGCAACTGCTCAACAGCAGCATCGGCAACCTCGGCACTGACAAAGTCGACACAGTCGCCAAGATCGAGGCCTTGGCAGCCGCAGCGCAACGGGTCATGGCTGCCGCAGCGGGCAACACCCAAGCCCTGAGCCTGGCCGATCTGCAGGCTTTAGGGCTGAACACAGCGGGCATGGGCGCCAGCGAGCTGGACGCGCTGAAAGCCAGCATCGCCGCCACGGCCGACAATGGCAGCGCCGTCACCCAAGCCAGCGAACTGCAGGCCTTGATCTACGCTGTCATGAACCGGATGCCGGGCGTCTCGGGACTTCAGTTGTCAAGCGACACGGGCATGCTGGCCAACGACTTCATCACCAGCCAAGCCCTGCAAACGCTCAATGCCAGCCTGAGCGCACCACTGGGCAGCAGCGATCGCCTTTATGGGCGTCTGGACGGTGTGGTTTCTGCAGCGGGCAGCACCGGCTGGGTTGACCTGACGGGCATGGTGCAAGGCACCACGCTGTATTGGGCCAATGCACAACTGGAAACAGGTGCAGGCAAGACCATTCAGCTGCAAATTGCGCGCAACGGCAACCTGTTCAGTGAACGCCTGGAACAGGCTTACGAGCTGATCACTTCCGCCCCGCCTGCACCCACAACGCCCCCTGTGCTGATGGGGCCTAACCCATCGCCCAGCGGCATGATCAGCCTCACAGTGGAACCGCCTCCCATTGCGGCGCGCGTGGCGCTGATGGTCGACGGCCGGGTCATCCCAAGCCTGTACCACGCGGCCACCAACACCATCATGGCGCTGGCCTCGCTGCCCGAGGGCAACTGGGATGTTCAATACCGCTACGAAGACCGAGCGGGCAACGTTTCCTTGGCCAGCCCGTCTGCCGCCATCCGGATCGTGTCGCCACAAAACCAGCTCGACTTGCAAGAACTGGACGGCGACGGGATCATCTTCACCGACGAGAAAGTCTTCCTCGATCTGAACAAAGACGGCATCGACGATGCCGACCAGCGCGATGTGGCCACCCTGCAGATGACGGCTGGCCAGAACGTGGCCATCGATGCCACCGTTCAGGCGCCGACTTTCAGCAAGCTGCTGGACGATCCGGGTTACAACCAGGGTGGCTACCTCAAGGTCGAAATCCAGATCGACGGCATCAATAACCGGGCAGCCACCACCAGTGAATTGATCAGCGCTTCGCTGGGCGGCACAAAAACTGTGACCAACGCGACCGATGTGCTGGAATTCCGCCTTTACCCGCAAATCATCCGCACAGGTCTGGTCGATGAAAGCCAAGTCGATTTGCTGGCCGCCCAAGTGATCAACCAAACCGTTGGGCAGATCCAGCGCATCGATTTGCGCTTGGCCGAAGGCCAATACAACACCTACTTCAAGGTCAGTGCAGCGACACAAACCGTCTGGGCCTTCACCTGGGATTCAGTATCGGGCACCGGCGCGGTCTTCAGTGACAGCAACGGCAACGGCCTGACCGACACCGTCAGCCTGTTCATCCGCGATGGCGGACGCGGTGACGACGACGGAGTGGCCGATGGCGTGATCGTAGACCCGGGTTTTGTGGCGATGAGTACAGCACTGCCCACGATCGAACTTGATCTCAACAGCAGCTTCACGGTTGACCAAGTGATCAACGCACAGGAAGTAACCACGGCCGTGATCCGCGGTACCACCTCGGTCGTGAGTGCGGGCCAAACTGTCTCACTCAAATTCACAGACAGCGCGCAGCACAGCATCATGGTCACAACCACGACGGATGCACAGGGCAACTGGTCCTACCAAGGGCTAGACTGGAGCCAACTCGCAGATGGAACCGTTCAGGTGAGCCTGGAAGTAACCAACATCTACGGCGCCAAAGCAACAAACAGCGGTTCGTTCAATCTGGATCGGGAAGTCTCATCAGCCACTTGGATAGAAACACCCCAACCTGAAAACACAACATCGTTCACGATCGACATCATTGACGACGGGGATGTTGTACAACTGGAAATCACAGCCCTAAACAGAATCATTGAACCGATTGAATTACCGTTGAGCTCAGCCTCAAAGTTCACCGTTGTTCTGTCTGATGAAAGCGGGAAACTGGCAACACTGGATTTTTCAACCACCGACGGTAAATCATGGACTATTTTTGCCTATGACGTCTCAGACTCGGCAACCGGCGAATACCAACTTAACATTTTGATTTCTGATGCTGCTGACAATACCTTTAACCGTGACTCCATAAAATTTAACCTTCAATCTACAACCGTCAATGGCGACGGCAATCCACAAAGCGGCTATTCAAAGCCCAATCCTTTTGACTATCTTCCACTGCAAGAAATCGACTTCAGCGCCTTCGGCTTCGACGCCCGCAGCCTGGACCGTCCTGATTCGCTGTGGACTTCACTCAAAGGCGAGTTGCCCAAGCCTGTGCCTTCGCTGCTGAGTCCGAGCACCGAGTGGCTTCACAACCAGAGCGGCAAGCGCTCGTGGAACGACGGCGCATCCACGACACAAAACTGGATGAACGCAGGTGAGGACTGGGGGCCAACACCACAGTCGACCGAGTGGCTCGCAGCAGACGGCCCCAAGACACGGGGGGACGGCTTCCAGGTTGTGGTCACACGCGTGGGCGATGGGCGCTTGGCGGTGTTGCGTGGCCAAGCAGACCAGCTGGTACCGGCTGGCGAGACATCGTTGATACTGATCGCCCCCGATGCCTTTGGGCATGTCAGCGCCGACGCCGAAGTGCGCCTCGCGCTGACCCTGGACGACGGAAAGGCTTTGCCTGCCTGGGCGCGTTTCAACGGCAAAACAGGACAACTGCTGGTGCAACCGCCAGCGGATACGCCTGAACAACTGGTGCTGCGCCTGACTGCCGTGGACCAAGATGGCGAAACGGCATCGACCGTTTTCCGTTTGGACATCGGAAAAAATCAGACCCCAAGCAACGGCCGCATGAGCTTCAGCGAAAAACTGCGCTCATCCACCAGCGTGACCCTGGCCGCACCACTCCAACAACTGGGAGCAATTCTTCGCCATGGCTAAAACTCAAACTACCGCGCCGCAGGCCCTGCTCAGCTTGCTCGAAATGGGCAGGCGCGCGCGCATGGCCGCCACGACCGACGAGTTGGCCTTCATGCTGGTCAATGGCACGCACAGCCTGATGCCCTACAGGCAAGCCGCCCTTTGGTGGTCTGACAGCGGCGTGCAAGCCTTGTCGGGCGTGGTGCAACCCGACCACAACGCGCCCTATGTCGATTGGCTCAAAACTTTGTTCAAGCACCAGCCGGTTGGCGATGGGCTGCCCAGCCGGGTGGCCATGGCCGATTTGCCCGAAGAGGTGCGCAACACTTGGGCCGATTGGTTGCCCGCCCATGGGCTGATCGTGTCCTTAGCCGGAAATAATGCCGCAAGCCCTGCCGGTGCGCTGCTGATGGCCCGTGACGAGGCATGGACCGATGGTGAATTGGCACTGCTGCAGGAGTGGGGCCAGATTTGGTTGCACGCCTGGCGTGCCCGAACCGCTCCGATAGGCAACCGATCCTGGCGTCAATGGCGACAGTGGCTGAATTTCAAAGATTCAGACCGGGTGTGGTACCGCCGCAAAGTCAGCTGGGTGGTCGGCGCCGTCCTGCTGTTTTTATTTGCCCCTGTGCGCATCACGGTGCTGGCTTCCGGCGAAGTGGTCCCAGCGCAACCGGTGGTGGTGCGCGCCCCCATCGAGGGGGTGATTGCACGCTTTGATGTGCAGCCCAACACCACGGTTCAAAAAGGTCAGCCGCTTTTCGAGTTTGACCCGGTGCTGATTGAAACCCGCGTCAACGTGGCACGCCAATCGCTCGAAACGGCATTGGCCCAGTACCGGCAGACCAGCCAAATGGCCCTGACCGATCCCAAATACAAAATTGAACTGGCCAGCCAAGCCGGCAGCATCGAAGAAAAACGGGCCGAGTTCGAATACCTCAAAGACCAAAAACAGCGCTCCACCGTCAAGGCACCAGCCGAAGGCGTGGCGCTGTTCGACGACCCGTCTTCCTGGGTGGGCAAGCCGGTCGCCATTGGTGAGCGCATCCTGCGCATCGCCAAAGCCGGAGACGCGGAAGTCGAGGCCTGGCTGCCCATCGCCGATGCGGTGGACTTGAAGCTGGGCGACAGCATCGTTCTGTACCTGCAATCCGACCCGCTTTCACCGGTCAGCGCAAAATTAAACTTCTTCTCGCATGAAGCCGTTCAGCGCCCGGATGGCGTCTATGCCTACCGCGTCCGCGGCACCATCGACCCCGAGCAATCGCCCCGCGTCGGTCTGAAGGGCACAGCCAAAATCACCGGCCGCTGGACAGTCCTGAGCTACTGGATTTTGCGCAGACCCCTGGCCGTGATCCGCACCACATTGGGCATCTGACATGGCACTGCCCTCCCTGCGTGAAGAACTCGACCTGTTCGAAGGCCCCAAACTGGCCAACGGCCAGCCCAGCTGGGTCTTGCAAGACCCGGTGCGTCAACAGTTTTTCAGAATCGACTGGCTGACCTTCGAAATCCTCAGCCGCTGGCACTTGGACGATGGCCCGGCGATTGTGGCGGCCATTGAGCGCGACACCCCGCTGGAAGTCAGTCTGGAAGACCTTGAACAAACCCTCAAGTTTTTGACCGAGCAACAGCTGCTGCGTGTGGACAGCGCCGAAGGCGTCCAGAAAATGGCCGAGCGCAAACAAGCCGCGCAAAGCACCTGGTGGCAATGGCTGATTCACCACTACCTGTTTTTCAGATTCCCGCTGGTGCGGCCTGACCCTTGGCTCGACAAAACGCTGGGCATCGCCGAAGTTTTCTTCTCGGCCAAATTCCGATGGTTCACGCTGGGTGCCTTTGTGCTGGGCATGACACAGGTGGTGCAGCAATGGGACGTCTTTCATGCCTTCTTGCTCGACACCTTCACCCTGCAGGGCCTTGCGTCGTATGGTGTGGCGCTCATCGTCGTCAAGGTGTTGCACGAGCTGGGGCACGCCTTCGCCGTCAAACGCCATGGCGGGCGTGTGCCCACCATGGGGGTGGCTTTTCTGGTCATGTGGCCCATGGCCTACACCGACACCAACGAAGCCTGGAAAATCCCCGACCGCCGCAAGCGCTTGCAAATCTCCAGCGCAGGCATCGCCACCGAAGCCATGCTGGCCGCGTGGGCCTTGCTGGCCTGGTCCTTGTTGCCAGACGGGGCCTTGCGCTCGGCCATGTTTTTTGTGGCCTCGGTCAGCTTGGGCATCACCATCGCCCTGAACGCCAGCCCCTTCATGCGCTTTGACGGTTACTTCATCATCTGCGATTTGCTGGAGATGCCCAACCTGCACCAACGCAGCTTTGCCTTGGCGCGCTGGCGATTGCGCGAGTGGCTCTTCAAGCTCAATGAGCCCAAGCCCGAAGTCTTTTCCCCCGGTAAACAAACATCGTTGATCGTGTTTGCATGGGCCACCTGGCTTTACCGGCTGGTGCTGTTCATCGGCATCGCCTTGATGGTTTACCACCTGTTCACCAAGCTGCTGGGCGTGGTGCTTTTCGTCATCGAAATTTATTGGTTCATTTGGTTTCCTGTGCGCAGCGAGTTGCGCGAATGGGTCAAACGCAAAGCGGCCATCCTGCAGAGCCAACGCAGCAAAGTCAGCGGTGGCGTGGCGGGCTTGCTGTTGCTGCTGTTTGCCATCCCGCTGCCCACGCATGTGTCGGTCTCGGCCCTGTTCAAGCCCTCTGAGATGTGGCCCGTTCACGCCCCCGGCCCTGCCGTGGTCGGCGTGCTGCACGCCCGCCACGGGCAAGAAGTGAAGGCAGGCCAGGCCCTGGTCAACTTGCGCGCCCCCGATGTGCTGCTGCAGATGAACATTTCGCAATCACGCTGGCAACGCCTGACCTGGCAAGCCAGCACCTCGGGCATGCCTGAGGGGCAGCAAGGCACGCCGCTGGCGCTGTCGCAAACGCAGCTCAGATCGGCGCAGGCCGAGTTCGACCGTGCGCAGCAAATGCAGCAACGCTACCAACCCAACGCCCCTTTTGCAGGGCGATTCTTGCTGCATGACCCGGACATGCAAGCCGGTCAGTGGCTCGACAAAAACGAAAAAGTAGGCACCGTGATCGGCCATGCGCCTTGGCGCATCGAGACCTGGGTGGACGAAGAACAGGCCCGCCGCATCGCGATTGGCGCGTCTGCCCAATTCATCGCACCGGGCTTGCCACACACCCTGAAGGCCCAAGTGGTCAGCATCGACAAAGACACTACGCGCGTGCTGCCCGACGGGCAACTCACGGCACCCCAAGGCGGGCACATTCTGGTGCGGGAGCAACAAGGCAAATGGCTCCCCGACCAAGGGGTTTACAGGGTCAGCCTGAGCCTGAACGAACCGTACACACATGACCTCATGGCAGTGCAACGCGGCATGCTGTCGGTCGATGCGCAAGCGCACTCACTGGCGGGGCAATACCTGCGTCATGCCCTGGCAGTGGTGATCAGAGAGCTCAAGCCCTGATTCATAAACACACTTGTCAGAAAACATTGATCAGGAACGAATCCCGCCACTAAGCTCAATCAACTGTGACAGAGAACGCACGCCCAGTTTACGCATGACCTCTGATTTGTACTGCTTGGCTGTCGGCAGGGAAATATGCAATTGCGCCATGATTTCGGCGTTGTTCATGCCTTTGAGTAAAAGTCTGTGGACCTGACACTCTCTTGGTGATAACTGCCGCAGGGACTCATTGAAACGGGCTTTATCAATCATGTTGCGCATGAGCTGCGCGTCCTTTTCAATACCCTGGGCGACAACCCTCAGCAGTTCTTCACGACTGAAGGGCTTGACTAAAAAGTCAAGAGCGCCCAACTTCATGGCTTCTATCGATTGAGGAACACTGCTTTCACCGCTGATATAAATCACTGGCATCAAACGTCCGCGTTGGATCAACGCCTTGTGCATTTCAACACCACTCATGCCGGGCATCAGCATGTCTGACACAACGACTGCCGGTGCAGTGTTGGGCATTTCTTTCAAAAAGTCTTGGGCGTTAGACCACTCACTGACTCTGTAACCCGCAAACACCAACAGATCACGCAGGTTGGTGCGAAGGCTTTCATTGTCTTCTACCAAGTAGACATGGCCTGAATGCATTTAAAAAAACTTTCAAAATTATCAATCTTGAGTGTGCAAAAAAGTTTGTTCAGAACCAATCCTTCGATCGAAGGAATTTAAATTTTTAGCACTCTACGGTAGCAATTTACCGGTGAAAAAATCTATTTTCACCGCAGAAATCCTGCGAAAGCAGGATGGAAGGGACGACATCTACTGCGTACCATGTGTATCAATTTGCACGAAATTAGAGCTTCAAATTGACAAACAAATCAAAATCAAATAACAGACTCTCGATGCTGGCGCTGGAATCGCGCATGGTTTTCGACGGCGCAGTGGCAATGACCGAACCCACTTGGGAATCCAATGTTGACCCTGCATTTGTGGTGTTGCCTTTGACATTGGAAACTTCTGATAACCAAGAGTCTAGTCCTTCAACTCAATTGCCATTGACTTTGACACAAAACGTTGCTGGTCGAAACGAGTTGGTCGTTGTTGATGGATCACTCGGTGACCTCCAGGATTTGCTGGACGAAATTCAGCGCACAGCCCCGGACAAAACAGTTCTGGTGCTGAACAAGGATGGAGATGGCATCGCCGATTTGAACCGATTCCTCCAGCAATACAGTCAAGATTTGGATGCCATTCATGTCATATCGCATGGCGGTGCGGGTTGGATTGGCCTGAACGAGGAGGTGATTCGCCTGGATGCACTGGATCAACAAGCTGAGCTTTGGCAAAGTATCAAAACAAGCCTGAATGAAACTGGCGATTTGTTGCTTTATGCGTGCGAAGTCACTCAAGACACCAATGGACAAGTTCTGCTGACTCAACTGGCTCAGTTCACTGGCGCAGATGTGGCCGCCTCGTCCAACGTGACGGGAGTCACAGGTGATTGGATTTTGGAGTCGACCGTAGGCACGCTGGACTCTGTGACACTGGAAATCGATAGATGGCAGGGCAGCTTATGGGCGAACGGTATCAGCCCGGCCACCGGCGTTGCCGGACATGCAACTTATGGCGTTTGGCAAGGTGGTTGGTTTGGTGATCCATACTCGGCGCCCCAAAATATACCTTCATACGAAACAGTCAATGGCGCATCCAAACAAGTTGATTTGACTTTAAGTCCGCATACGGCTGGTGCAGGGACTGTTTTTTCTATCTCAAAAGTAAACTCGGCTACCGCGCAAACATTGAAAAATGTGGAGGCAACCACTTATGCACAAGCCGTTACTAATAATGAATACTTTGCATCAACGGCAACAGTAACCACTTCCAATTCGATAGCACTAACCTACCTAAAGTACAACAGAATCGCCTCAAACGCGAGCGGTGCCAGAATGGCATTAGCGCTTTACGACACAACAGATGGGTCCGTTACACGGCTATCTACGAGTGACATTGCAGTCTCTGGATCAGGCATCAATCAGTATCACGCCTTGACAAAAGTGGGTATGGTGCCTGGTCGAAATTACGAACTTCGCTTTTATGGCTGGGGATCTACAACTGTCTACATTGACAACCCACAATTGTTCGCTTTTTATAACGAAGCGCCTACACCCAAAGCTGACTCTTTCAGCACCAGTGCGAACACCCTTGTTTCTGGCTCGTTGATGAGCGTCAACAACGGTGCAGGTGTTGACACTGATCCGGAAAACCAAACGCTGACGATGACACACGTCAACGGGACGACGTTGACACTGAGCTCACAAATAACGCTGGCCAACGGCGTACTGACAGTCACTAATGCCGCCACTGGTGCATTCACTTTCACCCCCAACACTGGGTTCACGGGGACTCAGACCTTCACGTACACAGTTGCAGACGGCTTTGGCAAGACCGCCAACGCCACAGCCACGATTACCGTCACAGCCCCGCCACCCAGCATCAACAATGTGCAAGTGACCGAAGGCGCTGGCTACGCGGAATTCACAGTCAATGCCTACCGATCTGAAAGCGTGGTGTTTTCTCTGGACATCGCGGGTACGGGTGCAGGATACGCAGTCATGGGCACCGACTTCACCAATTCCCTGGAGTACTTCGATGGCACCAATTGGGTGCCTTACAACGCCGGCAGCAGCATGGCACTGACGGCCAATCAGACGGTGCGCTTGCGCGTTCCTGTAACCTCTGACGCCATCGACGAAGTACCCGAGACTTATCTGCTGAAAGTAAATAACACATCAGGCAGTCTGTTAACTCAAGGCACAGGCACTATCGTCGATGCAGCCGCATTGAGTGTGAACAATGTGACCGTCAACGAAGGTTCGCCCTATGCGGTGTTCAAAGTCATGGGGGTCGCAAATCAACAAGTCCAGCTGAGTCTGAACAATGGCACTGCCATGATCGATGCGGATGGCAACCCATTGACCAATGGCGCCGAAGACTACGGCCCCGCCCTGCAGTATTACGACGGAAGCAATTGGCAAAACTACACTGCCAGCAGCTATGTGCCCATTCCTGCGGGCAACACCTTGCTGGTGCGCACTCGCATCGTGAATGACACCCTTTTAGATACCGGTGAAACATTCACCCTGACCGCAACAAAATCAACCGGTGGCACTAGCGCCACAGGCACGGGCACCATCATGGACGATGGCACCGGTGATTTGTTCTCGGGAACCAACACAACGGGCACAACCGAGGCTCCAGGCACGGGCGGCTTGCCTGCCTTGCGCAACGACGACCGCCCTCTTACCGTGAACAACGTGACGGTGAACGAAGGCTCACCCTACGCCGTCTT
>JBIKSF010000161.1:0-3221 GCA_044348785.1 Limnohabitans sp.
AAACCGCCAGCGTCGCCAAAGAACGCTTGCAGATCATCTTGGCCCATGAACGCAGCGGCCGAAATGTCGCCGAGCCTGACTATTTGCCGGATTTACAACGCGAATTGGTGGCGGTGATCAGCAAGTACATCAAGATCAATCCGGCTGATATCAAGGTCAACTTGGAACGCCAAGACAACTTGGAAGTGTTGGAAGTCAAGATCGAATTGCCCGATGCACGTTGAAGCTGGACACCCTGTTGAGGGTGGCCAGTTTTCAAGATTCGACCGCTGACCCAATAAACATCTTGGGTCGTGTACCCATCCAGAAAGCCACCTTTTCAGGTGGCTTTCTTTTTGTCAGTGTGTGCTCAAAGAGGCCCACATAGATCGCGCTGCCCGGATGTTGCGTTCTTTGACGTGGCCAAAACCCTTGATGGTCTCAGGGACACGAGCAACGTCGAGTGCATGGGCGTGTGTGCTATCAGACAGGTTTTCCAGCACGCGGTCGATGTGCTGCATGTACTCGCGGATCAAAGCGCGTTCGGTCACGCGTTCTTCGGTTTTGCCGAACATATCCATTGCCGTGCCACGCAGACCTTTGAGCTTGGCCAGCACTTTGAATCCGGTCAGCATGATCGGCCCAAACTTGCGTTTGACCAATTCACCCTTGGCATTGCGTTTGGACCAAAGAGGTGGGGCCAAGTGGTAGTTCACTTTGAAGTCGCCTTCAAAGCTCTCGTTGATGCGCTCCAGAAAACCGGTTTGGGTGTGCAGGCGGGCGACTTCGTACTCGTCTTTATAGGCCATGAGCTTGTACAAATGGCGGGCCACGGTTTCGGCCAGGATGGTTTTGCCCAAAGGTGCCTCAGTGGCACGCACACGTTCCACGATGCCTTGGTAGAGCTGGGCGTACGTGGCGTTTTGGTAGTCCGTCAAACGCGTCATGCGATTGGCCACGATGTCTTCCAAGCTGTCGCGTTTTTTGAAAGTGACGACTTGTGTCGGACGGATGTGTTGCATCAGTGCATCGAGGTGTTGAGCTGCATGCCGCCCCCACTCAAAAGCCGCCAAGTTGTTTTTGACCTGTACGTCGTTGAGTTCAATGGCGCGCACCAGTGATTCACGGTGCAAAGGCACCCAACCTTTTTGCCAGGCGTAACCCAAGATCATGGGGTTCACATAAATCGTGTCGCCCATGAGTTGCTTGGCCAGGGCATCGGCATCAAAAGCGCCAACGCCTTCTATACCTACTTGTGCCGTGATTTCGGCCACGCATTGCTCGGCCGGGTTTTGCCAGTTGCCGTTTTTCACAAAGGCAGCGGTGGGCGTGCTGTTGCTGTTCATGGCCACATGGGTGCGTCCCTGGCGCATGCGCAAAGTCGTTTCCTTGGACGCGCTGACGATGGGATCACAGCCGATGATCAGGTCGGCAGCGGCCATGCTCACGCGGGTGGTGCGGATCTCGTTTTGCGTGTTGGCGATCAGGATGTGACTCCAGGTCGCACCGCCTTTTTGGGCCAAGCCCGCCGAGTCTTGCGTGACGATGCCTTTGCCTTCCATGTGCGCGGCCATGCCCAGCAGCTGGCCAATGGTGATGACGCCGGTGCCACCCACGCCCGCGACCACGGTGCCCCAAGGCTCGGTGATGGTGGGCAACACAGGTTCGGGCAAAGCGCCCAAACTGGCCGGGTTGATCGTGGTGCTGGTGGTTGATGATTTCTTTTTGAAGCTGCCGCCTTCTACCGTGACAAAGCTGGGGCAAAAACCTTTGAGGCAGCTGGTGTCTTTGTTGCAGGTGCTTTGGTTGATCGTGCGTTTGCGGCCGAGTTCGGTTTCCAAAGGCTCGATCGACAAGCAGTTCGATTGCACGCCACAGTCGCCGCAGCCTTCACACACTTCTTCGTTGATCATCACGCGCACGGCAGGGTCGACCATGGTGCCGCGCTTGCGACGGCGGCGCTTTTCAGTGGCGCAAGTCTGGTCGTAAATGATGACCGTGGTGCCTTTGATCTCCCGCATTTCGCGTTGAATGCGGTCGAGTTCGTCGCGGTGGAACACGCGCACACCTTCGACCAAAGCGACACCCTCGTATTTCTCGGGTTCGTCGGTGACGACCACGATGCGCTGCGCGCCTTCGGCCTTCATGCTCATGGCAATTTGCACCACGCTGTGGCCTTCAGATCGCTCACCCACGGGTTGGCCGCCCGTCATGGCGACGGCGTCGTTGTACAAAATCTTGTAGGTGATGTTCACGCCCGAAGCCACGCTTTGGCGCACAGCCAAGATGCCGCTGTGAAAGTAAGTCCCGTCGCCAATGTTGGCAAAGATGTGCTGGTCGGTGCAGAAGGGCTGCTGGCCGCTCCATGGCACGCCTTCACCACCCATCTGGGTGAAGCCTGTGGTGCTGCGGTCCATCCAGAGGCTCATGAAGTGGCAACCGATGCCCGCCATGGCGCGTGAGCCTTCGGGCACCTTGGTGGAGGTGTTGTGTGGGCAGCCGGAGCAGAACCACGGCGTGCGCTCTGCTGCTGCACCCAAGGTCAGGGTTTGCAAGGACTTTTCTTTGGCGTCCAGCACGGCCAGGTGGGCGTCGATGCGGGCGGTGGTGTCGGCATCGAGGCCCAGCTTTTTCAGCCGCTTGGCAATGGCCCGTGCAATCAAGGCGGGCGTCAGGTCGGCATTGGCCCGCAGCAAGGTGCGTTGGGTTGGATTGGCCGTCGACCATTCGCCACCCGAGGTGTCGCCATCGGCCTCGTCGAATTTACCCACGATGGTGGGCCGCACATCGTCGCGCCAGTTGTACAGCTCTTCCTTGAGTTGGTATTCGATGACTTGGCGTTTTTCTTCGACCACCAAAATCTCGCGCAAGCCGGTGGCGAATTCACGGGTGGTGTGCGATTCAAGGGGCCAGACCACGCCCACTTTGTGCACCCGAATGCCCAAGCGCTGGCAGGTGGCGTCGTCCAGACCCAGATCGAGCAGGGCTTGGCGTGTGTCGTTGTAAGCCTTGCCGCTGGCGATCAGGCCGAACCGATCATTGGGGCCTTGGATGACGTTGTGGTTGAGCTTGTTGGCGCGGATGTAGGCGAGAGCCGCGTACCACTTGTAATCAAACAAACGTGCTTCTTGTTCCAGCGCGGTGTCGGGCCAACGGATATGCACGCCGCCTGGCGGCATGACGAATTCGGGCAAAACGATCTGCACGCGCTCTGGGTCAATGTGGGCGGTGGCGCTGGACTC
>JBIKSF010000061.1:0-11724 GCA_044348785.1 Limnohabitans sp.
AAGCGCTTATTCCCCGGCAACGTGGTGCGCCTCAAAGGCGGCTACGTGATCGAATGCACCGGCTGCGCACGCGACGCGGCGGGCAACGTGACCGAGGTGCACGCCAAAGTCCTCCCCGGCACCAAGAGCGGCACCCCCGGGGCCGACAGCGTCAAAGCCAAAGCCGCCATCACCTGGGTTGGTGTGGCCGACGGCGTGCAAGCCGAGGTTCGCCTGTACGACCGCCTGTTTGCCGACGCACACCCCGACGCGGGCGGCAAAGACTTCTTGCAAAGCCTCAACCCGAACAGCCTGAAAGTGGTGACGGCCTATGTGGAGCCGTCACTGGCCGCCGCGCAGCCGGACCAGAAGTTTCAGTTTGAGCGGTTTGGGTACTTTGTGGCGGATCGCTTGGATCATGTGGCTGGAGCCAAGCCGGTGTTCAACCGGGTGACGGGGTTGAAGGATTCTTGGGGCAAGTAATTCGATGAACCGCCCTCAGACCATCCAGATTTTCCTGCCCTCGGGCGACCCGCGCGGGATGCGCATAGCTGAAATCACGACGCGCATTGTTCGCGTGATCGAGGTGCCGCGCAGCCAACTGGCCGACTTCCTGAAGATGCCAGAGGCCCAGCAAGTGGGCGTGTACTTTTTGATGGGCGAATTGTCTGAGGCTGGTTTACCTCGCACTTACATCGGACAGTCAGGCAGTGTGGGCAAGCGCTTGGAACAGCACCACCAGAACAAAGATTTCTGGAACCGAGCCTTCGTGGTTATTTCACTCACCAATAGCTTGACGCAAACGCATGCTCTGTTTTTGGAATGGCTGGCCATTGCCGAAGCATCAAAAGCGGGACGCTTCAGCTTGGAGAACGGCAATACGGGCTCACAGCCCTACACGCCCGCGCCGCTGCAAGCCGATTGCCATGAAATTCACGAAACCGCCGCCACGCTGCTGGCGACGCTGGGCCAGCCCATCTTCGAACCATTGAGCAACGCCCCCTCTGCCAAAGGCGAGGTAGAACTGTTCTATTGCAAAGGCTCGGGTGCCGATGGCGTGGGTGAGTACACCGCTGAGGGTTTTGTGGTGCACAAGGGCTCAAAAGGACGCGCCGAGATCGTCGCATCCATCCAAGGCACATCGCACGAGCGCATGCGAAGCCAATTGATCACAGAAGGCGTGATGGCAGCCCAACCTGGTAGCACCGGAGCACAGCTGGTCTTCACACGCGACCATTTGTTTTCCAGCCCAAGCACTGCAGCTATGGCGGTCATGGGCAGATCAGCCAATGGATGGGTCGAATGGAAAACGTCATCGGGCAAGACATTGGACGAGGTCAAGCGTCAGGGCGTCAGCGGCATGGATGCCAGCTGACCGCGAATCTACTGCTCTGAAACTATCTGACTCCTGAAAGTGCAAGGGCATAAACCCAGATGTTGATGCAATTCCAATCCATCCTCCATTTCTGGTTCACCGAACTCACCCCAAAGCAGCACTTCGCCAAAGACCCCGCTTTGGACGAAGCCATCCGCACCCGCTTCGGCGCTACGCTGGAGGCGGCGGCGCGATGTGAGTTGTTTGCCTGGCGCGCCACGCCCGAGGGGCGCTTGGCCGAGGTCTTGGTGCTCGACCAGTTCTCGCGCAACGTCTACCGCGACACGCCCCGCGCCTTTGCGCAAGACGCGCTGGCCTTGGCGCTGGCGCAAGAGCTGGTCGCCAGTGGGCAGGACCGCAGCCTGCCCCTGGCGCAGCACAGCTTTGCCTGCATGCCCTACATGCACAGCGAGTCCGCCCTGGTGCACGCGCAAGCGGTGGTCCTGTTTGATCAGCCGGGCATGGAGGACACCTTGCGCTTTGAACTGCGCCACCAAGCCATCATCGAGCGCTTTGGCCGCTACCCCCACCGCAACGCGATTCTGGGCCGAGAGTCCACGCCCGAGGAGCTGGCGTTTTTGAGTGAGCCAGGGTCGGGGTTTTGAGATCATCATCGTTTTGAAACCGGTCTCATTGCCCTTAGCCGCAGAACCTCGCTAAACTTGCCCCATGCACCCCGCCATTTCCCAACACCGCGCCGATATTTCGGCCATCTGTCAGCGATACCAAATCCGCCGACTGGAGGTGTTCGGCTCGGCAGCTCGTTCAGATGACTTTGATGCCGAACGCAGCGATGCAGACTTTTTGGTGGAGTTTTCACCCGAGGCACCTGCAGACTTGCACCGCTTTTTTGGCATCAAATCAGAGCTTGAAACACTGCTGGGCCGGGGCGTCGATCTCATAGAGCCCGGTGCCGTGCGCAACCCCTTTGTGCTGGCCAGCATCAACCAGCACCGCGAGGCGATCTATGCAGCGTGACCCACGCGCTCCTGACCTTCCGCACATCGTGGCGTTTCGCAACCAACTGATTCATGGCTACGCCACGGTCAACCCCGGCACGGTGTGGACCATTGCTCAAAACTCCCTGCCCGGCTTGATCACTGCTGTCCAGGCTTTGTTGGGCGAACCGGCTTAAGAATTGGTTTCAAGTAAACCCAATTTGGGTATTTCGTCTGACCGCAGCCTCCATGACAGCCCATCACATAACCACCCTCGAAGCCCTGCGCCAGCTCTACGGCCCCGCCAGTGAGCGTGCGCTGAAAAAAGAAATGCCGTCGCTGGACTCGCATGCCACCCGCTTCATTGAACTGTCGTCCTTTGTGGTGCTGGCCAGCAGCGATGCGGATGGGCAGATGGACGCTTCACCGCGCGGGGGCGAACCTGGGTTCGTAAAGGTATTGGACAGCCAGACGCTCTTGGTGCCCGACTCGCCGGGTAACAACCGGCTGGACACGCTGGAGAACATCGTTAGCACCGGACGTTTGGGTTTGCTCTTCATGGTGCCGGGGTTTGACGAGACTTTGCGCATCAACGGCCAAGCGGTTTTGAGCACCGACCCGGCTGACTTGGCGCTCTGTGTGGACGCTCGTCGCACGCCCAAACTGGTGATCCGTGTGACGGTGGGCTCGGTTTACCTGCATTGCGCCAAAGCCTTCATGCGCTCGCAGCTGTGGGATGCATCACGGCACCCTGAGCGCAGCAAAATGCCCACCATGGGTGAGATGCTGCGCGACCAGATTCAGGCCTTCAAGGGCGAGACGATTGAGATAGAGTCTCAAGCCGAAATGCTGCAACGCTACCAACAGTCGCTTTGAGGCGCGAACATGAAAATCTGTCACCCCGGACTTGATCCGGGGTCCATGCCTTCGACTGCCATGGATACCCGCATGCGCGGGTATGACATTTCACGGCGGGTATGCCGTTCTAGGCGGGTATGCAGTTCTAGGCGGGTATGCAGTTCTAGGCGGGTATGACAGTGAAAGGCGGTATGACGTTTCTAGGCGGTGTGGCAGTTCACACAGCCATGACAAAGAACGGGGCTTATTTTTTCTGCACCGGGTTGGCCAGTAGCAAGTTGGTCGGATAGGCCCGCATGAACTCGCGGGCTTTGTCGAGCGGGGCGGTCAGCCAGGCGGACCAAGCGCCTTCGTTCAAGATGGCGGGCATGCGTTTTTCGTTGCCGTTTTGGCCATAGCGGTTCATCAGCGCGTGGCTGTTGGCGTTGACCGTCAGTAAGGTGAAGCTGGTGATTTCTTCGCCGTCTTTGGTCCAACGCTCCCACAAACCAGCCACGCCCATGGGTTTGCCGTCCACGCGGGCGATGCGGGTGGGCACGCCTTTGCCGCTGCGCCAATCGTCTTCCAGAAAGGCCTGCATGGGGATGATGCAGCGCTGGCCTTTGAGCCAAGCTTCGCGGCTGTTGGTGGAGGTGCTCATGGTCTCAAAACGGGTGACCGCCAACTTGGTCGAGCGCAGTTTGGCGTCTGACGCCGACTTGACCCAGGTGGGCACCAGCCCGAATTGGCCTTGGGCCAGCTCCAGCACCAGTGGGCTGGCGGGTTCAGCAGATGTCTCTGCTGGCGAATCTGCTCCTGACGCTGCTCCTGACTCAGCGCTGGGCTGCTCGGGCACAAAGGCTTTGCGCATGAACAAGCCCTGCTGTCGCGGCCAGACTTCTTTGCCGGGTAGTTTTTCGGGCGGGGCGACGCCAAAGGCCTCGGCATACAGGTCGGCGCTTTTCAGGCATTCGTATTGGGTACTCATGCGGGGGATGCTAACCGACCTGATACCCTCACGCCCATGCTGATCCGCTTCAACAAACCCTATGGCGTGCTCAGCCAGTTCACACCCGAGGGGCGCTGGACTGGGCTGATCGACCACATCGACCTGCCCGGCGTGTACGTAGCCGGGCGGCTGGACGCCGACAGCGAAGGCTTGCTGCTGCTGACCGACGACGGCCAACTGCAGGCCCGGATTGCTGACCCGCGTTTCAAGATGGAGAAGACCTATCTGGTTCAGGTCGAGGGCATCGTGACCGACCAAGCCCTGACCGCCTTGGCTCGGGGCGTGACGCTGAACGATGGCCCCACCCTGCCCGCCCGCGCCCGCGCGGTGCAGCCGCCTGCCGACCTGTGGCCCCGCAACCCGCCGATTCGCGAGCGCAAAAGCATTCCCACGACTTGGTTGGAACTGTGCATCCGAGAAGGCCGCAACCGACAAGTGCGCCGCATGACCGCCGCCGTGGGCTTGCCCACGCTGCGGTTGATCCGCACCGCCGTGGGGCCTTACAACCTGAACGATTTGCCCACAGGCACTTGGCAAGAAGTTCCCGCCTGAGCGGCTGCTTTGTCAGAGGCGACAGCCCGTTGGGTGGCGATAGGCCACAATCGCGCATCTTTCAACCTCCAAGAGAACCAACATGTCTGACTTGCTGAACAAACTCGAATGGCGCTACGCCTGCAAAAAAATGGACCCAGCGAAAGCCGTTCCGCAGGACAAGGTCGATCGCATCGTCGAAGCTGCACGTCTGGCCCCCACGTCCAGCGGTCTGCAGCCTTTCGAAATCTTCGTCGTGACCAACCCCGCTGTGCGCGAGCAGATCAAGCCCAAGGCCTGGGGCCAGGCCCAGATCACCGACGGTTCGCACCTGCTGGTGTTTGCTGCTTGGGACAACTACACGGCCGAGCGCATCAACATGATGTTTGACCTGACCAACGCGCAGCGCGGCGGCACCAACGAAGGCTGGGAAAACTACCGCCAGATGTTGCTCAAGAACTACCCCGCACGCACGCCCGAGGTGAACTACGAGCACGCTGCGCGCCAGGCCTACATCGGCTTGGGTGCGGCCTTGATCGCCGCCGCTTTCGAAGAAGTGGACGCCACGCCCATGGAAGGCTTTGACCCCAAAGCCGTGGACGAAATTTTGGGCCTGAGCGCTCGCGGCCTGCGCAGCGTGGTCATCGTGCCGCTGGGCTACCGCGCCGCCGAGGGCGACTGGTTGGCCAACCTGAAAAAAGTGCGCCGCCCGACCGCGCAGTTTGTGACCGAAGTCAAATAACGTCGCAGCACACCTGCCGCTCTTAGAGCGTCAGGTGCCGCACCCCCACAAAGCCGCAGATTCTGCGGCTTTGTGCTTTAACATCAAGGGCTTCCCAAACCGGGATGTCTATCCAAGGAACCGACATGGCCAAAGGCGAACAACGCAGCAACAAAATGGCCAAGAAGCCAAAGAAAGACACGTCACCCCCCAAGACGTTCACATCGGACCGCCCCATGGCTCCTTCCACCTTTGTGGCACCTCGCGGCAAAGTCAAAGACAAGTGATTTTTTCGGCCAAGCAGCCTGATTGCCTGGCCCGCCCTGCATGATCCCGATCCACGAAGACGAGCACCTGCTGGTGCTGGAAAAACCCAGCGGCTTGTTGTCGGTGCCTGGACGCGGCCCGGAAAAGCAGGACTGCCTGTCCAAACGGGTGCAAGACCGCTACCCCGAAGCCCTGATCGTGCACCGCCTCGACCAGGACACCTCGGGCCTGCTGCTCATGGCCCGGGGCATTGAAGCCCAGCGTCGCCTGAGCAAGTTGTTTGAAACCCGTCAGGTCAAAAAACGCTACGTGGCCGTCGTCACTGGCCAGCCGGAGCAAACCCAAGCGGCCGTGGAGACTGACGAAGACGGTTGGCGCACCATCGACGGCCCGATCCTGCTCGACTGGGAACGCCGCCCGCTGCACATCATCCACCCTGATGGCAAAGCCAGCCGCAGCCGCTGGCGTGCGCTGCAAACCAGCGACAGCGCCAGCCTGATCGAGCTCGAACCCGTCACGGGCCGCACCCACCAGCTGCGGGTGCACCTGCAAAGCATTGGCCACCCCATGCTGGGTGACTCGCTGTACGCACCGCCAGACATCAAGGCACAGAGTCCACGCTTGCTGCTGCACGCGAAAGAGCTGGCCTTTGTGCACCCGTTCACCGAGCAAGCTTTGGCGTTCAAGGCCCCGGTCGAGTGGTCTGCCCTATCGCCGTACTTGGCCGTTCATCACCCCCAGCCCTGAGCGATCAGTCCTTGGCTGCGCCCTTGATGCGGCCCGCCACCACACCACACAGCACCACCAAGCCCATGCCCGTGAAGGCCAGCGCGTCCGGGATGTGGTCAAACAGCCACCAACCCATCACCGTCGAAAAGGCGACCCCGGTGTAGAGGAATGGCGAGACCACCGAGGCCGGGGCTTTGGAAAAGGCCACGATCAGCAGGTATTGGCCCAGCGTGGCGGCCAAGCCCACCAAAAGCAGCAATGCCCATTCCTGCAGGCTTTGCGGCGTGACCCAAGCGTTGAGCACCAACACTGTGCTCACCGCCCAGCCCACCCAGCCGGTGTACAGCTGCATCACGGCCGGGTCTTCGGTGCGGGTCATGTGGCTGGTCACGGCTTGAAACACGGCGTAAGTCAACACCACCGTGAGCGCCATCCAGCCGACCGAGCTGTCAACCTGCCCACCGGGGCGAATGACCAGCATGGCCCCGATCAGCCCGCCCACCACCATGAGCCAGCGCAGCGGCGAGACCTGCTCTTTCATGACAAAGCGGGCCAGCGCCGTGAGCACCAAGGGTGTGAGCATGACGGTGGCGGTGAACTCGGCCACCGGCATGCGTTGCAAACAATAAAAAGCCAGCAAGCTGCAAGACACCATGAGCAAGCCGCGCAGCAACTGCCAGCGAAGGCTGTGCGTGCGCCACATGGCCCGCCCCCGCAGCGGGGCCAGCACCAGCGCGGTGCCCACGGCCTGCACCGCGTAACGAAACCACAGCACCATCACGGGCGAGACGCTGAGCAAGACCCATTTGCTGGTGGCGTCACTGAAGCTCAGGCTGGCCATGGCCAGCACGGCAAAAAGGATGCCGGGCTGCAGCCAAGCATGGCTGGATGGATGAGGCTGGAGCGGTGGGTGATTCACGGGTGACAAACTTTTCGATGAGTGGCCATCTTGGCACACGCTGGCGCCCCAAGCTGTCACACAAGGCAAACCCGCGCAACGCCCTCGGCCCTTGTGCGCAAGAGCCACTACACTCGCCCACCATGTCCCAAGAAATCCCTTTTTTCAATGCCCGCATCACGCCCGATGGCGGCAGCTTTGACGCCTGGAAAACGCAGAGCTTGCTCGACTCGCTGGAGCAAGGCGGCCTACAGTGGCCCAACTCCTGCCGATCAGGCACTTGCCGCACCTGCATCGGCCAACTGGTCTCAGGCCAAGTGCACTACGAGATGGAATGGCCCGGTCTCACGGCCGAAGAAAAAGCCGAGGGCTGCGTGCTGCCTTGTGTGGCCAGGCCCCTCAGCGATGTGGTGCTGCAAGACCCTTTTGTCTGAATGTCATACCCGCGAAGGCGGGTATCCATCGCCATCGAAGCCATGGATCCCGGATCAAGTCCGGGATGACGTGCTGGGGGTATGGATCAAGTCCGCGATGACAGACAGGGAGAGTGCCCCTCACTGAACGTCATACCCGCGAAGGCGGGTATCCATCGCCATCGAAGGCATGGATCCCGGATCAAGTCCGGGATGACAAGCCATGTGAATCGTCCGGGACCGATCCACGTTCAAGCGTCGTCCAGGCCCAATTCTTGGATTTTTCGGGTGATGGTGTTGCGGCCGATGCCCAGTTTTTGCGCAGCCTCAATCCTGCGGCCACGTGTGGTGGCAAGGGCGGCCTCAATCAGTTTGCGCTCAAAGCGGCGGGTCAGTTCGTCCCACACATCGGTGCGGCCTGCGTTGAGCAAGGCCAAGGCTTCTTGTTCCAGGCGAAGCTCCCAGCCCATGGTGGTGGCGTTGGTGGGGTTGGCTTCGGGTGAACCCATGCCATGCTGCAAACCGACGCCATCCTGTTCAATGCCGCGCTGATCGGTATCGGGTGCTGCAAGGCTGGCATGGGGCGTGGCTATGCCAGATGACAAGGCCACAAAGGCACCTGACTCTGGGGCTGCACCCACCGGGAACTCCTGCACCTCGGGTGGCAAGTCTTTGACTTCAATCACCTGCGCAGGGGCCATCACGGTGAGCCAATGGCAAATGTTTTCGAGTTGGCGCACATTGCCCGGAAACTGAAACTGGCCCAAACGGTCGAGCGCCGCATCGGAAATGCGCTTGGGCTCCACACCCAGTTGTTGAGCGCTGCGCTGCAAAAAGTGGCGTGCCAAAGCGGGCACGTCTTCGCGGCGTTCGCGCAGCGCGGGCAAACGCAGGCGGATCACATTCAGGCGGTGGTAAAGGTCTTCGCGGAACACGCCTTCCTTGACGCGCTGCTCCAAGTCTTGGTGGGTGGCTGCGATCACGCGCACATTGGCTTTGACGGCGCTGTGCCCGCCCACGCGGTAGAAGTTGCCGTCAGACAGCACGCGCAGCAAGCGGGTCTGCAAGTCAAAAGGCATGTCACCGATTTCGTCCAGAAACAAGGTGCCACCATCGGCCTGCTCAAAGCGGCCCCGGCGCGAAGCTTGTGCGCCCGTGAAGGCACCACGCTCGTGGCCAAACAATTCACTCTCCAGCAAGTCTTTGGGAATGGCTGCGGTGTTGATGGCCACAAAGGGCTGGTTGGCGCGTGGCGAGTGTTTGTGCAGCGCGTGCGCCACCAGCTCTTTGCCCGAACCCGACTCGCCCGTGATCAGCACCGTGACGTGGCTTTGCGCCAAGCGGCCAATGCCGCGAAACACGTCTTGCATGGCGGGCGCTTGGCCCAGCATTTCGGGGGCGTCGGCCATTTTTTCTTCGGCCACGTCCTCGCGCTGGCTCTCGCCCACGGCACGGCGGATCAGCTCCACCGCTTTGGGCAAGTCAAAAGGCTTGGGCAGGTACTCAAAAGCGCCACTGGAGAACGCCGACACCGCGCTGTCAAGGTCAGAGAACGCCGTCATGATGATGACGGGCAAGCCGGGCATGCGCTGCTTGATGGCGGCCAGCAAATCCAGGCCGGAGCCGCCGGGCATGCGGATGTCGCTAACCAGCACCTGCGGGCCGTCGCTCTCGCCCTCGGCCTCCAGCGCCTTCAAAACCTCGCGTGGGTTGGTGAAGCTGCGGGTGGGCAGTCCTTCGCGCAAGAGTGCTTTTTCGAGCACAAAGCGGATGGATTGGTCATCGTCTACGATCCAGATCGGCTTCATCAACTTGACGCTTTCTGTGGGCACTCTTGTGTGCATTAAGGCAACGGAATCAAAATCTTGAAGTCCGTACGACCGGGCTCACTGTCACATTCGATCATGCCGTGGTGCTGTTGCACAAAGGTTTGCGCCAATGTCAGCCCCAGGCCCGAACCGCCTTCGCGCCCCGAAATCAACGGGAAGAAAATGCGGTCCTTGATCGAGTCTGGAACACCAGGCCCGTTGTCCATCACATGCAATTCCAATGCCAGGCGATACCGCTGCTTGCCAAACGTGACTTGCCTCAAGATCCGGCTCTTGAAAGTGATCTGCGCATCGCCTTGAAGGATGCGTTCTTGCAAGGCCTGCGCCGCGTTGTGTGAGATGTTGAGCACCGCCTGGATGAGTTGCTCGCGGTCGCCACGGAACTCGGGGATCGAGATGTCGTAGTCGCGCACCACCTTGAGCCCCTTGGGGAACTCGGCCAGGATCAGGGCTCGCACGCGCTCGCACACTTCGTGGATGTTCACATCACTGACCACATGGGGCCTGCGGTGTGGGGCCAGCAAACGGTCCACCAGCGTCTGCAGCCGATCGGCCTCGTGGATGATGACTTGGGTGTATTCGGTCAGCTCTTTGTCGTTCAGCTCCATCTCCAGCAACTGGGCCGAGCCGCGTATGCCGCCCAGCGGGTTCTTGATCTCGTGCGCCAGATTGCGGATCAGCTCTTTGTTGGCCTGGGCCTGCTCCGACAGACGGTCTTCGCGCTCTTGACGGGTTTGCTGCTCCACGGGCAGCAGCTCCACGATGACCTCATCGGGCTGGTCTGAGGGGGCCACGATCACATGCACGGGCAATGAGTCCTCGTGGTGCAGGCGGCGCAGTTGGGCTTCGTAGCGAAGCGCAGCAAACTCGTTGGACTGGGCTCCGGCCAAGGCCATGATCAAGGGCTGTGGGTCCACAAAATAGTCGGGCAAATGCGTGTCGTACAGCGTGCGACGGGAAAGGCCCAAGGCGTCTTCCAGTGCCGCATTGACAAACCGCACCCGACCTTGACCTTGCATGACAGCCACAGGGGTGGCCAACAAATCAAAAGCCTGGAATCTTGAAACAGGTGTGCTCATGGCTTGGCGGCTTTCAAGGCCACAGGGCGTCGCGCCAGCTCGCGTTGCAGGCTGTCGATGTCGCGCTCTGCTCGGTCAATGGCAGCTTTGAGCGTGGCCACGCGTTCTTGGTATTGGCGGGGC
Source organism: Limnohabitans sp. (assembly GCA_044348785.1). GTDB lineage: Bacteria > Pseudomonadota > Gammaproteobacteria > Burkholderiales > Burkholderiaceae_C > Limnohabitans_A. The sequence goes on from JBIKSF010000061.1 coordinate 10,729, forward strand.
GAGGACTGTTCACCCGCCGACTTGAGTGGAGCGCCCTGGTTGTAGGTCAGCAGCAAGCCTTGGTGCTGTTTTTGCACACGCTCAAGCTCTTGGGCCAGAATGGTGCGCGCCTGCACATCCCGCTCGCTCTGGCGGTCGCTTACCGTGCGTGAGGGCTCCGCTTTGGTGCGCGCCTCATCAGGCATCGGGTCAGCAGGTGTCGCCGCCACTGGCGCAGGCTGGGTGCGCAAGCCGGTGATGACAGTGACGGCCTGCTCAGACAACCGCTCGCACCGAGACAGGTCTTTGGGCGCATTGGTGTATTCCTGCCCACAGCGGTAAATGACCTCTTGGGCCAGTCCGCTCACACACCAAGCGCCAAACCACAACAGCACAAGCTGCTGAAAAACACGCACAAAAAAAGGACGGCCGAGGCCGTCCTTGATGGTGATTGCACGGGAAGGTGCAATGCGCCGCATGGCTGATTACAGCGAGTAGTACATGTCGTATTCGACAGGCGACACTTCGACGCGGCTGCGGTTGACTTCTTGCATCTTCAATTCGATGTAAGCGTCGATCCACGAGTCGGTGAACACGCCACCCTTGGTCAAGAAAGCGCGGTCGGCGTTCAGTGCGTCCAAAGCTTGGTCCAAGCTGGAGCAAACGGTGGGGACCAACTTGTCTTCTTCTGGAGGCAGGTGGTACAGGTCTTTGGTTGCTGCTTCGCCGGGGTGGATCTTGTTTTCGATACCGTCCAAGCCCGCCATCAACAAGGCTGCGAAGCCCAGGTAAGGGTTGCACAATGGATCGGGGAAGCGGGCTTCCACGCGGCGGCCCTTGTCGCTGGCGACGTTAGGGATGCGGATCGAAGCGGAGCGGTTCTTGGCCGAGTAGGCCAATTTCACAGGGGCTTCGTAGTGAGGAACCAAACGCTTGTAGCTGTTGGTGCCGGGGTTGGTGATCGCGTTCAGGGCACGGGCGTGCTTGATGATGCCGCCGATGTAGAACAAGGCAAAT
>JBIKSF010000062.1:0-11718 GCA_044348785.1 Limnohabitans sp.
CGGTGGGGCCGCAACCGGCGATGACCTTGAAGCCCTCTTGATGCAGGCGCTGGCAAATTGCGGTACCGATACCGCCCATGCCACCTGTGACGTACGCTACTTTTTGACTCATGATTGTCTCCTGGTGATGAGTGTGTTGAGATTGCAAAAAACCACCCCAACCCGCTTGATCGGCTGCCCTTATACAACTGGACAGTGCTCCGACCCGCGCTGCTGGAGCGGCGGGTTTGGGTTAAACGCGCTCGATGGCCAGGGACACGCCCATGCCGCCACCGATGCACAAAGCGGCCAGGCCTTTTTTAGCTTGGGTGCGCTGCATTTCGTGCAACAAGGTCACCAGAATGCGGCAACCGGACGCGCCGATGGGGTGACCAATGGCGATCGCACCACCATTGACGTTGACCTTGGCCGGATCGATGTCCAGCGCCTGGTTGACGGCGCATGCTTGCGCTGCGAAGGCTTCGTTCAATTCGAACAAGTCCACGTCTTGGGCCTTCCAGCCCGCGCGTGCCAGCGCCTTTTGCGACGCAGGCACGGGGCCCATGCCCATGGTGGCTGGGTCCAGACCGCTGGTGCCAAAAGCAGCAATGCGCGCCAGTGGCTTGAGGCCCAAGGCAGCGGCTTTTTTGGCTGACATGACCATCACGGCGGCCGCGCCATCGTTGATGCCCGAGGCGTTGCCCGCCGTGACGCTGCCCGCCTTGTCAAAAGCTGGACGCAAACCCGCCAACACTTCCACGGTGGTTTTCTTGTTGATGAATTCGTCGGTGTTGAACACCAGGGCGTCGCCTTTGCGCTGGGGAATCAGCACATCAACGATTTCGTCTTTGAACTTGCCCGCGTCTTGCGCGGCAGCCGCTTTGCGCTGGCTGCCTGCGGCCAGAGCGTCTTGCATGTCGCGGGTGATGCCGTGGGCCTTGGCCACGTTTTCTGCGGTGATGCCCATGTGGTACTGGTTGTACACGTCCCACAGGCCATCCACGATCATGGTGTCGGTCATTTTCCAGTCGCCCATGCGCTGGCCGTCACGGCTGCCGTTCAAGACATGCGGGCTGGCGCTCATGTTTTCCTGGCCACCCGCGATCACGATTTCGCTGTCACCCCAGGCCACGGCTTGCGCGGCCAACATCACGGCCTTCAGGCCCGAGCCGCACACGGCGTTGATGGTCAGGGCCGGTGTTTCTTTGGCCACACCGGCTTTCATCATGGCTTGGCGGGCGGGGTTTTGGCCCACGCCTGCGGCCAGCACCTGGCCCATGATGACTTCACCAATGGCGTCAACGGGCAGGCCGCTGCGCTCGAGCAAGCCCTTGATGACGATGCTGCCCAGCTCGGTGGCGGGGGTCTTGGCGAGCGAGCCGCCAAATTTGCCCACGGCGGTGCGTGCGGCTGCAACGATGACGATGTCTTCCATTTTTGTCTCCAGTAAAAATCAATCAGGCTTTGGCTTTCACGTAGCGGCCCGGAGCCGCTTCGATGGCCTTGTATTTGCTGGCTTTGCCGTAGGTCTTGGGTGCGGCAATCTGCTTGCCCGCGTGGCCCTTGAGCCAGTCCGACCAATCGGTCCACCAGCTGCCAGGCACTTCTTTGGCGCTGGCGATCCAATCGTTCACATCGGCCGGGAATTTAGTGCCTTCACTCAGCCAATGGCTGCGCTTTTTGGCCGCTGGCGGGTTGATGACGCCCGCGATGTGGCCCGAGGCGCCCATCACAAAACGTTTTTTGCCGGGCAGCACTTGGGTGCTGGCATAGGCCCCGCCGATGGGCACGATGTGGTCTTCACGCGAGCCGTAGATGTAGACCGGCATGTCGACCTTGCCCAGGTCAATGGCTTCGCCACACACCTTGACCTTGCGGGGTTTGACCAAGTTGTTTTCCAAATAGGTGTTGCGCAGGTACCAGGCGTAGAAAGGCCCGGGCAAATTGGTCGAATCGCTGTTCCAGTAGAGCAGGTCGAACGGTGGTGGTGTCTCACCCTTGAGGTAGTTGCCCACCACATAGTTCCAGACCAGGTCGTTCGGGCGCAAAAAGCTGAAGGTGGAGGCCAGGTCCTGGCCCTTGAGCAAACCCCCTTGGCCCATTTGCTGTTCGCGGAATTTGACGAAGTTCTCGTCAATGAACACATCCAGAATGCCGGTGTCGGTGAAGTTGATCAGCGTGGTGAGGAAGGTGGCACTGGCCACCGGCTTTTCGCCCCGCGCAGCCAGCACGGCCAGCGCGGTCGACAAGATGGTGCCGCCCACGCAAAAGCCCAATGCATTGATCTTGGGTGCGCCGGTGATGGCCTGCACGGTGTGGATCGCCTCAATGGCCGCATGCTCGATGTAGTCGTCCCAGCTCTTTTGCGCCATGGACTCGTCGGGGTTGCGCCAGCTCACCACAAAAGTGCGGTGGCCCTGGCTGACCGCATAACGGATCAGCGAGTTTTCAGGCTGCAGGTCGAGGATGTAGAACTTGTTGATGCACGGGGGCACCAGCAAAAACGGCTTTTCATAGACCTTGGCCGTGAGGGGCTTGTATTCGATGAGCTGGAAAAATTCGTTCTCAAAAACCACCGCGCCTTCGGTGGTGGCGACGTTTTTGCCCACTTCAAACAGGCTCTCGTCGGTCATCGAGACGTGGCCTTGCTGCATGTCGTGCATCAGGTTTTTCACGCCTTTGGCGATGCTTTCGCCTTGGGTTTCGATGGCTTTCTTTTGCGCCTCGGCATTGAAGGCCAAAAAGTTACTGGGCGCGGCAGCCGCCACCCACTGCTCGATGGCAAAGCGGATGCGTGTGCGGGTTTTCTCGTCGGCTTCCACCGCGTCGGCCAGGCCCATCAGGGTGCGGGCATTGAGCAAATAGGTCGCGGCATTGAAAGCAGCCACTGGGTTGGAGGCCCAGGCCTCACCCGAAAAACGACGGTCTTTCACTTGCAAACTGTTGCTCAAGCTCTGATTCCACAAGTCAGAGGCGTCTTTGAAATACTGCCCTTGCAAGGCCTGGAGCTTTTCAGGCGAGAATTTGACTTGCGGCGGGGCAGCTTCTGCACCAGCTTTCAACCCACCGAGGTCGATGGTCTGAAAATGCTGCATCGCCTGACCCCAACTTTTGGACAGGTTTTGCTGAAAACCCTCGCTCATGCTGGACCAGTAATCTGGCGTAGATGCGCTCATGCTTGCCTCCGGTAAATGGTTTTTTTGATATCGGCTACCTTCAGTATCTGTCAATTTGTTGTCACCTAAATTACAAAGCGCAAAAAAATGTATTTGATCGTTATTGCCTGGCTCTACGTGACCTTGCTGATGGGGTTGGCTGAAGCATTTAGTACCCAAGGCACTGTGTTGGGGGCCATCATCACGTTCCTTCTGTACGGGGTGCTACCCATGTCATTGGTGGTCTACCTGATGGGCACGCCTTTGCGCCGCAAAGCCCGAAAGCAAATGGAGGAAAGGGAGTGCGCGCAGCTTGAGACCGAGCCGCCCCAGTCAACGGGTGAGCCAGATGCAGGCCGCCATGCGCCCAGTCTGTCCGAGGACACGGCTGTCGCGCCGGTGAGAAAAGAACCTTGAGGCCTGGGTCACGGTGCACCAAGTGGATTGGCTGTCGTTGCCAAATACTTGGTGCAGGCCACGGCGTCGCAATCGCCACCGGGCAAGGCCTGCCAAATCGGCCAACCATTTGCCCCCCCCCCTAGGTTTGAAATAGCCAGCCGCATCGGGATTGTTCATGCAAAACGCCTCTCGAACCTCTTCGCCCACTTCAAATGCCTGAGGGCCGATACAAGGACCCAGCCACACAAGAATGTTGTCAGGTGGCGTGTTACGCAAAGCGGGCTGATCAAGCAACGATTCCAGCACACCTGTACCGCCCTCACCCGCCAGGCCTCTCCAGCCCGCATGCGCGGCAGCGACCCAATGACCCGACGTGTCACACATCAACACAGGCAAACAATCGGCCACCATGATGGTGCAAGCCACCCCCGAATTCAATGCAAGGCAAGCATCAGCCTCGGTGCCGTCCAAGCTGTTGGCATCGAGCACCACTGAGCGATGGCCGTGCACCTGCTTGAGGAAAACTGGACGATTGCCAATAACCTCTTGCAGGCGCTGGCGATTGAGTTGAATGTCCTGTGGCAGATCCCCCACATGGTCACCCAAATTCATGCTGTCCCAAGGAGCTCGGGATACACCTCCGTGCCGATCGGTCATCAAAGCCTGAACATGGGCTGGCGCAGGCCACTCGGGTCGTAACCAATGGGCTGGTAAAGGTGTCATCACACTTCAAAAATTAAAAAATACAACAGTGGCAGCGATTGGGTATTGAGGATAAACCCAAAAAAATCACGCGCGCATGAAAAAGCGACAAGAAACACGTACCCGTTCAGGTGTAATGCACCCATGCCAAGCAACACCCCCATGCCCGAACTGAGCTGGATTGAAGCGGACCAGGCCCTCCCTCCCGTCCACCTGGCCTGGGGACCGCAGTCGCCCGCCCCGGGCTTGCTGGCAGCCGGTCAGGACCTGTCGGCAGCACGTTTGCTGGAGTCCTACAGCCAAGGCGTCTTTCCTTGGTTCAGTGATGGCCAGCCCGTTCTGTGGTGGAGCCCCGACCCCCGAATGGTCTTGCGCCCGGTCGATTTTCGCTTTCACCGTTCGCTGCGCCAGTCACTCAAACGCTGGCTGCGCCAACCGGGGTTTATGCTCACATTTGACCGCGATTTTGGCCAAGTCATCCGCCGTTGCAGCGCCACAGCCCGACCCGGTCAAAACGGCACATGGATCGTTCCGACCATGGTGCAGGCCTACGAAGAGTTGCACCGTGCAGGCTATGCCCACAGCGCCGAAGTCTGGCTAGATGGCGAGCTGGTGGCCGGGCTGTATTTTGTGGCGCTGGGCCATGCCGTTTTTGGTGAATCGATGTTCACGACCATCAGCGATGGCTCCAAAATGGCTTTGGCCAGTCTGGTCAGTGTGTGCTTGGCGCATGGCATTCCCATCATTGACTGCCAACAAAACACCCGGCATCTGGCATCGCTGGGGGCCAAAGAAATACCCCGCACCGATTTTGTGGCTGCAGTCCAACAAGGCCGCCAAAGGCCCACCATCGATTGGGAACAGCAAACTTTATACTGGACCACGTTGACGGCTTTGGACATCCCGTTGTGACCCATCTCAAAGATCTCCCCATTCAGGCCTTGCAGTTTTATGCCACAGCGCCTTATGCGTGCAGCTACTTGCCCGAGCGCTTGGCCCGCTCACAGGTCGCAACGCCCAGCCACTTGATCCAGAACGAGGTTTACTCTGACTTGGTGGAACAAGGCTTTCGCCGCAGCGGGATGTTCACTTACCGCCCCTACTGCGATGGCTGTCACGCCTGTCAACCCTTGCGTGTCAAGGTCAATGCATTCAAGCCGGACCGCAGCCAGCGGCGCGCATGGCGCAAACACCAACACATGCAAGTTCGGGTGCTCGACCTGCAATTTGATCCTGACCACTACGCCTTGTATTTGCGCTACCAGACCAGCCGTCACCCGGGCGGGGGCATGGACCAGGACAGCGTGGACCAATACAACCAATTTTTGCTTCAAAGTCGGGTTAATTCGCGGATTGTGGAGTTTCGCGAGCCAGCAAGCGAAGGGGGCCTGGGGGAACTCAAAATGGTCAGCATTGTGGATGTGCTCAATCACGGACTGTCAGCGGTTTACACCTTCTACGAGCCCGAAGATCCAGCCAGCTATGGGACGTTCGGTGTGCTTTGGCAAATTCAGCAGGCGGCGCAACTGCAGCTGCCCTATGTGTATTTGGGCTATTGGATCGAAGACAGCGAAAAAATGAATTACAAATCGCGCTTTGAACCCTGTGAAATACGTGTGCAGGGTGAATGGCAAGCGCACGCGTGATCGGTCGAATTTTCACAGTGTAAAATTTAAGAATCGCCCGACGACACCATGAAAAAAGACCCTGCCTTCACGCCATCTCCTACCATCCAAGTCATTGAGCGGATGTTTTCGCTGATTGACGTGCTCGCCTCTCGGGAAGAAGCCATTTCACTGAAAGAGATCAGCGAAAAAACAGGCTTACACCCCTCCACTGCTCACCGGATCTTGAACGACCTGGCCTCCGGCCGATTTGTGGATCGCCCAGAAGCAGGCAACTACCGCTTGGGCATGCGACTTCTGGAACTCGGTAATTTGGTCAAAGGACGACTGAATGTGCGCGATGCAGCGCTGGCACCGATGCGCGAATTACACAAGCTCATTCAACAGCCTGTGAACCTCAGCATGCGCCAAGGCGATGAAATCGTTTACATCGAGCGTGCCTACAGCGAACGATCAGGCATGCAGGTGGTTCGGGCCATTGGTGGGCGAGCACCTTTACACCTGACCTCGGTGGGAAAACTTTTCCTGGCAGCAGACGACCCTCTGCGGGTTCGCTCTTACGCCACACGCACGGGTCTGCTGGGCCAAACACGTAACAGCATCACGCAGCTGCAAGTTCTTGAACGAGAGCTAACTCGTGTCAAGCAGCACGGAATTGCACGTGACAACGAAGAGCTGGAGTTAGGTGTCCGCTGCATCGCAGCGGGCATCTACGACGATCAAGGCAAGCTGCTGGCTGGCCTGTCGATTTCTGCGCCAGCTGACCGCTTGGACGAAGGATGGCTGCTCAAGCTACAGGCCACGTCCCACGAAATCAGCAGAACACTGGGCTATCACGGCGACCATTGAGGCGCTTGACCCCCATGAAAAAAGGCCTCTCAGAGGCCTTTTTTCATGGGACTGAAGGGTCAGCCGGGCTGATGTTCGGCCAAAGCCGAGTGCCTGACCCCGGAGGGGCTCGATGACTTTTCCAACCAGCGGCGCACGCGCTCAGCATCAGCTGTGCGGCTGAGTTTGCCTGCGGAGTCCAGGAACACCATGATCAGTTTGCGACCGGCTACTTGCGCCTGCATCACCAAGCACTGCCCTGCCTCAGAGATGTAACCTGTTTTTTGCAAGCCGATGTCCCATTCAGCGCTTTTGACCAAGCGATTGGTGTTGTTGTACTGCAGAGTACGACGCCCCACCTCGATCTCGCGCCCATGCGAAGTGGACAGTTCACGCAACTCAGGCTCCTTGTAAGCTGCCCCGACCAAAACGGCCAAATCGCTGGCGCTGGACTGGTTTTTGCTGGACAAGCCCGTAGGCTCGACGTAGCGGGTATCGGACATGCCCAAATTTTGTGCGCGTGCATTCATGCGCGAAACAAAAACATCCAGCCCACCCGGGAAAGTTCTGCCCAAAGCGTGTGCCGCACGGTTCTCACTGGACATCAAAGCCAAATGCAAGAGGTCGCCTCGACTGAGTACAGTGCCTACGGCCAAACGTGAAGAGCTGCCTTTTTCAGTGTCCACATCGGCCTGGGTGATCGTGATCATCTCGGACATGGGCAATTGGGCCTCTGAAATGACCAAGCCGGTCATCAACTTGGTCAAAGAGGCAATCGGCAAAACGGCATGGTCGTTCTTGCGGAACAAAACTTCCCGGGTGTCTTGATCAATGACCAATGCCACGCTCGAACGCAGATCCAGAGGATCGTTGGCACTGTGAAGGCCCGCCATCTGCCCGTAAGACGCACGCATGGGCACGGCCTTGCGGTTGACTGCCACAGGGCGCTGGCCCTTGGTTTTTTTGGCAACTGTCTGCTTCTTTTTCTGAACGTTTTTGGGAGCACTTGCAACCGGGCGTTTTTTGACGTTGGCTGTTTTGTTTTGCGCCAACACCGTGGTGGGCCATGCGGATACGGCCAGCATCACGCCTGCTGTCAAAGCTGCAAGCAGGCTTTGAGACCATCGGCCAGAGCCGAAAGAGGTAAAACAGGCAAAAAGTTGCATCGAGGGCTTCATCTTGGCGTCATTTCATGAATTGTCGCAAGTGTACCCAAATAAAAAAAGTCACGCAAGAACAATGACTTGCGTGACTTTATTGAAGCCAGATTGTACTTCCAAAGGCTTAAGTATCAGCCCTGAGCGGCCACCCTGTCAGCCTTGCTTTGCAATTTATTGAGTGCGCTCAGATAAGCCTTGGCAGAAGCGACGACGATGTCTGGGTCTGAACCCACGCCATTGACCACGCGACCACTGTTTTGTAAACGAACCGTCACTTCGCCCTGACTTTCGGTGGAGCCGCTGATGGCATTGACCGAATAGAGCACCATTTCGGCACCACTCTTGATGTGGGACTCAATGGCCTTCAAAGACGCATCGACCGGACCATTGCCATCCGATTCGGTGCGGACCTCCTTGCCATCGACCGTGAAAACCACGGCCGCATGAGGGCGCTCACCGGTTTCGCTGTGCTGTGACATCGAAACAAAGCCATATTGCTCTTTTTCGGCGGTCACGCTCTCGTCGCCCACCAAAGCCAAGATGTCCTCGTCGAAAATCTCGCTCTTGCGGTCGGCCAGTTCCTTGAACTTGGCGAAAGCGTTGTTGATTTCGGTCTCGCTGTCGAGCGTCACGCCCAGGTCCTGCAAGCGCTGTTTGAACGCATTGCGGCCGCTGAGCTTGCCCAGCACGATCTTGTTGGTGGTCCAGCCCACGTCCTCGGCACGCATGATTTCGTAGGTGTCACGCGCCTTGAGCACGCCATCTTGGTGAATGCCGGAGGCGTGGGCAAAGGCGTTGGCCCCGACCACCGCCTTGTTGGGCTGCACCACAAAACCGGTGGTCTGGCTGACCATGCGGCTGGCGGCCACGATGTGGCTGGTGTCAATGCCGATGTCGAGGCCAAAATAATCGCGGCGCGTCTTGACGGCCATGACCACTTCTTCAAGCGAGCAATTGCCCGCACGCTCGCCCAAGCCGTTGATGGTGCACTCGACCTGACGGGCGCCGCCAATCTTGACGCCCGCCAAGGAGTTGGCCACGGCCATGCCCAGGTCGTTGTGGCAATGCACGGACCAAATCGCTTTGTCCGAATTGGGAATGCGCTCGCGCAAAGTGCGGATGAACTCGCCGTACAACTCAGGCACAGCGTAACCCACGGTGTCGGGCACGTTTATGGTGGTCGCGCCTTCAGCAATCACAGCCTCAAGAACACGGCACAAAAAGTCCATGTCGCTGCGGTAACCGTCTTCGGGGCTGAACTCGACATCGCCCACCAAATTGCGCGCAAAGCGCACCGATTGCTTGGCTTGCTCAAACACCTGGTCGGGCGTCATGCGCAGCTTCTTTTCCATGTGCAGTGGCGACGTGGCAATGAAGGTGTGAATACGACCGCTGTTGGCACCTTTGAGGGCCTCAGCCGCACGCGAGATGTCACGGTCATTGGCACGGGACAACGAGCAAATCGTGGAGTCCTTGATGGCGTCGGCGATGCTCTTGACCGCCTCGAAGTCGCCATTGGAGCTGGCAGCAAAACCGGCTTCGATCACATCCACGCGCAGACGTTCCAGCTGACGGGCAATGCGCAACTTCTCGTCGCGGGTCATGGAAGCGCCGGGCGACTGCTCGCCATCGCGCAAGGTGGTGTCGAAAATAATCAGTTTGTCAGTCATGTTCACTCCTGGTCAAAAACCCGCAAGTCCAAGCAAAAATGCAAAAGGCCCGATGCGGATGGCATTCGGGCCTTTTGGGAAAATGTTTGCGTGCGCTACACATCCCGCCCGTTGGGCAGTAGCAGTAGAGCAAACAAAGAGAATTTCATACAAACACTGTAGCACAGTTCAAAAGGGGATTTGTCCTGCACATGACTCACTGGTGCAAGCCGCGCTCTTCTGGCTCATCGGTCGAGGTGCTGATCATGCTGGTCGGTTGACCTTTGGCCTTACGCCAAACATAAATCACATAGCCGCTCAAACCATACGCCACAAAAACGCCAAACAACACGGTGGGGGGATCGATATTGACCACCGCTATGCCCAAGGCGACCAGTACGAGTGTGGCAAAAGGCACGCTCTTTTTCATGTGCATGTCCTTGAAACTGTAGAAAGGCACATTGGTCACCATCGTCAAGCCCGCAAAAAGGCACACAGCAAACATGCCCCAAGACACGGCTTTGGCGGGCACGGCGTTTTCAAACATGATCCAGACAAAACCCATCACCAAAGCCGCTGCTGCTGGCGAGGGCAGGCCCTGGAAATAACGCTTATCGACCACACCCGTATTGACGTTGAAGCGTGCCAAGCGTAAAGCAGCGCACGCGCAGTACACAAAAGCGGCAATCCAACCCCAACGCCCCAGCTCCTTCAAGGTCCAGACATAGGCAATCAAAGCAGGCGCCGCGCCAAACGACACCATGTCGGACAGCGAATCCATTTGCTCGCCAAATGCGCTTTGGGTGTTCGTCATGCGGGCCACGCGACCGTCCAAGCTGTCGAGCACCATGGCGCTGAAGATACCTACCGTGGCCAGGTCAAAGCGGCCATTGATGGCCATGACGATGGCATAAAAACCAGCAAACAACGCGGCCAAGGTGATCATGTTGGGCAGCATGTAGATGCCCTTGGAGGGTTTGCGCACCGGTGCGGCGGTTTCAGCGTCTTCGACTTTGTCGTTGGTTTTGTTCATCGTCCGTTCCTATTGGGGCTTTTTCTAGATCCATCCCGTGTCAGCGGAGTTTAAGGCAGTCAGAGCGCCCAAGAAAAAGGCCACCCAAGTGGCCTTTTTCAATTTTGCCCAAGGGCCCGATCAGTTACGGGACTTGTCAACCAGCTTGTTCTTGGCAATCCAAGGCATCATGGCGCGCAATTGTGCGCCCACGACTTCGATGGAGTGCTCAGAAGTCAAGCGACGACGTGCAGTCATGCTTGGGTAGTTGGTCTTGCCTTCCAAGATGAACATCTTCGCGTATTCACCCGTCTGGATGCGCTTCAAAGCATTGCGCATCGCGACGCGCGACTCTTCGTTGATGACTTCAGGACCTGTCACGTACTCGCCGTACTCGGCGTTGTTCGAGATCGAGTAGTTCATGTTGCCGATGCCGCCTTCGTAGATCAGGTCCACGATCAGCTTGAGTTCGTGCAAGCACTCGAAGTAAGCCATTTCAGGGGCGTAACCGGCTTCCACCAGCGTCTCGTAACCCATCTTGATCAGCTCAACAGCGCCACCACACAGAACAGCCTGCTCACCGAACAAGTCGGTTTCGGTCTCTTCTTTGAAGTTGGTTTCGATGATGCCGGCTTTGCCGCCACCGTTGGCCATGGCATAGCTCAGGGCCAAAGCGCGGGCCTTGCCGCTCTTGTCCTGGTGAATCGCCACCAGGTGGGGCACGCCGCCGCCTTGGGTGTAGGTGTTGCGCACGGTGTGGCCTGGGGCCTTAGGGGCGACCATCCACACGTCCAGGTCTTCGCGAGGAACGACTTGGTTGTAGTGCACGTTGAAACCGTGGGCGAAGGCCAAAGAAGCGCCTTGCTTGATGTGGGGGGCCACGTTGTTGTTGTAGACCTCGGCGATCATTTCGTCGGGCAACAAGATCATGACCACGTCAGCGGCTTTGACAGCGTCGTTGACTTCCATCACGGTCAAGCCGGCTTTGCCGACTTTGTCCCAAGATGCGCCACCTTTGCGCAGACCGACGACCACTTTGACGCCGCTGTCGTTCAGGTTCTGGGCGTGTGCGTGGCCTTGCGAGCCATAACCAAGAATGGCAACGGTCTTGCCCTTGATAACGCTCAGATCACAATCTTTGTCGTAAAAAACTTTCACAGGGTTCTCCTTAGGAATAAAACAGGTTCAAGGGTTGAGTTTAGACGCGCA
>JBIKSF010000063.1:0-11717 GCA_044348785.1 Limnohabitans sp.
ATGAAGCCGAGATCTGCGAGAGGGGCATATTCGCCACCCGCCAACTGGCCAAGCGCCAGATCACCTGGCTGCGCAGCATGCCTTCGCGCTGCGTAGTCCAAGCCGACGCCCCACAAGCCGTGGCCTTGAGCGTCACGGCACTGGCCAAGACCTGGATGTCCGCATGAAACTTCTCTACCAACACCCTGCAAAGCGCAACAGCCTGAGCCTGCATTTTTTAGGGCTGATGCTGTGGCTCTTCAGCCCGCTCGTGGGGTCAACCCCCGCCCTGACGACACCCCCCATGGCGACGCAGTTGCTGCAGATCAGCAACTCCGGGGCCGCCCCGGTCAGCTTGGTGTGCCCACGCAAAGGGCCCCCCACTGCGCGTCCCACCGCCCCAGTGGCTGAACCCACCGAAATCCCCGACGACGACGAGGTCACCCAAGCGCTGCAAGAGGCGAGCGCCGAGCGCGCCGCCCAGACGGCATCAACCACTCCTCCCGGTCAAAGGCTGCAGGGCGATCCGCGTGGCTGGCGCATCGCCATTTGGGGCGACAGCCACATGGCTGCGGCTTTTTTCAGCGACCAAATGGTGCGCCAACTGGTCCCGTCCGACGCGCCTGTCACCAGCCGCTTTGTCCATGCCGGCGTCGGCCATGGGGGGGTGCGGGCGCTGGTGCGCAAAACCTGTTTGTCCGGCGACTGGGGGCGCGAGATGGCTTATGCCCACGCCGATGCTGCGGCCGCACCTGGCCCCGGCATGACGAGCCTGGTGGCCAAACGCCCCGGGGCCACAGTGGCCCTGGACCTGCGAGACACGCAGGGTCTCGCCCGTCACACCCGCCTGCAGATCCTGCACAACGGCCATGGCGCAGGCCTGACCCGGCTGGCCATCAGTGTGGACGGTGAAGCCGAAACGCTGGTGCAACTCGAGCCCGGCGCAGGCCCAAACGCCTTGGCACTGGAAACCCGAGCGCCGCTGTCCACCCTGCAAATCCGGGTGGTTGAGGGAGCCTTTCGCTTTCAGGGCTTGAAGCTGCCCGAGGCACCAGCGCCCGCCGCTTCGGCGCTGCACCTGGATTTGTTCGCTTACCCGGGGGCCACCATGGCAGGTTGGGTGCGCAGCGATTTGGGCTACCTGTCGTCCTGGTTCACAGACCAAGCCTACGACCTGGCCTTGATCGCCTTTGGCACCAACGAGGGCAACGACCCGCGCTTCAATGAAGACGCTTACCGGGACATGCTGGCACGGGCGCTGGGCAACTTCCGCCAGGTCTTTCCGCAAACGCAATGCGTGCTGATCGGGCCGGGTGACCGGGGCATTCGGGTCATCAAGTCCAGGGCCAGCAAGCGATCCAAAGCCGTCAACGCCAAAAACCAGAGCTCCAAAAAACAAAAACAACAGGCGGCCAAAAACAAACCAGCCAAAAAGGCCCCACCTCAGAAAACCAAAGCGGCCCCAAACGCCGATTTGCTCAAGTTCGCGCGCATCCATGAACGCATCGGGCAAATCCAGGCCGACTTGGCCGCCCAACACGGCTGCCAGGCCTGGAGCATGCAAAGCGCCATGGGCGGTGCAGGTAGCGCCTACACCTGGGCACGCAAGAGCCCTGCACTCATGGCGCCTGACCTGATCCACTTCACGACTGCCGGTTACCGAGAACTGGCCAACACCTTCATGGTCGACTTCGGCCTGGCCAAACCATGAGCGCATTGGCGCGTTTGCCGGGACTGGACGGCCTGCGCGGCGTGGCCGTGCTGGCCGTGATCGGCTACCACTTGAACCTGGGGCATTTTTTGCCCGCAGGTTTTCTGGGGGTGGACATCTTTTTCACCGTCTCGGGTTTCATCATCACGGCGCTGCTGCTGCAAGAGCACGCCCAGACGGGGCGCATCGATTTCCCGGCTTTTTACCTGCGCCGTGCACGGCGTCTGTTCCCGGCGGCCTTGGTCATGCTGTTGCTGCTGGTGCCGCTCACGCCGCTGTTTCAGCCCGCTGCGCTGCCGCGCCTGCGCGAAGACCTGCCCGCTGCCTTTTTGTACCTGTCCAACTGGTGGCAGATCGTCGCGCAGCAATCGTATTTCGAGGCGATCGAGCAGCCCCGCCTGCTCCAGCACCTGTGGTCTTTGGCGGTGGAAGAACAGTATTACCTGCTGTGGCCACTGGCGGCGCTGTGGTTGTTGAACCAGACTGGCCGCGCAGGTCTGGGCGTGGCTGCGGGCTGGATCGCCGCAGCCAGCACCGGCTGGATGGCCTGGCTGTACATCACGCAACTGGAGGGCGGCGACCCGAGCCGCGTGTACCTGGGCACCGACACCCATTTGATGGGGCTGCTGGCCGGATCGGCTCTGGCCGCATGGTGGAACCCCTGGAAAATCCGCATGGCCTCACAAGCCAGCGACGAAATCCTGAACCTGGCGGGCACCGCCGCGCTGGCGGCGCTGATCTGGGGCATGGCCGAAACGCATGAAGGCATGCCCGAGCTGTACCAAGGCGGCTTTTTGCTGGCGGCCTTGCTCACCTGCGTGGTGATCGGTGCCGCCACCCGCGAAGGCACTTGGGTGGCCTGGCTGCTCTCGAGCCGTCCTATGTTGTGGCTTGGTGCACGGTCTTATTCGCTGTACCTGTGGCATTGGCCGGTGGTGGTTTGGCTGCGCCCCTCGGCGCAAGCCGACGCCTTGGAGCTGACCTGGGTCAACACGGCCCGACTGATCATCACACTGCTGTGCGCCGAAGCCTCTTACCGCTGGGTGGAAACCCGCTGGACACAAAACGCCAAGGCCAAGCCTTGGCGGCGCAGCACCACCCTGGCCGCTGCGGCGCTGGTGGGGGTGAACGCCGCCGTTCTGGGCTTTATGCCGGGCACAACGCCCCTGCCAGAACAAAAGACGAACACGAACCCGGCTTTGCAATCGCCTGCGGCCTCCGAAAAACGGCCTGCCACGAGCGCGGCGCTCAAGCCCAGCTCTGCATCAGAGACTGCGCCAACCGCCCCTGCCAGCGCCCCTGCCGTGACAGCACCCCACACCCCTGGTGCCCACTACCAAAAAGTCACCCTGGTTGGCGACTCGGTTTTGCTGGGTGCCAGCCCCTACCTGCAGCGCCGCCTGCCCTCTGCCTCGGTAGAGGCCAAAGTAGGCCGCCAAGGCAGCGATGGCCTGAAACTGGTGCAAAGCCTGCGACAAGAAACACAACTGGGTGACGCCACGGTCATCCACCTGGGCACCAATGGCTATCTGGCAGAAAAGCAGTTTCGGGCCCTATTAGAGCAACTGAGCGATCGCAAGACGGTGGTGGTGTTGAATGT
This sequence comes from Limnohabitans sp., assembly GCA_044348785.1. Taxonomy (GTDB): domain Bacteria; phylum Pseudomonadota; class Gammaproteobacteria; order Burkholderiales; family Burkholderiaceae_C; genus Limnohabitans_A. The sequence goes on from JBIKSF010000063.1 coordinate 3,291, forward strand.
GTACGGTGCCCGGCGCTGGACCGGCCCCAACAACGAACTGATCCGGCGCTTGAGCCAGAGCTTTGACAATGTGCGGCTGATCGACTGGCACGCGATTGGCCAAGCCAACCCGGGCTATTTTGTGCAAGACGGCATCCACCTGTCGGGCTCAGGCATCCACGCCTATTACAACCAGATCCGCATGGCGCTGGGCCAACCCGAGGTCGTCGTGAGCGGCCCGACAATGCGGCAAATCAAACGCCCGCCACTTCCCGCGGGCAGCAGCACGCCGGTGAACGCACCCGCGCCTGCAAGCTCGCCCGTTGCAGCCCCCGCGCCACCCGCTGCCAGCCTGCCCGCAGCCGCTGACAACGCAGGTCCCGAGACGCCAGCAACACCCAACTCTGTGCCCGTCACCTCACCGGCTACTTCACCGGCCAACTGACCTGCCAACGCCAAGCCCTTGTCGGGCGACTGAGCGATCGGCCCCGTGCTTCAGGGCAGCAATTTGGGCACGCCCAGCTCGGCGTAGGGCGACTGGCGCCACTGCCGCGAACCCACCACGGGCAGCGCCGCAGCGCCTGGCAACATGTTCAAAGCGCTCAGGCCCGCGTCTTGAGTCAGCGGCCCGCCGCTGCGCAAACCAAGGATCTGCGCCGTGGAGGGCACAGCCGTTTTGGCCAAAGCCGGCACGCTGTCTTGCATGCGCTGGGTGGTCTGGATGACCGAGGACAGCACTTTGGCGTAATTGGGCGCCGTGGCATACCCGGCTTGCTGCAATGCGGAAGCAAAGGCCTGCGGGTCCCCCAGATTGCGCATGGCGTTGGCATAACGCGGGCTCTGGCTGATCAGTCGGGCATAGTCGTTGAACGACTCTTCATAGCTGCCATAAGCCCGAAACTGCCCGCGCACTTTTTGGGCCGCGCCGTTGATGAATTCTGTGGTCCAAATCTCGGCCACCGGCCCCTTCCAATTGGCACCCGCTCGGATGCCAAACAGGTTGTGCGATGTGCGGCCATCGTCAAACCGGATTTCGTGTTTGCCCCAGCCGGTTTCGAGCGCGGCTTGCGCCACCATGAAAGTGGCCGGAATGCCACTGCTGGCCTGGGCCTGGCGAGCGGCTTGGGCGTGTTGGGCCAAAAATGCCTTCGCGCCGTCCGATACCGGACCGTCTGAAGAGGCCGCCACGCGGCTGGCAGGTGCCGTGGGGTTCGCCCCGCGCCCCGCCCAAGCGGTGTTGGGAGTGTCGGGTTGCAAGACCTCGGCCATCGCCAAAGTCGAGGCCGACGACAAATCAATCCGTTGGTCCGGGTAAATCAGGTTGGCATTGGGAATGCCGTTGTCTGCAGCCACTTTGAGTGCCACCCGGTACAACTGATCACCCGAGAGCTGCAGCCCAGCATTCGAGGCCTGCAAGCGTTTTTGAATCAAACCACTGAGCGTGTCGCCCGCGCGCACCGTCACCACCTCTCCAGGCTGGGTGACTTGGGACAAGGTCTGAGAAAATGCCCCTTGCGTGCCCGAACGCGCAGACGTGCCCAACAGGCGGTCCGATGATTCGGACGCCTGAGGGGTGAACGGCGTTAAAGCAAGCAAGGTCATGGCATCATGGGCAACCGGCACAAGAGGTGCTCGGACACCGAAAAATTGACGGATATTCCACAGTCAGCTCAACAAAAGCAATTTTTGAGCCAGAAATCACGTCACCCCAACCCAGCAGATCAACACCTAAGTGGTACAAACACGCCTTACTTGGTTAAACGGACGCAATTTTTGAAACCGGTCTTTTGTCGTTTCTTCGCCGCACTCGTTGCGGCCTGTTGGTCGCTCAGCGTCACTGCTGCGCCGGACATGGCCCTGTTGCGCGTGAGCGGCCCCAGTCAACCGGCCGAGTTCAGCTGCCCGAGCCACAAGTCAAAAGCCTTGCCCAATACGCCGCGCCCCAGCCCCTCCATGGCCGAACCAGCGCCTCCGAGCTTCATTCAGGCCTATGCAGCGCCAGCCCACAGCCACACACCGGGTCTCAAGGTCGGTCTTTGGGGAGACAGCCACACGGCCTCAGGCACTTTCACAGACAGCCTGCTGGACACGCTGCGCCTGCCCCGTGGCCAAACCCGCCCGAGCTTCATCGCCCCGACCTTTGGCGTCAAGGGCATCCGACACCCCCTGCGCCGTGCTTGCCTGAGCGAGGACTGGCAGCTGAACATGGCCTACCGCACGCCAAATGAAGGCACGCAGGCCTATGCCAAATCACTGGCCAGCCTGGGCACCGAAGGCGCGGGCGCGTTCATGTGGCTGGATTTTCGTTACCCCGATGCCCAGACCCGGGTGAAATGGGTAGACCTCCACTTTTCAAAAGACAGCGCCGAACGCAGCTTGGTGCTGGGCGTCACCGTTGACGACGGTCCAGAAGCCACGGTCAACCTCGGACCAGGTGACATCAAACGCCTGCGGGTGCAGGCAGACCAAGGCTTTGCAACGCTGCGCCTGCGGCTCATTGCAGGTCAAATCCGCATCGACGGCCTCGCCCCTGTGTACGAGGGCAAAACCCATGTCATTCTGGACGTCTTCAGCATCCCCGGTGCCACCGCCAAGGGCTGGCGTGTGGTCGACACCGCCCACCTGCGCCAGCAAGACCCACTGGAAAGCGGCTACGACGTGGTTATCTTGCAATCGGGCACCAACGAATCACTGGACCCGGACTTCAAAGCTGCCGTTTACGAAAGCCAGCTCAACGCCAGCCTCACGCGCCTGAAAGCCGCCTACCCCCGAGCGCGCTGCGTGCTGATCGGCCCGCCCGATGCAAGACGTTCGGCCAACACACTGCGCCTGATCAACGACAGCCAGTACCGCCTGGCCATGGCCAAGGGCTGCACCCACTGGCACTGGCAAAAAACCATGGGCGGCCCAGGCGCCTCTGTCCAGTGGCTCAGCCAAGGCCTGATGCAAACCGATCTGCTGCACCTCACGCCGGCAGGCTACGAACAAAGCGCCCGCAGCTTTGTGAGCGTGGTGCCGATCAAGGTGCGATGAAACAGTAAAATTCCATAATTTACAGATTTTAAATCCGTAATTTACGTCGAATATTTCCGTAATTTACGGCATAATTTTCGATATGGCATCTGAAAATATTTATTCACGCCGAATTGAACCTCGCCTGATGGAGGCGTTGGAAGACACGCCTGTTGTCTTGCTGGCAGGACCACGACAAGTCGGCAAAACCACACTGGTCAAACACATCGCCAAACTCAATGGGATGCGCTATCTGACATTGGATGACGAACTCACAAGATTGTCCGCACGCGAAGACCCCGTGGGCCTGATACGGAACTTGGACAGAGCGGTCATTGACGAAATTCAACGTGCGCCACAGCTGTTGCTGGCCATCAAAAAAACCATCGACGAAAACCGCCGAGCAGGTCGTTTTTTGCTGACAGGGTCTGCCAATTTATTGGCCATTCCAACCGTGGCAGACTCCTTAGCCGGCCGCATGGAGACCCTTTTACTTCTGCCGTTGTCGCAAAACGAAATCGAGGGTCGTGACACCAACTGGATAGACAAAGCGTTCACAGGACAACTCCTGAATGCAAACCCATCGCTGGCAGGCGAGTCGCTGATTCAACGCGTGTTACGCGGAGGCTACCCAGAAGCGGTCTCACGTGAATCCCCAAAGCGTAGAAACACTTGGGGACGGCAATACCTGGAAGCCATCGTCCAACGCGATGTCCGCGACATTGCAAACATCGAAAAACTTGCCCATTTGCCACGCTTTCTGAGCGCATTGGCTCAAACTGCCGGTCAAATGTGCAACTACACCCAACTGGGTGGACAGGTTGGCCTGGACAGCAAAACGGCATCGCGCTACATCGGTATTTTTGAGCACATGTATTTACTCAAACGTGTGGATGTTTGGTCCCGCAACCACCTCAACCGGATTGTCAAAACCCCGAAATTGCAATTCATTGATTCAGGCTTACTGGGAACACTTTTGGGCCTCACGGCCGAAGAAGTTGAACGAGATCGGACCAGGTTTGGGCATGCCTTAGAGACCTTTGTCTATGGGGAGTTGCTCAAACAAACAACGACATCCGACGGAGACTATCGGCTGATGTACTACCGAGACGCCGATAAATTCGAGGTCGACGTGGTCATTGAAAACGCTGCAGGTCAACTGATTGGCGTAGAAGTCAAAGCCGCTGCCACAGTCAAACAAAGCGACCTGCGCGGGCTGCGCAAATGGGCAAACTTGGCGGGCAACCAGTTCAAGCTGGGGGTACTGCTTTACGACGGTCACGAAACAATGCCTTTGGGCGAAGGCATCTGGGCAGCACCGATTTCAAGTTTGTGGGGCAAACAATAGGCGCGCCACGACGTGTGACTTGATGGCCTTCAGTCCTGGCCCCGCCGTGAAGCCTTGATCTTGGACTGAATCGACTTGCCCTCCAGCCGCCTTTGCACCGAGCCATAAGTGGGCTTGGTGGCTTTGCGGGGTTTGGGGGGCTTGGCGTAGAGGTCTAGCGTTTCATAAAGCCTCGCCCATGCATCCACGCGGTTGGCTTCTTGGGTGCGGTGCTTTTGGGCTTTGAGGATGAACACGCCTTCGAGGGTGAGGCGGCTGTCGCCCGATTCGAGCCAGCGTTGCTTGACGTCGTCGGGCAAGGTGGAACCCGCCACATCGAAGCGCAACTGGATGGCACTCGAGACCTTGTTGACGTTTTGCCCACCCGGGCCTTGCGCCCGGATGGCGCTCAGCTCGACTTCACTGTCGTCGATGTGCAAGGCGTGTTTCATGTTGCCCTCTTTTTCCTTTAGGAGGTCGCCCCTGCGGCCGAACAAATAATGTGGCGAGAAAGTCATTCGTGAGCGGGGGCTCGCTCCCACACAGTCCGCCTCATTGCCCTAACTTATGGTGGTGAGTTCTAAGCGGAAGGTCTAAATCACCCAGCGTTGATTGACACCCTTATGGGTAGCGAGTCTTAGTGCCGATGCGGTCAGTTTATGCGTGCCAGTTGACCCACTGCAAACCAGCGACGCGTGAAAACTCGCGCACATTGCGCGTCACGAGCGTGGCCTGGTGGCGAAGTACTGTCGCAGCTATCAGCGTATCGTGCGGACCGATAGGAGTGCCTGCCGCTTCAAGGGCTACACGGATGCGAGCGGCATTTGCCGCACACTCGGCATCGAACGGCAAGACCTGCACCGGTCGCAAAAATCGAGTCAGCGCCTCAAGCCTAGGCTCGGCCGCTGCTTGCGGTAAGCGCTGCAAACCGTAGCGCAATTCGTAGACCACAATGGCTGGCACCCCCACATTGGCCGGATCCAAAGCCTGCAGACGCGGGACCACCTGAGGATCACCGCGGAAGTAATAACTGATGGTGTTGCTGTCAAGAATCAGCATGGCTGACCATCAAAAAATCAGTCGAGGCGCATCTGTACCTCGCGTTTGAGACGGGTCCTGTAAGGGGAAGTCCGGAAACCGACCCGCCAGTGCCAAACAGTCTTGCGGCCAATCTTGAGCCGCGTGCTTGCGGATGATTTCCGCAACCCATCGACTTTTGGAGACCCCATTGGCTTTGGCCGCCTGCTCGACAAGCGCCTGCGTGGCGTCATCCAGATACAAGGTGATTTGCGACATATCCACCTCCTTTAAAAATATATGTGCAAGTATATGTGGATAGTCGGCTTTTTTGCAAGCTAGCTCATGCGTTGCTATTGCAGCGGACCCTTGAGGTTTTCAGGAATGGGCAAGGGCATGACATCGATGCCTTCATCGAGCAGGGCTTCGGTTTCTTCGCGGGTGGCTTGGCCGCGGATGCTGCGTTCTTCGCGTTCACCGTAGTGGATTTTGCGGGCCTCTTCGGCAAACTGGGGACCGACATCTTCGGTGTTGGCCATCACGTGGCGCACCATGTTCATCATGGCCGCTTGCATGTGCTGCAAGGTACCGGGGGCCAAAGGCCTATCGGGGTGAGGGCTTCCCGTGCTTGGCGGCGCAGGCACCGCCGAGGCCGAAGCACTGGTTGCGACATCAGACACCGGCTTAGCACTCGGGGCCACGCCATGCCCCAGATTCAAGCGGGGAGCCGAGAGCATTTTGACGATCTCACTGTCGTTGCACACCGGGCACGTGAGCAGGCCCCGCGCACGCTGCGCGTCATAGTCGTCTTGCGAGCCAAACCAGCCTTCAAAGCTGTGGCCCTGCGAACATTGAAGATCGAGGACTTTCATGGGCGGTGTGTTTCAGGGCAAGGATTGCCAGGTCAGCGGCCAATGGCCTGACAGGGTATTTTGCAACCAAAGCGCACCGGTGAGGGTTTTGGCATCGGTCACTTGCCCGTTCTGGCACCAGGCCATGAGTTGCGCTGGCGTCGCCGTGAACACATCCAGGAATTCTTCGGCATCGAGTTGCCGCTCGCCAAGACTCAGGTCTTTGGCAAACCAGATCTCGATCACCTCGGTGGAATACGCAATCACCGGGTGCAAAACACCCGCCCTCGCCCACTGGCGTGCGGTGTATCCGGTTTCTTCTTGCAGTTCGCGCTGCGCGCACACCCAAGGGTCTTCACCGGCATCGAGCTTGCCAGCTGGGAACTCGATCATGACTTGCCCCACCGGGTAGCGGTATTGGCGCTCCAGCACCAGGTGCAAGCCTTCGGGGGTGTCCAGCATCGGTATGACCATCACCGCACCGGGGTGGACCACATATTCACGGGTGGCCAAGTCTTGGTTGGGCAAGCGAACCGTGTCGCGAAAAGCGTGTAGAAAGTGACCCCGCAGCAATTCCTGCTGGCTCACCTTTTGCTCGATCAGATGGTCGTCAGACATGCCAGCGAAGTTGAGGGCTGCGCTGCGCTCAGTGTTGGCGGTGCATCAGGTAACGGTAAACAAAACCGGGGAACGCCAGGGTCACAAACATGGTGCCTGTGACGGCGTAAAACTCCCAGCCCTGAGGCGCGATCTGTCCGTTGTGGTTTTCAATCGCCAGACCGATGCCGCCCACCACAAAGTAAAGGACCACCAACTCGAACAAACGCCAAAACAGCGGTTTGGAACTGCGCTGCGGACCCACCAACAAAATCCGCTGGTTGGCGAAGGGCAAGTTGGCGGCCAGCAAAGCCAGCAAGACCAAAAAGACAATTTGCGTTGAGGTGGACATGGGGGTGGGCTCAGATGGCCAACATGCGGGCCACAGCGTTGGCGCAAAGCGCCATCAAAGCCCCGGGGAAGATGCCCAGAACGAGCACCAACAAACCGTTGATCGACAACACCACGCGCACGTCGGCATCGGCCGAAACGGTGGTGGCGGTGACTGGCTCGTCAAAGTACATGACCTTGACCACGCGCAGGTAGTAGAAAGCGCCGATCAAGGACATGATCACGGCAAAGATGGCCAGGCCGATATAGAAGCCTTGACCCGAAACCATCAGCGATTGCAAGACCGACAGCTTGGCGTAAAAGCCCACCATGGGCGGAATGCCCGCCATGGAGAACAGGCAGATCGCCATCACGCCTGCATAAAGAGGGCTGCGTTGGTTCAGGCCCGCCAGGTCGGTGATTTCTTCGCTCTCAAAGCCTTGACGCGCCAGCAGCATGATCACGCCGAAAGCCGCCAAGGTGGTCAACACATACGAGACGATGTAGAACATGGCCGAGCTGTAGGCATTGGCGGCCAAGGTGGTTTGACCGTTGATGACGCCCGCCACAAAGCCCAGCAAGACAAAACCCATTTGTGCAATGGTCGAGTAAGCGAGCATGCGCTTGAGGTTGGTCTGGGCAATCGCTGCCAAGTTACCAATCAACAGTGAGCCGATGGCCAAGAGGGACAACATTTGTTGCCAGTCAAAGGCCAAGGGCAGCATGCCCTCGACCAACAGTCGGATCATGATGGCAAAGGCGGCCAGCTTGGGAGCGCCACCAATCATGAGTGTGGCTGCAGTGGGAGCGCCTTGGTAGACGTCGGGAATCCACATGTGGAAAGGCACTGCGCCAATCTTGAAGGCCAAACCTGAGACGATGAAGACCAAACCAAAGACCAGCACCTGGCGATTGACTTGGCCAGAGGCAATCGCCTTCATGACCTCAGACAACTCCAGGCTGCCCGTGGCGCCGTACATCATGGACATGCCATACAGCAAGAAACCCGAGGCCATGGCACCCAGCACAAAGTACTTCATGGCCGCTTCAGTCGCTTGCGTGTGGTCACGGCGCAAGGCCACCATCGCATAACTGGACAAGGTGAGCAATTCCAAGCCCAAATAGATCACGATGAAGTTCTGACCCGAGATCATGAAGCTCATGCCCAGCAAGGCGAACACGCTCAGACTGAACAACTCACCGCCGCGCAGCATGTCGCGATCGGCCGCATAAGGGCGCGAATAAACCAAGGTCACCATGACGGCGAGGGTCGCAAAACACTTGAGCCAGTGGCCCATGGGGTCGCTCACCACC
>JBIKSF010000175.1:0-3184 GCA_044348785.1 Limnohabitans sp.
AACATCAACGGCCAAGTCGTGACGCAAAACGCCACCGACCACAACGCCGTGGTCAACGGTTTGTATGCCGTGGGCGAATGCTCTTGCGTGTCGGTGCACGGCGCCAACCGCTTGGGAACCAACTCGCTGCTCGACTTGCTGGTGTTCGGCCGTGCGGCTGGCAACCACATCGTCGACTTCGCCTCCAAGACCAAGTCGCACAAGCCTTTGCCCGCTGACGCCGCCGATTACACATTGGGTCGCCTCAACAAGCTCGAAGGCCGTGGCGGTGAATACGCCCAAGACGTGGCCAACGACATGCGTGCCGCCATGCAACAACACGCTGGCGTGTTCCGCACCCAGGCCTCCATGGACGAAGGCGTGCAAAAGATCGCCGCCATCCGCGAGCGCGTGAATGCCATCGGCTTGAAGGACACCTCCAAAGTGTTCAACACCGCCCGCATCGAAGCCCTGGAAGTGGATAACCTGATCGAAAGCGCGCAAGCGACCATGGTGTCTGCCGCTGCCCGCCGCGAGTGCCGTGGCGCCCACACTGTGAGCGACTACGAGCGCCCCGTGGACGACGCCGTGGCGCCATTGGGCCGCGACGACGCCAACTGGATGAAGCACACCCTGTGGCACAGCGCTTCCAATAGCCTGACCTACAAGCCGGTCAAGCTCAAGCCCCTCACCGTGGACTCCGTGCCACCCAAGGTTCGTACTTTCTAAAGACTGTCTGGGCCGCTCACCCTCAGTGGCGGTCCACCACCCGAATACACCAGGAGTTCTTTCATGACCCTACGCACTTTTCAGATCTACCGCTACGACCCTGATAAGGACGCCAAGCCTTACATGCAAACCATCCAGGTCGAACTGGACGGCAACGAACGCATGTTGCTCGACGCCCTGATGAAACTCAAGGCCGTCGACCCCAGCATCTCTTTCCGCCGCTCTTGCCGCGAAGGCGTGTGCGGTTCGGACGCGATGAACATCAACGGCAAAAATGGTTTGGCATGTCTCACCAACATGAACACCTTGCCCGGCACCATCGTGCTCAAGCCCCTGCCAGGCCTGCCCGTGATCCGCGACGTGATCGTGGACATGACCCAGTTCTTCAAGCAATACCACTCGATCAAGCCTTACTTGATCAACAGCACCATCCCACCCGAGACCGAGCGCCTGCAAAGCCCGGAAGAGCGTGACGAGCTGAACGGTCTGTACGAGTGCATCTTGTGCGCCAGCTGCTCGACCAGCTGCCCCAGCTTCTGGTGGAACCCCGATAAGTTCGTGGGCCCCGCCGGTTTACTGCAGGCCTACCGCTTCATCGCCGACAGCCGCGACGAAGCCACTGCCGAGCGCCTGGACAACCTGGAAGACCCCTACCGTCTGTTCCGTTGCCACACCATCATGAACTGCGTCGATGTTTGCCCCAAGGGTCTGAACCCCACCAAGGCCATTGGCAAGATCAAAGAAATGATGATTCGCCGCGCTGTCTGATGACCGTTACCCCCATCCTGGAAGACGCGTCACTGGTCGGCGCTGACCGCCTCGCCCCTTTGAGCGAGCGGTCGCTGAGCAAGCTGCGCTGGCGCAGCCGACGCGGATTGCTCGAGAACGATTTGTTCATCGAGCGCTTTTTCAACCGTCACGCCACTGCACTGACGGTTGGCCAGGCCCGGGGCATGTACGTGCTGATGGACCTGTCAGACAACGATCTCATGGACTTGCTGCTGCGCCGCACGGAACTGCAGACCGAGATCAGCACCGAAGAAGTGCGCGAAGTCCTGGACATGCTGAGAGCCTGAGCCTGCAAAGGTTCAAACCCGGAAACCAAGAGGAAACCCACCATGAAACTCGCCGATAACAAAGCCACCCTGTCGTTCTCCAATGGCAGCCCCAGCATCGAGATGCCCGTTTACTCCGGCAACATCGGTCCTGACGTCATTGACATCCGTAAGCTGTATGGCCAAAGCGGCATGTTCACCTATGACCCGGGTTTCCTGTCCACGGCTTCCTGCCAGTCGGCCATCACCTACATCGATGGTGACAAAGGCGAATTGCTCTACCGCGGCTACCCCATTGAGCAGCTGGCCAACAAGGCCGACTACCTCGACACCTGCTACCTGCTGCTGAACGGTGAATTGCCTGTGGGCCAACAAAGCAAGGATTTCCACAAGCTGGTCAACCAGCACACCATGGTCAACGAGCAGATGCAGTTTTTCCTGCGCGGCTTCCGCCGTGACGCTCACCCCATGGCTGTTCTGACTGGCCTGATCGGCGCTTTGTCGGCGTTCTATCACGACAGCACCGACATCAACAACCCAGAGCACCGCCACATTGCGGCGATTCGCCTGATTGCCAAGATGCCTACCCTGGTGGCCATGGCCTACAAATACGGTGTGGGTCAGCCTTACATGTACCCACGCAACGAACTTTCTTACGCTGGCAACTTCCTGCGCATGATGTTTGGCACCCCTTGCGAAGACTACAAGGTCAACCCCGTGCTCGAGCGCGCCATGGACCGCATCTTCACGCTGCACGCTGATCATGAACAAAACGCTTCGACCTCCACCGTGCGTCTGTGCGGCTCATCCGGCACCAACCCGTTCGCAGCCATCGCAGCCGGTGTGGCTTGCTTGTGGGGCCCAGCTCACGGCGGTGCCAACGAGGCTTGCCTGAACATGCTCGAAGACATCCAAAAAATGGGCGGCGTGTCCAAAGTTGGCGAATTCATGAACCAGGTGAAAGACAAGAACTCCGGCGTCAAGCTGATGGGCTTCGGTCACCGCGTTTACAAAAACTACGACCCTCGCGCCAAGTTGATGCAAGAAACTTGCGACGAAGTGTTGAAGGAACTCGGCCTGGAAAACGATCCGTTGTTCAAGCTGGCCAAAGAGCTGGAAAAAATCGCCCTGGAAGACGAATACTTTGTCAGCCGCAAGCTCTACCCCAACGTGGACTTCTACTCCGGCATCGTGCAACGCGCCATCGGCATCCCAGTGAACCTGTTCACCGGCGTGTTCGCACTGGCCCGCACCGTCGGCTGGATCGCCCAACTCAACGAAATGATCAGCGACCCCGAGTACAAAATCGGCCGCCCACGTCAGCTGTTCACCGGCTCAGTGCGCCGCGACGTGCAGCGTTGATCAAGCGCGCTCCGCCGAAACCCCAAAGCCCGCCTTGTGCGGGCTTTTTTGTTGAAGCC
>JBIKSF010000064.1:0-11600 GCA_044348785.1 Limnohabitans sp.
GCAGTCGTGGCTGGTGGACTTGGACACGCCTGACACCATCGTGCTGCGCATGGACATGAGCCGCCTGCTGCCCGAGACCGATCCGCTCTCGCGCCAACTGGTGATCAGCCAGGGCACCTTCATCGAAGTGCTGGACCTGGCCGCCCGCCAGCGCGGCTACCGCACGGAGGTCACGCCATTCCCTGAAGGCGAGTTCAGCGCCACCGCCCCCGATACCCGGCCCACCGCCCGCATTCGCCTGGTGCGCGATGCGCAGGTGCAGCCCGATCCGCTCTTTGCGCAAGTCATCAAGCGCCACACGCACAAGGGCGTGTACGAAGCGCGCACCCCCGATGCGTCGGCTTTGCAGGTCGTGCGCAACAGCGTCAAGGGTTTGCCCGTCACTTTGGGCTTGGTCACCCGGGGCGAAGACGCGGCGATGGCTCGGCACGCGCAAATCGCCATGGACGCCTGGCGCACCGAGCTGGTCACGCCGCGCACGCTGCTGGAGTCTTACCATGTGCTGCGCATCGGCCCCCAAGAAATTGCCCAGCACCGTGACGGCATTTCGCTCAACTCACCCATGGTGCGCGCCCTGAATGCCTTGGGCTTGTTTGACCGCACCAAGGCCTCAGCCCCGGACAGTTCAGAGATCAAAGGCCAGCTGGAGCGCTTCAATGCCGCCATCGCCAGCACTCCGGCTTATTTTTGGCTGAGCACCGAGCGCAACGACCGCATCACCCAGCTGCAAACCGGGCGTGCCTATGTGCGGGCCCAACTGGCGGCTACGGCGCAGGGCTTGTCGATGCACCCCTTGTCGCAGGCTTTGCAGGAATATCCCGAGCAAAAGCCGCATTACCAAGCCGTGCACCAGTTGCTGGGCGCTGCCGATCGCGGGCACACGGTGCAGATGTGGACGCGGCTGGGTTATGGCCCTGCGATTGGCCCCGCACCGCGACGGGGGTTGGAGGCGCATGTGCGCAAGGCGTGATGACCGTTCGGATGTCCCACAGGGCTTTGGATGTCGTGTGCTGGTAGGTCGGTACCTTCAGGTCCACATGACGCGTGATGCACCACCATCGTTGGAAATGTCGCTCACAATGGCCCTCCAAACCAAAAGCCGAAAAAGCCCAAAAAGCCAACGGGGGGACCTATGAACACAGCTTCGAACTTGCAGGCGGATGAGCGTGAATTTGCCGAACAGCACATGCACACCATCCTGTCCCGGTTGGCTGGGCCCGGCGCTGTGCCGCGTGCCGATCAGGTGGATGCAGTGCACGCCGTGCTTAAACCGTCATCGCGCGTGCTGGTGGTGCAGGCCACCGGCTGGGGCAAGTCGGCGGTGTACTGGGCGGCCACGCATGCGATCCGCAGCACGGGCGATGGCCCCACGCTGGTGGTGTCGCCGCTGTTGGCCCTCATGCGCGACCAGGTGAGCGCCGCAGAGCGGGCGGGCCTCAAGGCGGCCACCGTCAACTCCACCAACATCGACGACTGGGACGAGGTGTTCCAGCGGCTGGACGAGGACGCCATCGACGTGTTGCTGGTCTCGCCCGAGCGGCTGGGCAACCCGCGTTTTGCGGCGCGGCTGGGCTCTTTGCTGGCGCGGGTGGGCCTGATCGTGATCGACGAGGCGCATTGCATCAGCGATTGGGGTTTTGATTTCAGGCCCGACTACCAGCGGCTGGCGCGGGCGCTGTTGTCCACGCCAACGGCCAGTGTGCTGGCCACCACAGCCACGGCCAACGAGCGTGTGACACTGGACATTGGTAAGCAGTTGGGCGCGAACACGGTGACGTTTCGCGGCACGCTGGCGCGCACCTCTCTGACGCTGTCGGTGGTGCCGGGTTTGTCGCCTTTGCAGCGTTACGCCTGGATTGCCGACGCACTGGAGCAGTTGCCCGGCTCGGGCATTGTGTATGTGCTGACGGTGGCCGAGGCCGAGCGGCTCACTGCGTTTTTGCGCAGCTGCGGCCATGCGGTCGATGCCTATTCGGGCCAGACCGACGCGGACACACGACTGAAAGTGGAAGACCGTTTGCGCCACAACCAGGTCAAGGCGGTGGTGGCCACTTCGGCGCTGGGCATGGGGTACGACAAGCCCGACTTGAGTTTTTGTGTGCATGTGGGTTCGCCCTCAACACCGGTGGCCTATTACCAGCAGGTGGGGCGGGCGGGCAGGGCGGTGGCCCATGCCGAAGGGGTGTTGCTGCCTTCCGACGCGGATGAGCGCATTTGGGATTACTTCGCCACGGCGTCGATTCCGGACCCGCAAACGGCCGCCAAGGTGTTGCAAAGCCTGGGTGGTGATGCGCGAAGCCTGATCGAGATCGAAGCCGACACAGGTGTTCGCCGTGGGCGGCTCGAGGCCTTGCTGAAAATCTTGGCAGTCGAAGGCGTGGTGGACAAAGACGGCACGGCCTGGCGGGCCACGGGTGTGCCGTATGAACATGACACAGCTAAATGGACGGCACTGGCCCAGGTGCGCCAGCAAGAGGCGGGCATCATGCGGCAATATGCCCATGGCGCGGGCTGCCTGATGGCGTATTTGCAAACCGCGCTGGATGACCCATCGCCCGCGCCGTGCGGCCGGTGCTCGGTTTGCACCGGGCAGTTGCCGTTTCCGGGCCTCACGCCTTCACAAGACAAACTGATCGCGGCGCGTGATTTCTTGCGCGGCATGGACGTGGACATCGAGCCGCGCAAGCGCTGGCCCGCCGGGGTGGGGCGCAAGGGGGCGATTCGAGGTTTTGATGTGGGCCGCGCCGTGGCCTTTGCCGACGATCCGGGCTGGGTGGCCGAGTTGCAGGCAATGCGCAGCGCGGCGCCTGGGTATATCCCACCCGATTTGATGGCGGGCGCGGTGGCCCTGTTGGGGCGTTGGGCCAAGAGTTGGCCTGCGCGCCCGGTGAGTGTGGTGCCGATGCCTGCGCCCGAGATGTCGTCAAACCGAGCTTTGGCTCAGTTCATTGCACACAAAGGCCGCCTGGCCTTGCACGACGTGTTCAGCTGGACGGGCGGCCCCACGCCGGATGACGTGGCATCGACCCCGGTGGTGGCGCACTTGGAGTCGGTCATTCGGCTGGCATCCGATACCGCTTTGCCCGCCGGGCCGGTGCTGTTGGTGGCCACCGATGTGCGCACCCGCTGGACCGCCACCGTAGCGGCCGCACTTTTGCGCGAGCAGGGCGCCAGCCAGGTGCTGGTGCTGGCATTGCACCTGCGGCCATGAGGCATGATGAGCGCTTGATTTGAAGAAGACGATGAACGACAACACCCCAGACACGCAAGACCAGCCGTTGGTCCAAGAACCCCGCCGCTGGCAAAACGAGCAGTGGACTGCCCAGGTCATCAAAAACGACGACGACGACGGCTGGGCCGTGGCCATGTACAAAGACGGTGAGAGCGAACCTGCTCTGGTGGGGCCGTGGACCATGGGGCGCGACAAAAAGAACCCCAAGCCGCTGGATGGCTCGGCTTTCATCACCTTGGTGAAAACCGCCAGCGAGTTTGTGCGCCGCAGTGAGCAGCAGTTACACGACACGCTGCATCAGTCGGTCGTGGTCAATGGCCCAAGCGGGCGGGTGACCGTGCTGCTGGACATCGTGCCCGATGAGGACAGCCCTTACGCCACGCTCACCGCGCAGGATGAGGCTGACGAAACGCTGGCCGAGGTGAAGGTTGAGGCGGGCTTCAAGCTCAACCGCCATACGGCTCAGGCTTGGGTCGACAACGACTTTGTCAAGCCGGGCGCGGGACGCCGTTAAAGCAGCGCCCCCATGCTGGGGTGGGGCTCAGATTCCAAAGCTTTGCAATTGAACCAGGCCTTTGGGGGTTTGCAGGGTGGCCACCAAATTGGCTTCGCCTGCTTCAATGGCGATGCCTTCCAGCCCAATGGACTCGTAGGCCGCTTGCAGTTTGGCCGCACTGGGGTGGCTCACTGTGAGGCTTTGCAGGGTCACGCCCGAGCGGGGTAGGCTGTTGCGGGGGTGCAGACGCAGTGGGTCTGTGGCGTCGGGCTTGCCCCACTGGATCAGGGTGGGCAAGCAGCCATTGAAGAGCCGTTCGCCGTCTTCACGAACCGTGATCTGCCAGTTCAGGGTGCCTTTGCCCGACTTGCGGCTGGCGTGCACCACTTGACCGCGCTCAATGCCTTGGGTGCGCAGCACATGGCGGGCTGCTTTCACATCGTCGGTGCTGGTCACGAAGTGGATCAGCCGGGGTTGCTCCGCAACGGTTTTTTGCAAGGCCTTGTCGTCCATGTCGAACCATCGCGGCACTTGCGAGCGTTTGGGGATCACGGCCGCTGGGTTGATGGCGATGATTTCAAAATAAGCCAGCGGAAACTTGGGCGAGGCGATTTTGAACAAGCGGTTGTGCGTGCCGTATTTTTCGTGTTCACCGCCGGGGCCTGGGGTGATGCCCAAGGTCTCTTCGCACCACTGCACGCCTGCTTCCAGAGACGCAGCCATCACCACCAGGTGGTCAATTTGTGTTTTCATTTTTTTCAAGGTCAGTCAATTGCCGCTGAGCATAACGGATGCCTTCGGGCTGGCCCCCATGCTGGCCTGCGACAATCACCGCTACGTTGAATGGAGCCCTTATGTTGATCGATGCAGACGAAAGCCAACTGGTGTTGGTGGATTTTCAGGCCCGCTTGAAGCCCGTGATGTTGGACGCCGATGCGGTGTGGGCCAATGCCGCCCGTTTGGCCACGCTGGCCCAAGCCTTGAATGTGCCCACTTGGGGCACTGAACAGAACCCTTCCCGCTTGGGTGAAATGCCCCTGGAAATTCGCAGTCACTGCCGCCAGGTGCTGGCCAAAATGCAGTTCAGCGCCGTGGAGGAGGGCCTGGGTGAATGGCTGCAACCCGAGCCACCCCAAGCCCCCAAAGGCAACGCACGCAGCTTGCCTCGCCACCTGCAAAAACCCCAGCCGGGTGCCGAGGAGCGCAAAACCATCGTGTTGGCCGGGTGCGAGGCGCACATTTGCCTGATGCAGACCGCGCTCGATTTGCTGGAAGACGAGTTTGAGGTCTGGGTGGTGACCGATGCCTGCAGTTCCCGCACCGAGCGCAACCGCGATGCGGCCTATGACCGCTTGGCCGGGGCAGGGGCCGAATTGGTGACCGCCGAGATGGTGGCTTTTGAGTGGATTCGCACCGCCGAGCACCCCGACTTCAAGCTGATGCAAAGCTTGTTCAAGTGAATCAGCCGTTTTGGCAGGTCACTGGCCCAACTTTCTGATGACCTTGTCTGTCGTGGGTTGAGTCAGCTTCTTGCAAGTCCTTTGGCCATAATTATGAATTCAGAAGTGAATGGCGATGCTTGACCATTGCCCTCTTCATCGGTTTCAACTTGGTGGGGTTTCAGGAGACATCCATGGGCAATTTCGCAGAATTTCACGCCCGGTCAATCAACGACCGTGACGCTTTTTGGGCCGAGCAGGCCAAACTGGTGGACTGGAAAGTCCAGCCCCATCAAATCTGCGACTACAGCAACCCGCCTTTTGCCAAGTGGTTCGTGGGCGGTGAGACCAACCTGTGCCACAACGCTGTGGACCGCCACCTGGCCGAGCGCGCCGATCAGCCTGCGCTGATTTTTGTGTCGACCGAAACCAACCAGGAAAAAACCTACACCTACCGTGAGCTGCACGCCGAAGTGCAGCGCATGGCGGCCATCTTGCAAGACTTGGGCGTGGTCAAGGGCGACCGTGTGCTGATTTACATGCCCATGATCGCCGAGGCCGCTTTTGCCATGCTCGCCTGCGTGCGCTTGGGCGCCATCCACTCGGTGGTGTTTGGCGGTTTTGCCTCGCACTCGCTGGCCACCCGCATCGAAGACGCCTCGCCCAAAGTCATCATCAGCGCCGACGCAGGCTCGCGTGGCGGCAAGGGCGTGCCCTACAAGCCGCTCTTGGACGCAGCCATCGAGCTGTCGGCCCACAAGCCCGCCAATGTGATCATGGTGGACCGCAAACTGGCGGCCTTCACCCCTGTGGCGGGTCGCGATGTGGATTACGCCACCGAGCGCGCCAAACACATTGACACTGTGGTGCCTTGCGAGTGGGTCGAATCCACCCACCCCAGCTACACGCTCTACACATCCGGCACCACCGGCAAGCCCAAGGGCGTGCAGCGCGACACCGGGGGCTATACCGTGGCCCTGGCCGCCAGCATCCCCAACGTCTTTGAAGGCAAGCCGGGCGGCACTTTCTTCTGCACCAGCGACATCGGCTGGGTGGTGGGGCACAGCTACATCATTTATGGCCCGCTGATCGGCGGCATGGCCACCATCCTGTACGAAGGCTTGCCGATTCGCCCCGACGGCGGCATCTGGTGGAGCCTGGTCGAGAAGTACAAGGTGCAGGTCATGTTCAGCGCCCCCACGGCCATTCGTGTGCTCAAAAAGCAAGACCCTGCGCTGCTCACCAAATACGACCTGTCGAGCCTGCAAGCGCTGTTTTTGGCGGGCGAACCCTTGGACGAGCCCACCGCCAAGTGGATCTCCGAAGGCCTGAACGGCAAAGCCATCATCGACAACTATTGGCAGACCGAGACCGGCTGGCCGATTTTGAGCATTTGCAATGGCGTGGAAAAAGCGCCCAGTAAGTTCGGCTCCCCCGGCAAAGCCATTTACGGCTACAACGTCAAGCTGGTCGACGACCAGACGGGCGAAGAACTCACCGGCGCCAACCAGAAGGGCGTGTTGACCATCGAAGGCCCATTGCCACCCGGCAACCTGCAAACCATCTGGGGCGACGACGACCGTTTCGTCAAAACCTACTGGAAAACCGTGCCCAACAAGCTGGTCTACAGCACCTTCGACTGGGCTGTGCGCGACGAAGACGGGTACTACTTCATTTTGGGCCGCACGGACGACGTGATCAACGTCGCCGGTCACCGTTTGGGCACCCGCGAGATCGAAGAAAGCATCTCCAGCCACCCCAACATCGCCGAAGTGGCGGTGGTCGGTGTGGCCGACCAGCTCAAAGGGCAGGTGGCCATGGCCTTTGCCATTGCCAAGGACACCTCTGGCTTGGGCGACGCGGCAGCACGCCTGAAGCTCGAAGGCGAAGTCATGAAGGTGGTGGACAGCCAACTGGGCGCTGTGGCCCGTCCATCGCGTGTGTTCTTTGTCTCGGCCTTGCCCAAGACGCGCAGCGGCAAGTTGCTGCGGCGGGCAATCCAGGCCGTGGCCGAAGGTCGTGATCCGGGCGACCTGACCACCATGGACGATCCGGCCGCTTTGCAGCAGATCGTGGACCAGATCAAGGGATGATCCCCAAGCCATGAAACAGGACCTCGCTTTGGCGGGGTCTTTTTTTGACCGAAAGCCTTACGCCAGCTTGGATCGGTGTGCATGTAAGTTTGGTATCGGACAAGGCGTGGCACAATGCAAGCTGTACTCAGGCCCTTCCCATGCCACAGTCGCATCCGCCAACCGGTTCAGCCGTGTCGCGGAAGGTAAAAATCAACCAACTTATGTTTCCCAGAGGGAAACGGAGGTCAGCGAAATATGAGCGAGACTAATTCCGTCTACGCTGCCTACTCAGGCAACACCCACCTTTTCGGAGGTAACGGCCCTTACGTCGAAGAGATGTACGAGAACTACCTGGCCAATCCAGGCAGCGTGCCCGACTCCTGGCGTGACTACTTCGACGCCCTCCAGCACGTCCCCGCAACCGATGGCACCAACGCCAAAGATGTGCCCCATCTGCCCGTCATCAATGCCTTTGCCGAGCGCGCCAAGTCCGGCGGCACCAAAGTCGTTATGGCCAGCGCCGACGTCGAAATGGGCCGCAAGCGCACGGCTGTTCAGCAGCTGATTGCCGCCTACCGCAACGTGGGCCAGCGCTGGGCCGATCTGGATCCGCTCAAGCGCACCGAGCGTCCCAACATCCCCGACCTCGACCCCGCTTTTTTTGGTTTCACCGATGCCGACCAGGAAACTGTGTTCGACACCAGCAACACCTTTTTCGGCAAAAACCGCATGTCCTTGCGCGAGTTGCTCAATGCACTGCGCGAAACCTATTGCGGCACCCTGGGCGCTGAGTACATGTACACCACCGAGCAGGCTGAAAAGCGTTGGTGGCAGCAAAAGCTTGAAAGCATTCGCAGCAAGCCCAATTTCACGGCCGAGAAGAAAAAACAGATCCTCGACCGCCTGACCGCTGCTGAAGGACTGGAGCGCTACCTCCACACCAAATATGTGGGTCAAAAGCGTTTCTCGCTCGAGGGTGGTGAGAGCTTTATCGCTGCGATGGACGAGCTGATCCAGTCGGCTGGTGCCCAAGGCGTGCAGGAAGTCGTGATCGGCATGGCCCACCGTGGCCGCTTGAACGTGCTGGTCAACACCATGGGCAAGCTGCCTGCTGACCTGTTCGCCGAGTTTGACCACACCGCCCCTGAAGACTTGCCTGCTGGTGACGTGAAATACCACCAAGGTTTTAGCTCTGACGTGAGCACGGCCGGTGGCCCTGTTCACTTGACTCTGGCTTTCAACCCCTCACACCTGGAAATCGTGAACCCCGTGGTCGAGGGTTCGGTGCGCGCCCGCATGGACCGCCGTGGCGATCCGCAAGGTAAGCAGGTGCTGCCCGTGCTGGTGCATGGTGACGCCGCTTTTGGTGGTCAGGGTGTGAATCAGGAAACCTTTGCTCTGGCGCAAACCCGTGGTTACTCCACCGGCGGCACGGTGCATATCATCATTAACAATCAGATTGGCTTCACCACCTCTGATCCGCGCGACATGCGCTCGAGCGTGTTCTGTACCGACATCGTGAAGATGGTCGAGGCCCCTGTGTTGCACGTCAACGGTGACGATCCAGAGGCTGTGGTCATGGCTGCGCAACTGGCCCTTGAATACCGCATGACCTTCCGCAAGGACATCGTGCTGGACGTGGTTTGCTTCCGCAAACTGGGCCACAACGAGCAGGACACCCCTGCTCTGACCCAGCCGCTGATGTACAAAAAAATCGCTGCTCACCCCGGCACGCGCAAACTGTTTGCCGACAAACTCGCCGCGCAAGGTTTGGGCGACAACCTGGGCGAGGAGATGGCCAAGGCCTACCGCGCCGCACTGGACGCAGGCAAGAACACGACCGATCCTGTTTTGACCAACTTCAAGACCAAGTTCACCGTGGACTGGTCGCCCTTCCTGGGCAAGAAGTGGACCGACGCCGGCGATACCGCTGTTCCCTTGGCTGAGTGGAAGCGTTTGGCCGAAAAGATCACGACCATCCCTGAATCCGTGACCCCGCATCAGCTGGTCAAAAAGGTGTATGACGACCGTGCGGCCATGGGCCGTGGCGAAATCCCAGTGGACTGGGGCATGGGCGAGCACATGGCCTTCGCCTCTTTGGTGGCCAGCGGTTACCCTGTGCGTTTGTCGGGTGAAGACTGTGGTCGTGGCACGTTCACACACCGCCACGCGGTCATTCACGACCAAAAGCGCGAGAAGTGGGACACAGGCACTTACGTGGCCCTGCAAAACGTCTCTGACAAGCAGGCACCGTTTGTGGTCATCGACTCGATCCTGTCCGAAGAAGCGGTGCTGGCGTTCGAATACGGCTATGCCTCCAATGACCCCAACACCTTGGTGATCTGGGAAGCCCAGTTTGGCGATTTTGCCAACGGCGCACAGGTCGTGATCGACCAGTTCATCGCCTCGGGCGAAGTCAAGTGGGGCCGCGTCAACGGCATCACCTTGATGCTGCCCCACGGCTACGAAGGCCAGGGCCCTGAGCACAGCTCGGCCCGTGTGGAGCGCTTCATGCAGTTGGCGGCCGATACCAACATGCAACTGGTGCAGCCCACCACGGCCAGCCAGATCTTTCATGTGCTGCGTCGCCAAATGGTGCGCAACCTGCGCAAGCCCTTGGTCATCTTCACACCCAAGTCGCTGCTGCGCAACAAGGACGCAACATCGCCCGTGTCCGAGTTCACACATGGCAGCTTCCAGACGGTCATTCCCGAGAACAAAACGCTCAAGGCTGACAAGGTTAAGCGCGTGGTGGCTTGCTCAGGCAAGGTGTACTACGACCTGGTCAAGCACCGCGAAGCCAAGGGTGCCGACGACGTGGCCATCATCCGCGTGGAACAGCTCTACCCCTTCCCGCACAAGGTCTTTGCAGCCGAGCTGAAGAAGTACCCCAACGCCACCGACATCGTGTGGTGCCAGGACGAGCCACAGAATCAGGGTGCCTGGTTCTTCATCCAACACAACATCCACGAAAACATGCTGGATGGCCAAAAGCTCGGTTATGCCGGTCGCGCAGCCTCTGCGTCGCCAGCGGTGGGTTACTCCCACCTGCACCAGGACCAGCAAAAGGCCCTGATCGAAGCGGCGTTTGCGAAGCTCAAGGGCTTCGTGCTGACCAAGTGATCGACCCGAACAACCTCGCGTTACAACCTTAAAGAGAATTCAAAATGGCTATCGTAGAAGTCAAAGTTCCCCAACTGTCCGAGTCCGTGGCTGAAGCCACCATGCTGCAGTGGAAAAAGAAAGTCGGCGACACCGTTGCAGCTGACGAAATCCTGATCGAGATCGAAACCGACAAAGTCGTGCTCGAAGTGCCCGCACCTTCGGCAGGTGTTTTGTCTGAAATCCTCCAGGGCGATGGCGCCACCGTGGCCGCCGAGCAGCTGATTGCCCGCATCGACACCGACGGCAAAGTCGCCGCCGCTGCACCTGCTGCTGCCGCTCCAGCTGCAGTATCGGCTCCGGCCGCAGCGCCTGCTGCTGCCAACACAAGCATGGCCGGTGTCGCCATGCCCGCCGCAGCCAAGCTGATGGCCGACAACAGCCTGGCCGCTGGCTCGGTGCCTGGCACTGGCAAAGACGGTCGCGTCACCAAAGGTGATGTGCTGGCAGCTGTGGCTGGTGGTGTCAAGTCCACCGCCGCTGTGATCCCCACCGGCGTGCCCACCAAGTCTCTGCCCCAGGTGGCGGCTGCGGCCCCAGACCTGGGCGAGCGACCAGAGCAGCGCGTGCCCATGACGCGTCTGCGTGCCCGCGTGGCCGAGCGTTTGCTGCAATCGCAGTCGACCAACGCCATCCTGACGACGTTCAACGAAATCAACATGGCCCCGGTCATGGAGATGCGCAAGCGCATGCAAGAGCGCTTCGAGAAAGAGCACGGCTGCAAGCTGGGCTTCATGAGCTTCTTTGTCAAGGCCGCCGTGCACGCCCTGAAAAAGTTCCCTGTGCTCAACGCTTCCGTGGACGGCAACGACATCGTGTACCACGGTTACTTCGACATCGGTATCGCGGTGGGCTCGCCCCGTGGTTTGGTGGTGCCCATCCTGCGCAACGCCGACCAGATGAGCTTTGCCGACATCGAAAAGAAAATTGCCGAGTTCGGCGTGAAAGCGCGTGACGGCAAGCTGGGCCTGGAAGAAATGACCGGCGGCACTTTCTCGATCTCCAACGGCGGCACCTTCGGCTCGATGATGTCCACGCCCATCATCAACCCACCCCAGTCGGCCATTTTGGGCGTGCATGCGACCAAAGACCGCGCCATGGTGGAAAACGGCCAAGTCGTGGTTCGCCCCATGAACTACTTCGCCATGTCGTATGACCACCGCATCATCGACGGCCGTGAAGCTGTCTTGGGCTTG
>JBIKSF010000065.1:0-11589 GCA_044348785.1 Limnohabitans sp.
CGAGCGCCAGAATGAGCGCTGAATTTCCTGTCATCGTTGAACTCCTCGATGGTTGTCGCTGAACAGAGGGGCAACGCACTGGAGACCCCTCCATGGCGTTGCTTCCTCGATCACCGAAACCGGAGAACGATTGGCCAACAGCACATTAAAGAGGCTGGATCACGATTTGCGCAAGCCTTGTGAAAGTAAAATCGGGGTTAATCCCTAGAGATCCTCGTTTTTCTTTAACTATTCCCGAGACCTGCAAGATGTCCCTCGATAACGTGACCCCCGGCAAACAAGCGCCTGAAACTTTCAACGTGATCATCGAAATTCCGATGAACGCCGATCCGATCAAGTACGAAGTGGACAAGGAAACCGGCGCCTTGTTCGTGGACCGTTTCATGACCACGGCCATGCACTACCCCACCAATTACGGCTACGTGCCCCAAACCCTGTCAGGCGACGGAGACCCGGTGGACGTTTTGGTGATCACCCCTTACGCCTTGCACCCCGGTGTGGTGGTGCCCTGCCGCGCCTTGGGCATTTTGATGATGGAAGACGAGGCCGGAGTGGACGGCAAAGTGATTGCTGTGCCGACCAGCAAAATTTTGCCAATGTACGACCACTGGCAAGACATCTCGGATGTGAACGCGATGCGCCGCAACGCGATTGCCCACTTCTTTGAGCACTACAAAGACCTTGAAAAAGGCAAATGGGTCAAAGTGTTGGGCTGGGAAGGCAAGGAGTCTGCCCACAAGGAAATCCTGGACGGCATCTCGGCCTACAACAAAACCAAGGCCTGATGCGGCTGATTGAGCGCTCGCCCGCTGGGGCGCAGTGTCACCTTCCGAACGCCTGCCCGGCTTGCGCCGTGCAGGCGTTTGTTATGAGCGAGCATTCAGCGCTTGTTGCTGCAGGTGGAGATGAGTCAGCCCCGCTCTCCCCCAAACAAACTCACTAATTTGGCCACCTCAGGGCTCATGCCCATGGTCTTGAGGCGAATGTGCGGGTGGGCTGTGGCAAAGACGCGGAACACCTCGTCCACAAAAGCCTGGCCTACATGGACCACGCCTTCAAAGTCGAGGATCACGGTCTTGAACTGGGTGGCGCGGTTCATCACCCATTTGGCTTGCGAACGCGACACCAGCTCGCTGCTCAGCTGGGCCAAACGCACCGGAATTTCCGTGGTGTGAAAAGCCTCGCCGGGCTCGGCATCGCCCACGTTGTTGGACTCAAAATATTTGAAATACACGTCATTGCCCGTACGGGTGCTGTCCAGCGCAACGGCCATGCGCACCACCGTTTGCGCTTGGGCGGGTTTGAGCTGCGCGCTGACATCGATCCAGTCAAAACGGGGCAGGGGGGCACTGGCCTCATTCGGGTCAAAACGCAAGCCGAACGACTCGATGGCAAAGCCGTCCATCATGCGCGACGACACAAAAATGCCCATGCCCGAATGGCCCAAGGGTGCGGTGGTGTACTTGCCCTTGGCCAGCTCCAAAATGGCCAGGCGCGGGTCAAATAAATCGGCGGCTTTGGCGATCTTGCGGAAGATCCCCTCGCCGTCATCGGCCACCAACATCTGCAATTGCCCGTCCTGCACATGCATGCCCATCACCACCTGTTGCCCGTTGGAATGGTCGAGGGCGTTGTTCAGCATTTCGGTGAACGCGGTGTAGGCCAGGTTTTTGACGTTGGGCTGCAGGTCCGCCAGCAAAGCCGCCAAATGCTGTTCCCACACCACCATCTCACCGCCGCGCCGCACGATGTCGGCAAGGGGTTCCACCCGCAACCAAAACCGCTTGTCGCCCAAGCTGTAGCTTTGCCGGGTGCCTGTGCCGTGGCGCTGCAGATAGCCCGCATCGGCCAGCTTCTTGATGCGCCGCGAAACCGCCACCCGCGTCAAGCCCGTTTGCTCGGTCGCTGCGGTGGCCATGGCGCCGCCTTGGGGCGCACAACTCAGGATGATTGCATCGTTGATGTCCAGCATTTGTATCGTGATTTGGTATTTGAATTTAAATTATTGTATATCTCAATGTATTTTATTGATGCTTTTATGGTTTTGGGGGCACCGTTTAAGCCCGGAATTGTGGGTGCAGCGACTTGATGGAGACAAGCCTGCTCTTCGCTTTCACTTCAAAACTGGCCTAGCGTCCCTTCCTGAGTGGTGACAGAAACCAGTGTCCAAGGCGAAGCGACAGAATGTGTCGGAAGGTGTGGGGGCGGTGGCGGCCGCCGGTGTCGGACCTGAGGGTGCCGACCTACAAGTTGGGCTGCGGCGTTTGTTTGAGCGGCGAGTGCTGGTTGAGCGCTTCGAGGTAGTTCTCTACCCCCGCTTTTTCCCGCTCCAGAAACCTAGCCACGGCTTCTGAAAACGCTGGATGCGCCAGCCAGTGGGCGCTGTGGGTGGGGGTGGGCAGCAGGGCGCGGGCCATTTTGTGTTCGCCTTGTGCGCCGCCTTCAAAGCGCTTGAGGCCGTGCTGGATGCACCAGTCGATGGGCTGGTAGTAGCAGGCTTCAAAGTGCAGGCAGTCCACCCGCGCCAGCGCTCCCCAATAACGGCCATAGGCCACTTCGGGCTGGCCTTGGGCGTCCAGGTGCAGGCCGATCAGGCTGATGCCAATCGGCTGCGCTTCGTGTTCGGCCACAAACAGCAGCCAGTTGGCGGCCATGTCGGTGCGCATGGACTCAAAAAACGCAGGGGTCAAATACGGCGGGTTGCCGTGTTCCCAATAGGTTTGCTGGTAGCAGCGCAGCAGCAGGGCCCAGTCGCCTTCCGTCATGTCGGGGCCGCGCACGGCGCGAAACGTCACACCGGCATCGGCCACTTTGCGGCGTTCTTGTCGGATTTTTTTGCGCTTCTCTTGTGTCAGGCTGGCCAAAAAGTCATCGAAGTCGCGCCAGCCTTGGTTTTGCCAGTGGAACTGGACCTGGTCACGTTGCAGCAGCCCGGCTTGTTCGCAGGCCTGCAGGTCTTGCGGGCTGGCAAACAGAATGTGCAGGGAAGGGATGTGGTTGGTTTGGCAAATGTCCAGCAAGGCGGCCAGCAGGGCCTGCCGGGCGGCTTCAGATTCGGCCAGCAAGCGACTGCCGGGCACGGGGGTGAAGGGCGAGGCCACCAAGGCTTTGGGGTAATACTCCAGGCCGTGGCGCTGGTAGGCATCGGCCCAAGCGTGGTCAAACACGTATTCGCCGCGCGAATGGGTCTTGATGTACAGCGGGCAGGCGGCGGCCAACACATCGCCTTGCGGGGTGCTGCGCCACAGGCTGATGACTTGCAGCGTCCAGCCGGTCCCGGACGAGGCCGATTGGCTGGTCTGCATGGCCGACAAATAGGCATGCTGCATGAAGGGGGATGGGGCGTCTTGCCGGGCGAGCAAATCGTTCCAGGCTTCTGGCGCAATGGCACTCAGGTCATCTTGCACCCGGGTGACATAATTCAAGCTCAAATTTTCCAGCACCTGTATGACTCTCCAAATTCGTGTGGCCCAGCTCAACTTTGTCGTCGGTGACATGCAGGGTAATGCCCGCAAGATCATCGATTTCGCCACCCGGGCGCATGCCGAAGGCGCTCGGCTGGTGCTCACGCCCGAGTTGTCGATTTGCGGCTACGCGGCCGAAGACTTGTTGCTGCGCCCCGCCTTCATTGACGCCTGTGATGATGCCCTGAAAACAGTGGCCCGCGAACTGGCTGGGTTAAAGGGGCTGCATGTGGTGGTGGGTCACCCCGAGGGCGGCGGCGTGCGCACCCGCAGCGTGGCGGTGACGCGCCGCCACAACCGCGCGAGCGTCTTGTGCGAGGGGCAAGTCGTCTGCGCTTACGACAAGCGCGAACTGCCCAACTACCAGGTGTTTGACGAGCGACGCTACTTCACCCCCGGCAATGGCGTGGGTGTGTTCGAGGTCGAAGGTGTGCGGGTGGGCTTGCTCATTTGCGAAGACGCCTGGTTCGACGAACCCGCCCGCCTGGCGCGTGACGCCGGCGCGCAGATGCTGGCCGTGCTGAACGCTTCGCCTTTTCATGCGGGCAAAGGCCCAGAGCGCGAGCAGCGCATGCGCGAGCGCGTGGCCGATTACGGTTTGCCCTTGATTTACGCGCATTTGGTGGGTGGGCAGGACGAGGTGATTTTTGAAGGCCGTTCATTTGCCCTGAACGCCCAAGGCCAAGTGGTCGCGCGAGCCGAAGGCTTTCGCGAAGCGGCCATGACGGTGCAAGTTCATGCGGCTGCAAGCGGTGTGGACGTGAGCGCTGCGCCCGAGGCCTTGGTGCCCATGGCCAACGCCGATGCCGAGTTGTGGGACGCGTTGGTGCTGGGTGTGCGCGACTATTTGGGCAAGAACGGTTTCAAGGGTGCGATATTGGGCTTGTCGGGCGGCATCGATTCGGCGCTGGTGCTGGCGATTGCGGTGGACGCGATCGGGGCCGACAAGATCCACGCGGTGATGATGCCCTCGCCCTACACGGCCGACATCAGCTGGATCGATTCGCGCGACATGGTCAAGCGCTTGAACGTGCGTTACGACGAGATTTCGATTGCGCCGCTGTTTGACGGCTTCAAGCAGGCGCTGTCGGCGCAGTTTGAAGGCCTGAAAGAAGACACGACCGAAGAGAACATCCAGGCTCGCATTCGTGGCACGCTGCTCATGGCGCTGTCCAACAAGACCGGCGCCATTGTGCTGACCACTGGCAACAAGAGCGAGATGGCCACGGGTTATTGCACGCTGTATGGCGACATGGCTGGCGGTTTTGCGGTCATTAAAGACGTGGTCAAAACCCGCGTGTTTGACCTGGCACGCTGGCGCAACCTTCATGATCCGTATGGCACCGGCAGCCAGCCGATTCCTGAGCGCATCATCACCCGGCCGCCCAGCGCTGAGCTGCGTCCTGACCAGAAAGACCAGGACAGCTTGCCTGCTTATGAGGTGCTGGACGCGATCATCCAGCGCTACATGGAAAACGACGAGGGCGTGGAGGCGCTGATTGCCGACGGCTTTGAGCGCGCCGATGTGGAAAAAGTCACGCGCTTGATCAAGCTCAACGAGTACAAGCGCCGCCAGTCGCCGGTGGGCATTCGCGTGACGCACCGCAGTTTTGGTAAGGATTGGCGTTATCCTATGACCAACAAGTTTCGCGCCTGAAGGTGCGTTTTGAACATATTTAAAGGACTTTTCCCATGAAACAGATCACCGCCGTCATCAAGCCGTTCAAACTGGAAGAGGTCCGCGAAGCTTTGGCTGAATGCGGCGTGACCGGCTTGACGGTGACCGAAGTCAAGGGTTTTGGCCGTCAAAAAGGCCACACCGAGCTGTATCGGGGTGCCGAGTATGTGGTCGACTTTTTGCCCAAAGTGAAGGTCGAAGTGGTGGTCAAGGACGGTGACGTGGACACATGTGTGGACGCCATCGTCAAGGCGGCCCGCACCGGCAAGATCGGTGACGGCAAGATTTTTGTGACTTCGATCGAGCGTGTGGTGCGCATCCGCACCGGTGAGCAGGACGAAACCGCGATTTGATGGGTGTTGCGCAGTGCAGCCTTGCGCGGGGGCCTGCGCTGAAGGGTGAAGGCGGGGCAGCGCCAGCCCGCCAGTCAAATTGCTCAGTGCATCACGATCAAATCAGTTCGATCAGATCAGCTCAACTTTGGCGCGGGGTGCAAAGCCCGCTTTTTGCACCAAACTTTGCAGCAGTGCTTCGGGCTCGGTGCCCAGCGTCACCAGTTCGGTTTGCCAATCGGCCATGAAGCCTTGGTCAACCACTTGGCCAATAAAGGCCATCAGGCTGTCGTAATAGCCCAAGCTGTTGAGGATGCCCACGGGTTTGTCGTGGTAGCCCAGCTGGCGCCAGGTCCAGACTTCAAACAATTCCTCAAACGTGCCGATGCCGCCGGGCAGGGCCAAAAAGGCGTCGGCCTTTTCGGCCATGAGGCGTTTGCGTTCGTGCATGGTGTCCACCACATGCAGTTCGGTGCAGCCGTGGTGGGCCCATTCTTTCTCGACCAAGGCAGTGGGGATGATGCCGACCACCGAGCCACCCGCCGCCATGGTGGCTTCGGCCACCAGACCCATAAGGCCGTTGCGCCCGCCGCCGTAGACCAACTGGCCGCCATGCGCGCCGATCCAGGTGCCCACTTGCACGGCAATCTGGGCAAATTCAGGTGAGTTGCCGGGTTTGGAGCCGCAATAGACGCAGATGGAGAAAGCGGGGGAAGTTTGGTTGGTGGTCATGATGGTGGTTCAGGCAAACCGGTGCCAAAGCGCACCCAGCCACATCCCGGCGCACAGCAGCAAGCTCAGCAATACCGCAGCGCTGCCCATGTCTTTGGCGCGTTTGGACAGGTCGTGCCACTCCGGCCCGATGCGGTCGATGGCCGATTCCACGCAGGTGTTGAGCAATTCCACGATCAAAACCAAGACGACCGATCCGGCGAGCAAGGCAGTTTCGATCCAGCTTTGACCCAGCCAGAACGCCAGCGGCACCATGACCATGGCCAGAATGGCTTCTTGGCGAAATGCGGTTTCTCCCCAGCCAGCAAGAAGGCCTTGAATGGAGTAACCGCCCGCATGAAGAATGCGGTTAAGACCTTGGCGGGTTTTTTGAGGGTTGACTTCTGAGTGGGGGGGGGATGGGTCTTGCATGGTGCCGCTCGGGCTCAGATTGGACGTGCGGTGATCAGACGCGTTCCCGCGAGCGCATCATGCCAGAACTGGCGCTGCGGATGAAAGCGGCTGAGGATGGCCCATATGGCCACCCAGCCCAGTGTCAAAAACGTTATTTCGATGACGGACAGATGAAAGGGTGAAGCCGCAGCCAAGGGCGGAATGAACCAGAGCCAGCTGGCCACATACCGTTTCAAGGCCAGTTGATGGCTCACCCGGCGGCCCTGCAGGTCGACCATTTCAATGCGCCAGGTTTTCATGGCCAAGGTTTGGCCCCGGTGCCACATCCAGATGAAATACACGCCCAGCACGAGAAAGCTGATGGCTTGAAGACCGGATTTCAGTTGGGGGTGTAGGTTCATGTCGCCAGGGGCCAATCCGGTTAGCCAATAGGCGGCGATGAAGTAAACAAGACCGGAGGACACCATGACACCAAAAAGAAGCATGCCTTCGTAGAGCCAGCAGGCCATACGGCGCGTGATAGAGGGTGGTGAGAGATCAGGGGCCTGCGGGAGCGGGGAGCCGTTTTGCGTCATGAGGGAGCTGTTTCTGTGGCTTGCCGAACGCCATCTGGCGTTTCGGTCGAGGCTGGCGACGGCACATCCGGCGAGGGCACAGCCATGGCTGCTGGCCGCGGCAGAAGTGTTTTGCGGTCGATGGCGATGTTGGAGGAAGGCGGGTTGCCTGTGGCAGATTTCACGGGCGTTTGAACCTGACGGTGGGGTTCCAGCGGTTTGGCCGTGGGTGCGGCATTCTTGGGCAGGGCCTTAGAGCCAGCAGCGAGCAGGCGTTTTTCTTCTGCGGAAAGCGCTTGGTAAGCCTCCCATTTGGCTTTTTTATCTTCTTTGGGCAGCTTTTGAAGCTTGTTGAAGTTCAGACGGGCCAAATTGCGTTGCTGAGGACTGAGCGCCACCCAGTCGGCCATTCGCTCGTGCATGGTGACCTGATCGGTCACGGACAGTTGCGTGAAATTGGTCGAAAGGGCTAGCCATTTGTTTTGCTGCTGTGCAGTCAACGCCCCCCATTGCGCGCCCAAAGGTGCCAAGGCTTGTTTTTGCTGGGGGGTGAGTTGTTGCCATGCTTTCGAAGCAGGGGGCTGTGCAACTTGAGGCGTGCTGGTCGTGCCCGGAACAGCAGCAGACGTCTGAGGCTCTGGCGATTGGGCCGCCACGGTGCTCAAACAAGCCGACAAAAGCCAAGCTCCGCCCAGTTTTATGGCGAAACTCAGGCTCGTTGGTCGGCAGGCAAACAGATCAGTCATGGGTCTTGATGGTGCCAAGGCCTTGCTTCAAAAACTGGGCAAAACCGGCGTCTGTATAGGCATCAGGTGGCAATTCGTCGGTGAGCAAGGCCGCGTCGGTTGCCGCGATTTCCGATGTGATGTGGTCCTGATGAATCCATTGGATGGCCATCAAACCGATCACCAAAGCCAGCAGGGGCACGGCAGAAGCCAAGATGCTCCAGAGGTTCAGGCCTTCATCGGAAGGGGCGGTCAATGTGCCGTTGCTGTTGATTTGTGCACTTTTCTCTGTCCGTGACAGCACCAGCGGCTTGCGCTGTGCCACGGCCAACTGCCTGGCGATGCGCAGCCGTTCGCTGATGTCATGGGGCAAGTCCGGGGTGGCCAGGGTCAGTTGGCTTGAAAAATACTGTCCCCAGCGGTCCATGGTCTCTTCGGTCGGTATGTTGGGGTGTTTCATGGTCTGATTCCTTGATTTCCCAATGTTTTGCTCAGGGCTTGAATGGCCCGAGAACAATGGGTTTTGACGCTGCCTTCTGAGCAGCCCATCACTGCAGCTGTCTCTGCAACATCGAGCTCCTCCCAGTAACGCAGCAAGAAGGCTTCTCGTTGACGTGCCGGAAGGGCCATGACGGCTGTTTCAATGTGTTCCAGGGTCTGAATACGACCGACCCATGCCTCAGCGCTTTCGTGAGCAGCCTCGCCTGAGCTATCAGAGGTCACTTCCAGCAGGTCGAAGTCGCCCTCAGGATCGGCACCGCTGAAATCCCCCAGGTTGGTGAAAACGGCATTGCGGGTTTTTTGCCTGCGAAACCAGTCCAGCATGGTGTTGGACAGGATGCGCTGAAACAGCAAGGGCAACTCGCTGACGGTTTTGTCCGCGTAGTTGGTGCACAGCTTGATCATGCTGTCTTGCAGGATATCCAGGGCTGCATCTTCGTTCCGAACGTGGTAGAAGGCGCGTTTGAACGCCTTCTTTTCCATGTTTTTCAGAAATTCTGAGAGTTCGGAGTCGGAAGCCAACTTTTTTCAGCACCCGTGTCAGCGGTACTTTTGCCAGTTTGAGAGAAAGAATGTAGACCAGGTGACCGAAGTGAGCCGCAGTCCGATGGGTGTGAATTATGGCATTCGATGACGGCACATCCCGAAATTCGGGATGTGCGTTTGACAAATGCGATAATGGGCGATTGCAATTGAAAAAAAGCAAACGGATCACCGTCCGGCACTTTTACAGTTTGGTGCCCATGTCTGTGGTCTTAAGTCCCAAAGCCACTTCACAAGAGTCGAGCCCAGGGGCACCCAAGGTTTTTCGTTAGAGAAATTCACAAAGGTTGAATATGGAAATGAACAAGGCCGATACGGCCAATACTCCTGCGGGCGCTCAAGAGTTGCGCGGTGCAGAAATCCTCGTCAAAGCGCTTCAAGCTGAAAACGTGCAGTACGTCTGGGGTTATCCAGGTGGTGCCGTCCTTCACATTTACGACGCTTTCTACAAACAAGACACCATTCAGCACGTCTTGGTGCGTCACGAGCAAGCTGCCGTGCACGCGGCCGACGGTTTTGCCCGTGCCACGGGCGAGGTGGGGGTGGCGCTGGTTACATCGGGGCCTGGCCTGACCAATGCGGTCACCGGCATCGCGACTGCCTACATGGACAGCATTCCCATGGTCATCATCAGTGGGCAGGTGCCCACTGCGGCCATTGGCCTGGATGCTTTCCAGGAGTGCGACACCGTGGGTATTACCCGCCCGATCGTTAAGCACAATTTTCTGGTCAAAGACGCCAAGGACATGGCCGAGGTCATGAAAAAAGCCTTCCACATTGCGCGCAGCGGCCGTCCTGGCCCGGTTGTTGTGGATGTTCCCAAGGATGTTTCTTTTAACAAAACGCTTTTTACCGGCTATCCCGAGTCCGTTGAGATGCGTTCTTACAACCCTGTGCGCAAGGGCCACGGCGGCCAAATCCGCAAGGCTTTGCAGTTGTTGATGTCGGCCAAGCGCCCTTACATCTACACAGGCGGTGGCGTGTTGCTGAGCAACGCGAGCGCAGAGCTGCGTGCTCTGGTGGACATGCTCAATGTGCCAGTCACCAACACTTTGATGGGCTTGGGGGCTTTCCCCGCAACCGATCGCCGTTTCTTGGGCATGCTGGGCATGCACGGCACGCTCGAAGCCAACAACGCGATGCAAAATTGCGACGTCTTGCTGGCTGTGGGCGCACGTTTTGATGACCGTGTGATTGGCAACCCCAAGCATTTCGCTTCGGTGGACCGCAAGATCATCCACATCGACATCGATCCGTCCAGCATTTCCAAGCGCGTCAAAGTGGATGTGCCGATCGTGGGCGACGTGAAAGACGTGCTGACCGAGTTGATGGGCATGATCCGCGAGTCCGGCCTCAAGCCCGACCCACAGGCGTTGGCGCAGTGGTGGGAAACGGTCGAGGGCTGGCGTAAACGTGATTGCATGAAGTACGACAACAGCAACAGTTTGGTGATCAAGCCGCAAAAGGTCATCGAGACCTTGTGGGACATGACCAAGGACGCCGATGCGTACGTCACATCCGACGTGGGTCAGCACCAGATGTGGGCTGCGCAGTACTACAAATTCAACGAGCCACGCCGCTGGATCAACTCCGGCGGTCTGGGCACCATGGGCGTCGGCATTCCTTACGCCATGGGCATCAAGCTGGCCAAACCCGACAGCGAGGTGTATTGCGTGACGGGTGAAGGCTCGGTGCAAATGTGCATCCAAGAGCTCTCGACCTGTCTGCAATACAACACGCCCATCAAAGTTGTGGCCCTGAACAACGGTTACTTGGGCATGGTGCGCCAGTGGCAGGAGATCGATTACTCCGGTCGTTACAGCCACAGCTACATGGATGCTTTGCCCAACTTCGTGAAGCTGGCCGAGGCCTATGGCCACGTCGGCATCCTGGTGGAAAAGCCGGAGGATGTGGAGCCCGCCTTGCGCGAAGCCCGCAGGCTCAAGGA
Source organism: Limnohabitans sp. (assembly GCA_044348785.1). Lineage (GTDB taxonomy): Bacteria > Pseudomonadota > Gammaproteobacteria > Burkholderiales > Burkholderiaceae_C > Limnohabitans_A. The sequence goes on from JBIKSF010000065.1 coordinate 10,871, forward strand.
CCGCACGGTTTTTCTGGACATCCGCACGGACCCCACGGAAAACGTGTTCCCCATGGTTCAGGCTGGCAAGGGCATCACCGAGATGCTCATGGGTGTGGAGGACCTGTAATCATGAAACACATCATTGCTGTACTGATTGAAAACGAAGCGGGCGCTTTGTCCCGCGTGGTGGGGCTGTTTTCGGCCCGTGGCTACAACATCGAGTCCTTGACCGTAGCACCGACCGAAGACCCCAGCCTGTCGCGCATGACCATCCAGACCACGGGTTCTGACGATGTCATCGAACAGATCACCAAACACCTGAACCGCCTGATCGAGGTGGTCAAGGTGGTTGACCTGACCGAAGGTGCTTACACCGAGCGCGAGCTGATGCTCGTCAAGGTGCGCGCCGTGGGCAAGGAACGCGAAGAAATGAAACGCATGGCCGACATTTTCCGTGGCCGTGTGATTGATGTCACCGACAAGAGCTACACGATTGAGCTCACCGGTGACCAATCGAAGAACGACGCCTTTTTGGAGGCGATCGACCGCAGTGCCATCTTGGAGACCGTGCGCACCGGTGCATGCGGTATCGGGCGCGGCGAGCGCATCCTGCGCGTCTAAACTCAACCCTTGAACCTGTTTTATTCCTAAGGAGAACCCTGTGAAAGTTTTTTACGACAAAGATTGTGATCTGAGCGTTATCAAGGGCAAGACCGTTGCCATTCTTGGTTATGGCT
>JBIKSF010000066.1:0-11553 GCA_044348785.1 Limnohabitans sp.
TGGGTTGGCCCAGTTCTTTGAAGGCCTCGGCGCTGGTCCAGTCGGGCTGGGCGATGATGCCGACCCGAAAGCCCTGGTTTTCCAACATACGGCCAATCACCGACATGCCAAAGCTGGGGTGGTCCACATAGGCGTCGCCCGTGACGATGATGATGTCGCAGCTGTCCCAGCCCAGTTGGGTCATTTCGGCGCGGCTCATCGGCAAAAACGGTGCCGTGCCAAAGCGCTGAGCCCAGTACTTGCGGTAACTGGTCAGCGGTTTGGCGTCGCGCGGAAAGAAAGAGACGTCGGTGAAGGCGTTCATGGGCTAGGTATCGGGGATAACCCGCTAGTGTAGGGGTTTGGGCTTGCACTTGATAGGCCAGCGGGTATTCATAAAACAAGTGAGGGACTGCGCTTCCACGACAATCCCAAGATGCCTTTTTCCCTCGTCACCCCCGCCCACCACGAGCTGGTCATCAAAAAAAGCCGCTTCATTGCTTGCATCGAACCTGTGAGCGGGCGTGCGCAGGCGCAGGCGCGAGTAGCACAGCTCAAGGCAGAACACCCCGATGCCGCGCATGTGTGTTGGGCTTTGCTGGCGGGCGGCCAATCCGCAGCCCACGACGATGGCGAACCCGGCGGCACGGCGGGTCGCCCAATGCTGGAGGTGCTCCGGCATCAAGACTTGGAAGGGGTGATGGCCTCCGTTGTGCGCTACTTTGGTGGCACCAAGCTGGGGGCGGGCGGTTTGGTTCGGGCTTACACCGATGCTGTGGCACAAGCCCTGCTGACGGCTGAAAAGGTGCAGCGAATCGCGCAGACCCATCTGGCCTGCAGCGTGCCCTATGCGCTCGAAGGCTTGGTACGCCGCGAACTGGAGCTTGCAAAAGCCCAGTTGCAGGGTGTGGTTCACGGGAGCGTGGTGTGCTTTAGCTTTGCACTGCCCGAAACCCACGTCGACACGCTGGTAGAACGCCTGAGCGAAAGCGGTCACGGCCAGCTGGTGTGGCTGGACGCCAAGCTGCCCGAGTAATGCCACGAGGATAATGCCGCCCATGCCCGAAAACGACTCGCTGAACCGACCAAGATCCAAAACCGATCTTTTTGTGTCCTTCTCCCTGTTGGCCTTACAAGGCTTTGGCGGGGTGTTGGCCGTGGTCCAGCGTGAGCTGGTCGAGAAAAAACGCTGGATGACACGCGAGCAATTTGTCGAAGACTGGGCGGTGGCCCAGATCATGCCGGGCCCGAATGTGGTCAATCTGTCCTTGATGATCGGCGGGCGTTACTTTGGCTTGCCAGGCGCATTGGCGGGCTTGGCGGGTATGCTGGCAGCGCCGCTGGTGGTGGTTTTGTTGCTGGCTGCAGCCTTCGCTGGGGTATCTGATGCGCTTTGGGCGCAAGGCGCTTTGCGCGGCATGGGCGCGGTATCGGCTGGATTGATCGCTGCCGTGGGCCTGAAACTGATCAGTGCCTTGCGCCATAACCCCATGGGTAAGCCGGTTTGCATCGCCTTGGCAGCAGCCAGTTTTGCTGGTGTGGGCTTGCTGCGTTGGCCCTTGGTTTATGTGCTGCTGGGCACAGGGCTTGTGGCCTGTGGATGGGCTTATTGGCAACTGTTCCAACAGGGCCGCCCCTCGTCCAACACCCTATGAACCCGGTACTGCACCTGACTGCCTCGGATTGGCTGAACCTTTTTAACCATTTTGCGGCCTTGTCACTGCTGGCGGTGGGCGGTGCGATCACCACCGCGCCCGACATGCACCGCTACTTGGTGGACGAAACACGCTGGTTGAGCGAGGCGCAATTCACCTCCTCCATCGCACTGGCACAAGCTGCACCGGGACCCAATGTCTTGTTTGTGGCCTTGATGGGCTGGAATGTAGGCATGAATGCCGGGGCCAGCTTGGGCGGGGGCTGGCTCAGTGCGGGCATGGGCAGTCTGGGGGTGGTGGTGGCCATGCTGGGCATCATGTTGCCCTCGTCCGTCCTGACCTACACGGCCACACGGTGGGCACACAAACACCGGGACAACCTGGGCATTCGTGCCTTCAAAGCAGGCATGTCTCCCATCGTGATCGCACTGTTGCTCGCCACAGCTTGGTTGCTGACGCTCAGCAACGACCAGCCTGCTCGTGACTGGCCTTTGTACGCCTTGACAGCGTTCACGACCTTGGTGGTTTGGCGCACCCGAGTCCACATGCTGTGGCTGATTGGCCTTGGCGCCCTGCTCGGCAGCTTGGGCTGGCTTTAGTCCAGTCAGCGCGGGTTTTCGAAAAAGACCGTATTCGAGTAATCGCTGACCTCGAAATACACCTTTTTCTCATCGGGGTCGGCGATCATGTTCAGGTTTTCATCCAACACACCGTAGCCGTATCTGTAGGCACGAGGCGCTTTGTCATCTGTGCCCAAGGCTGTGCTGATCTTGTCCACTTTCAAAAAGCGGCGCACCAGCTTGTCACCGGCATAGACCTCAAGGACCCCGTTGGTGCCAGTCCAGTTCTGGATGTCTCGGCTGATCTTGTTTTGTTGCTCTTGGGTGCAGGCAGTGAGCCAGCTGGCGGTCATGAGTGCGGCGATCAGTGCAATGCGGGTGGTCGTGGGTTTCATGGTGCAATTCCTGTGTCAATGGTCATGGTGGCAACTGTAGGATCAAGCCCTCTACAGAAGTCCGGGCGTTTCACCCAAAATCAAGTGCGCTGACGCAAAGCTTCGTACAGGCACACGCCACTGGCCACCGACACGTTCAGGCTTTCAACCGCGCCGCGCATGGGAATGCTCACCAGCTCGTCGCAGTTCTTACGCGTCAACTGGCGCATGCCCGCACCCTCAGCGCCCAGCACCAAGGCGGTGGGCACCTTCAAATCGGCTTGGTAAATGTTGCGCGGCGCATCGTCGCTGGTGCCCACGATCCAGATGTCACGTTCCTTGAGCTCACCCAAGGTGCGCGCCAAGTTGGTGACCATGAAATAAGGCATGGTTTCGGCGGCACCGCTGGCCACTTTGGCCACGGTGGCATTGATGCCAGCCGCGTGGTCTTTGGGGGCGATGACCGCGTGGGCGCCGGCACCATCGGCCACACGCAAACACGCGCCCAGGTTGTGAGGATCGGTCACGCCATCCAGCACCAAAAGCAAGGGCGGGCCTTCCACGGTGTCGAGCAAGTCGTCCAGCGAGTGGTTTTGAGGCATGGGCGCAACCATGGCCACCACGCCTTGGTGGCCGTGGCCACCGGCCAGCTTGGCCAGGCGCTCACCGTCCGATTCGATCATGCGCATGCCCGAATCGCGGGCCTTGTCGATGAACTGGCGCATGCGCGCATCGCGGCGGGTGACCTCGTAATGGATTTCAACAACGGATTGGGGGGCGATCTTGAGGCGAACGCCCACGGCATGGAAGCCGAACAGCACTTTGTGGGATGACATCCGTTGATTATCGTTGGTCGCAGCCAGCAGATGGCGCCCATTGCGCAAACGGGCCCGAGTTTCAGGCAGGGCTCGCGGCAGGCTCCGTCAAGCAGCCTGCCTGAATCACCAAACTGCGCTCGCACTTGGCGGCCAGCTGACGGTCGTGCGTGACCAGAACCAGGGTCGTGCCCTGCTCGCGGTTGAGCGCGAACATCAAGTCCATGATGGCCTCGCCGGTGGCGTGGTCCAAGCTGCCAGTGGGTTCGTCGGCCAGCAGCACATCGGGCTGCACCACGAAGGCACGGGCCAGCGCCACGCGCTGTTGCTCACCACCGCTGAGCACTTTGGGCAGGTGTTTCAAGCGCTCGCCCAAGCCCACGCGCTGCAGCATGGCCGTGGCGGTGCTGCGGGCATCGGACCGATCGGCCAGCTCCAGGGGCAACATCACGTTTTCGAGCGCTGTCAAATTGGGCATGAGCTGAAAGCTCTGGAACACAAACCCCACATGCTGGGCCCGCACAGCGGCGCGTTCGTCCTCGGATAAATCGAACAGCGATTGCCCTGCCAACACCACTTGCCCGGTGCTGGGCGTGTCCAATCCGGCCAGGATCGCCAGAAGTGTACTTTTGCCCGAACCGGAAGCACCGACAATGGCCGCTGTTTCCCCGGCGTTCAATGAGAAATCGATATCGCGCAAAATGCGCAGTTCGCCGCTGGCGTCTTGCACGGTTTTGGAGACGCCACGCACGGCAATGATGGATTCAGGCATGCACAAACCTTTGTTGAGACGACGTCACTTTAACTGGACCTTGCTGGCCCTTGCCTGCTGGGGCTTTGCCGCGCCAGTGCTGGCAGCCTCCGGGCAGCGCATTTTGGTGGTGGGCGATTCGCTGAGCGCCGAATATGGCCTGGCCAGAGGCACCGGCTGGGTGGCCTTGCTGCAAAAGCAACTCGCTCAGGAAAAGCCAGGTGTGGACGTCATCAACGCCAGCATCAGTGGCGACACCACCTCGGGCGGACGCTCTCGCCTGCCCGCCTTGCTGCAGCGCCACCAACCCAGCCATGTGGTCATCGAGCTGGGGGGCAACGACGCGCTGCGCGGCCTGCCGATGACCCTGACACAAGGCAACTTGCTGGCCATGACCCAGCAAGCCCAAGCCGCCGGGGCCAAGGTGCTGCTCTTGGGCATGCAAATGCCGCCGAACTACGGCCCCGAGATGGCTCGCCAATTTGAAGCCGCATACGCCCAAGTGGCCAAAAGCCAAAAAGCGGCGCTCGTGCCTTTCTTTTTGAAAGGCGTGGGCGATGATGCCGAACCGCTGAAATGGTTCCAGGCCGACCGCATCCACCCCAACGAAGCCGCGCAGCCGCGCCTACTGGCCAATGTTTGGCCCACTTTGAAGAAACAACTGAAATGAGCCTTCACCTGATCTCTGCTGCCGAAGCCATGGCCCGACTGAACCAGTTTGACGCCATCCTGGATGCACGCTCCGAAGGCGAACACGCCGAAGACCACTTGCCCGGCGCTCTGAGCTGGCCGTCGCTGAACAACGAAGAACGCATCAAGGTGGGCACCCTGTACAAACAGGTCAACCCCTTTGAGGCCCAAAAAGTCGGCGCAGCGCTGGTGGCCAAAAACATCGCCCGCCACATCGAAACTCAGGTGATGGATAAGCCGCGCAACTGGCAGCCGCTGGTGTACTGCTGGCGCGGGGGCAAGCGCAGCAACTCGCTGGCGCTGATCCTGGGGCAAATCGGCTTCAAGGTGCACCTGATCGAAGGCGGCTACAAGGCGTTTCGCAAAGAGGTCATGGAAGACACTCCACGCCAAGCCCAGCGCCTGCAGTTCAAGGTGCTTTGCGGCCCCACCGGTTCGGGCAAAACGCGCCTGCTGCAAGCCTTGGCGCAAGAAGGAGCACAGGTGCTCGATCTGGAGGCGATTGCGTGCCACCGCAGCTCTGTATTGGGCCTGATCCCCGGCACCCCGCAGCCCACGCAAAAGGCGTTTGACACGCAAGTGTGGGATGCTTTGCGCGGCTTCAGCGCGGATCGCCCGGTGTTTGTGGAGGCCGAAAGCAAAAAGGTGGGGAATCTGGCGGTACCAGACGCATTGATGACTGCCATGCGGGCCAGCTCTTGCCTGCGGGTGGACCTGTCGCTGGAGAATCGGGTGAATTTGCTGATGGAAGACTATGCGTTTTTCACGCAAGACCGCGCTCTGTTTGCCGACCGGCTGGAGCGCTTGACGGCCCTGCGTGGCAAGGCTGTGGTGCAAAGTTGGCAAGAGCGCATTGAGCGAGGCGAAATGCGCGAAGTGGTGACCGAGTTGCTCTCAGGCCACTACGACCCCGGTTATGAAACATCGACAGGCAATAACTTTGTGCATTACGGCCAAGCCCCGCTGGTCACACCTGCGAGCCACAGCATGGCTGACATGCTGGTTCTGGCTCGTGCGTTGGTGCAGGGGTGATCAGCATCCGGTGATTCAAGCAGCGGGCGTGGAAGAGTCGGCCGCACCGGGCGTGGACGGGTCAGCAGCACCGGGCGCTGAAGTGTCGGCGTCTCCCTCTTCGCCCTCGATTTCAGAGCCGTCTTCAGCCAACAGGCCCGATTTGCGGTCGGACTTGGCTTTGAGCTTGTCTTCTTTTTTGCGTTTCTTGGCCAGTTCTTTCTGGCGTTTTTCGAATCCGTAGTTGGGTGTGGCCAAGATGGCTCCTTTAATTTGAGCTGCCCAATGTAACAGCTTCTTCAGGGCTTTCTTCCCACTCGACACTGCCCCGGTACGCATGCCAGCTGGCGTGACCCAGCCAAGGCCCCACCACGATGATGCCCAGCGCCCAAGGCCACAGGGCCGCAAGAACCAGCACGCTCAGCAGCAGGCCCCACAACAGCATCACGCCCGGGTGCGAAAAAACCACCCGCATGCTGGTGATCACCGCCGAAATCGCATCGGTGTCACGGTCCAAAATCATGGGAATGGACACCACCGACAGGCCATAGACCAGGGCTGCAAACACGCCGCCCACCGCCAGATAGACCATTAAAAATTCGATGTTTTGCGGGTTGAACACCGCCTCGATCACGCCCGTGGTCGACGGCATGCCGGTGTTGAAAAACACCGCAAACACCACCAGCGACGCCCTGCCCCACAGCAACTCCAGCACCATCAACACCAGCACCAACATGGCCATGCTCTTGATGTGCTGGTCCCAACACATCAAGGAACTGGACATCTCCGGCACTTCGCCCAGCTCGCGTTTGCGGCTGACCTCGTACAAGCCCATGGCCAAAAAAGGGCCGACCAGCAAACAGCCCGAAACCAAGGACAAGGTGTACTCGGGCTTGTGTTTGAACACCAAGGCCAGCACCTGCGCCATGCCCCAAAAGCACAGGCCATAAAACAGGCCAATGCCCGGGTGCTGGCGCATGTCCTTCAGGCCCCGCGCCAACCACCGAAAAGGATCGGCAAAGCCCAAGGGGCGCATGTGCGAGCGCGGCCCCACGGGTGGGGGTGGCACATAAGGCGTGGCCATGGTGGGCAGGTCTGAATCCTGGGCCGCTTCAAGAGACTTGGCATCGGCGTTCATAGGACAAATCAATCTGAAAACACAAAGGAATTCAGATTACCCCCACCGGTACGTTTTGACCAGTCAGGAAACCCTCAAGGGCGCGTGTCTTGGGGCACCAAAGTGCCCACTTTGTCACCTGCGTGATCAGGCCATGGGCAAATGCGCTTGCACAGCTTGATGCAAGTCAAGAATCAAGTCCTGCACCGACTCCAGACCGGTCGAAAAACGCACCAGCGTGCCCGGCTTCAAGTGACCAGGCCAGGCCTGGCGCATCGCAGCGATGTCGTAGGGCACCACCAGGCTCACCGGTCCGCCCCAGCTGTAGCCGATCTTGAAGAGTTTCAGCCCATCGCAAAACGCGTCCACCTGGGCTTGGTTGAAACGCGCATCAATCATGACGCTGAACAGGCCCGCTGCCAGGCCCGTGCCCGGATTGCGATCGCACAAGGCTTGCCAATGCGCGTGACCGGGTGCGCCTTCAAAGGCCGGGTGCATCAGTTGCGCGCATTGCGGCTGGGCTTGCCACCAGGTGGCCAGGGCGCGGGCGGTCTTGTCATGCGCGGCATAGCGCAGCGCAATGCTGGGCAAGGAGCGCAACACGGTTTCGGCATCGTTGGCCGCCACGCCCATGCCCAAGCGCATGTGGCAAAGTTTGATTTGGAGGTGCAAAGCCGCGTCGCGGGTGATGACGCTGCCCATCAGTACGTCGCCGCCGCCGCTGGGGTATTTGGTGAGCGCATGGGCGCTGATGTCCACGGCCAGACTGCCCTCCACTCCTGCACCATCACCCAGCAAATCAAACGCTTTGAACGCCAGGCCCGCGCCCCAGGTGTTGTCGAGAGCACACAAGACACCACGCTCGCGGCAGCGGCGCACCATCTCGGGCAAATCGGGAAACTCCATGCTCACCGAGCCGGGCGCTTCGAGCCACACCAGACGCGTGCGCTCGGTGATCTGGCGAGAGAGATCTTGCGGGTCCATCGGGTCGTAAAAGCGGTGCGTGATGCCAAAGTGCCGCAACTCGCCATCGGCCAATGCCTTGTTAGGGCCGTAGGCGTTGTCCGGAATCAGGACTTCGTCGCCGGTTTTCAGGACTGCCAAAGCCACCAAGGCCAGGGCTGCCAGGCCGCTGGGCACCAACACACATTGCAAGCCGCCTTCAAGGCTGCACAAGCGCTCTTCGAGCAAATAGGTGGTGGGCGTGCCGTGCAGCCCGTAGGTGTAGGCCGATTTGTCTTTCCACTCGCGCTGGCGCATGTCGGCCACCGTGGGAAAGTAAACCGTTGAGGCCTTGAAGACGCCCGGCTGGGGTGCTTCAAACCCGGCAGGTGGTGTGTAGGGGTGGTGGATCAGGCCCGTGACGTTGGGCATAGCGGGTGGATTTTGGAAGTCTTTTTGCATCCAGACATCCTAATGCAAACAGCCTCCCGAAGGAGGCTGTTGGAGGTCAACTCAGGGAAAGTCAGAAGCGAATCAAACGCTCCACTTTTCAAGCAGTTTCTCGGGACGCATGTTGTCATACGGCTCAAAGGGCTGGTGAATCCAAGGGTTGGTCGGGAGGTCGTCGACCGAGTAATCGGCTTTGAAGCTGGACACCCCTTTGGTCCAGATCACGGCAGTGCGCAATTCGGTCACAGGTTTGTAGTTGTTCTTCAACTGATCGACCACCGCACGCAAGGTGTGGCCGGTGTCGGCCAAATCGTCCACCAACAGCACTTTGCCAGCAATCTCACCTTTGGGTGTGGTGATGTAGCGGGCAATGTCCAGGTGACCCTGCACCGTGCCGGCTTCGGCGCGGTAAGAGCTGGTGGACATGATGGCCAAGGGCTTGTCGAAAATGCGCGACAAGATGTCGCCTGGGCGCATGCCGCCACGGGCCAGGCAGAGGATGTTGTCAAATTCCCAGCCGGACTGGTGGATTTTGATGGCGAGTTTTTCGATGAGGTTGTGGTACTCGTCGTAGCTCACATACAGGTGCTTGCCGTCTTCGGTCAACATGGGGTCACTCCAATAAAACAGGGGTTGAAATCGATGCGTTTTCGGGGCTTGAAACTCAGGCCGCAAAGGGGTTGTGCAGCAAGATCGTGTGGTCACGGTCCGGGCTGGTGGAGACCACATGCACCGGCACACCGGTCACCTCAGCAATGCGGTCCAGGTAGTAACGGGCCGTGGCAGGCAGTTTGTCCATCTCGGTCACGCCCACGGTGGTCTCAGTCCAGCCGGGAATGACTTCGTAAATCGGCTTGCAGCGGGCGATCTCGTCTGCGCCCATGGGCAAGATGTCAATCGTTTCGCCATCCAGCTCGTAGCCGGTGCACAACCACAACTCTTTCAAGCCATCGAGCACATCCAGCTTGGTGATGCACAAACCCGACAGGCCGTTGACCTGCGCGCTTCGCTTGAGCAAAGCGGCATCAAACCAGCCGCAGCGGCGTGAACGGCCAGTGGTCACGCCTTTTTCAGCGCCCACGGTGGACATGTGGTAGCCCGGTGTGCCGGGGGTTTCCCAGTCCAGCTCAGTCGGGAATGGACCGCCGCCCACGCGGGTGCAGTAAGCCTTGGTGATGCCCAAGATGTAGTGCAGCATGCCCGGGCCCACGCCCGCACCGGCAGCGGCATTGCCCGCCACGCAGTTACTCGACGTCACAAACGGGTAGGTGCCGTGATCCACATCGAGCAAGGTGCCTTGCGCGCCTTCGAACAGCAAATTGGCACCGGCCTTGTGCGCATCGTTCAGTTCGCGCGACACGTCGGCCACCATGGGCAGCAGCTCTTTGGCGTAAGCCATGGCTTCGTTGTAAGTGGCGTCAAAGTCCACAGGCGCAGCACCCAGGATGGTGACCAAAATTTCGTTGTGCAGCGCGAGGTTTTCGCGCAGCTTGGTGGCAAAGCGCTCGGGGTATTTCAGGTCTTGTACACGCAAGGCGCGACGCGCCACTTTGTCTTCGTAAGCGGGACCAATGCCGCGGCCGGTGGTGCCAATTTTGGCGGTACCGGCTTTTTCCTTGGCGGCTTCACGGCCCACATCCAAAGCGACGTGGTAAGGCAAGATCAGCGGGCAAGCTTCGCTCACGCGCAGGCGAGAGCGCACCTCGACACCTGCTTTTTCAAGACCGGCAATTTCTTCGAGCAATTTGGGCACCGACAAGACCACACCGTTGCCGATGTAGCACTTAACGCCTGCGCGCATGATGCCGCTGGGGATCAGGTGCAAAGCGGTTTTCACGCCGTTGATCACCAAGGTGTGGCCGGCATTGTGGCCTCCCTGGAAACGCACCACGCCTTGGGCGCTTTCGGTCAACCAGTCGACCAGTTTGCCTTTGCCCTCGTCGCCCCATTGGGTACCGACAACGACCACGTTACGGCCTTGCAACTTGTTCATGCTTGAAATGTTCTTTCTCAAAGAGCCTGTACCAACCACTGCCCTGCCGCTTCAACCAGTTCGCGGTCGCAATGGAATTCGTCAACTTCGCTTTCATGGCCTGGTAAGACACAGACCACGGTTTCGCCCCGGCTGCGCAGTGCCGCGATGGCCGCACGCAAGGAAGGCGACTGGCCCCAAGGGGCACGGATGGCAGCACGCAAAGCCAAGGGCTGAACGGCGGCCACCAATTCTTTCAAATCGAGGCTGAAACCAACGGCCGGACGGTCGCGGTCGATGCGGTGGCCAAAGACCGCGCCCACACCGTCGTAGCGTCCGCCACGGGCCAGCGCATCCGATGCACCTTTGGCGTAAATCGCAAAGCGCATGCCGCTGTAGTAAGCGTAGCCGCGCGAATCACCCAGATCAAAACTCACAGCCACACCCGGGATCTGCTCGGCCAACCAACGCAATTGCGCCAAGGCTTGTGTGATTTCAGGGTATTCGGGCAAACGCGATGCCGCGCGGTCTAGAACGCTGATGTCGCCATACAAATCGACCAGGGCCAGCAAGCCTTCTTGCGCAGCGGGTGTCAAACCGGCACTCAAACGGGCCAGTGCTGAAGAATCCTTGCTCGCCAAAGCAGCATGGATGGCATGGCGCTGCGCGTCGCTCAAAGTCTGGTCTTGCAACAACCGGTTCACGATGCGGGCATCGGCCAGATCGACCTGCAGCTCAGTGGAGCGGCCAGCGGCCAAGCAGTCCAAGGCCAGTTGCAGGATTTCCAGATCAGCTTCAGGACCCGCATGGCCGTAAATTTCGGCACCCAATTGCAGCGGCTCACGCGTGGCGTGAGGGCGTGCCGGGCGGGTGTGCAACACCGGCCCGCAGTAGCAAAGACGTGTCAAAGCCGTGCGACCGAGCAAGTGGGCGTCGATGCGCGCCACCTGAGGGGTGGTGTCGGCACGCAAACCCAAGGTGCGGCCAGAGAGTTGGTCCACCAGTTTGAAGGTCTGCAAATCAAGGGCTTCACCCGTGCCGGTCAGCAGGGATTCCAAATGCTCCAGCAGCGGCGGCATCACCAGCTCGTAGCCATAGCCACGGGCGGTATCCAGCAGTTCGCGGCGGAGTTCTTCGATGTGACGAGCCTCGGAAGGCAAGACATCGGCAACGTGATCCGGGAGGACCCAAGCAGACATGGGGATGGAGGGGGACTGTTAAAAACGAGATTTTACCG
>JBIKSF010000162.1:0-3151 GCA_044348785.1 Limnohabitans sp.
CCGCGTCGAAAAAGTCATCGGCATGAAGCCTTCCACTGTGAAGCTGGGCATCATGGACGAAGAGCGCCGCACCAGCGCCAACTTGAAAGCCTGTATCGCTGCCGCCAAGAGCCGCGTGGCTTTCATCAACACCGGCTTTTTGGACCGTACCGGCGACGAGATGCACACCTGCATGTTGGCGGGTCCCGTCATGCGCAAGGGTGACATCAAGAACAGCACCTGGTTGGGTGCGTACGAGAAGAACAACGTCAACGTGGGCCTGGCCTGCGGCTTGCGCGGTCGCGCCCAAATCGGCAAGGGCATGTGGGCCATGCCCGACCTGATGGCCGACATGCTGAAAGCCAAGATCGGTCACCCCATGGCTGGTGCTAACACCGCTTGGGTGCCCAGCCCCACGGCTGCCACGCTGCACGCCATGCACTATCACCAGGTGGACGTGCCTGCCTTGCAAAAGCAGATGGAAAAGGCCGTGGCCAAGCAAGACCCGAAACAGCTGCGTGAAGACACCCTCAACGCTTTGCTGCAGTTCCCCGTGGTGGCCCAGGCCGACGCCAATTGGTCCGATGAAGACAAGCAAAAAGAGCTCGACAACAACGCCCAAGGCATTTTGGGTTATGTGGTGCGTTGGGTGGACCAGGGCGTGGGCTGCTCCAAGGTGCCCGACATCAACGGCGTGGGCCTCATGGAAGACCGCGCCACCTTGCGCATCAGCAGCCAGCACATGGCCAACTGGATGCAGCACGGTGTCGTGACCGAAAAGCAAGTCAAGCAAACCATGCAGCGCATGGCCGCTGTGGTGGACGCGCAAAACGCGGGCGACGCGGCTTACCAGCCCATGGCCGGTAACTTCGCCAAGTCGGCGGCTTACAAAGCGGCTTGCGATCTGGTCTTCAAAGGCAAGGCGCAACCTTCTGGGTACACCGAGCCATTGCTGCACGCTTGGCGCTTGAAGGTCAAGGCGGCCTGATTTTGGGCAGTTCTGGCACTTGAACAAACGGCTCCTTCGGGAGCCGTTTTTGTTGGGCTGTGCGCTTTGCCAGTGATCCGGTCCGATGAAATATGGATGGCTTGTGTTGTTGTCCCCTCTTTGTCATCCCGGGCGAAGACCCGGGATCCAGTGTTGACCACCGCCCTTTGCAATGGGCGACTGTGCGCACTGGATCCCGGCTCAAGGCCGGGATGACAAAAAAACAAGGCCGGGATGGTAAAGAAAAACTCAAACTTCAACGTGCCGAATCACCAATGCGCTTGTGTGACATTCAAGCTGATGAGGCTGGCATGCATGAAAATAAGATTTTTGGAGGGCGCGATGCGCTGGATAGACCGGATTCCGATGTTGTGGCTGGTGGGCATCGCCCTGTACTTGGCGGGTGCCCCCTTTGTGCCCGAGCCGCACTTGACCGAAAAATGGCGCATGCTGTTGGACGGCACTTTGAGCAAACCCATCGACATCTTTGACTTCTTCTTGCACACCACGCCCCTGGTGGTGTTGGCCATTCGCTTGTGGCGTGACGCGCAGCGACGTCGCCAGGGCAAGGACTGAGCCCCCTCGCTATGACGCAGCTTGCCCTTGACCCTTGCCGCTGCCCCTTGTGCGGGCAGCCCAACGCCTGCGCCATGGCGACGCCGGGCCAAGCGGCATCTGGCCCCTGCTGGTGCACGATGGTGCCCTTCAGCGCCGATTTGCTGAAACGGGTGCCCGAGGCGGCGCGCAACAAGGCCTGCATTTGCGCGGCCTGTGTGGCCAAGTCCCAAGACACATCGCAAGACCCCTTGCCGTCTGGTCGCACATGACTCAGGCCCAAGGTCCGCACAGCCTGCAGGCGCTGCAAGCGCGTTATGGCGAGCGGCACCGTTGGTTGCTGCTGCTGTCGGTCATGCTGGGCTCTATGGCGGCGGTCATGTCGTCCACCATCATGAATGTGGCCATCCCCGACATGAGCCAGCACTTCACCTTGGGCCAAAGCCGGGTGCAGTGGGTCACCTCAGGCTTCATGGTCGCCATGACGGTGTCCATGCTGACCACGCCTTGGTTACTCTCACGCTACGGTTACCGCCGCGTCTACGAGGTGTGCATGTGGCTGCTGCTGGGCGGTGGTGTGGTGGGTGGTTTGGCCAACGACTTTCCACTGGTCATGGCCGCGCGCGTGGCCGAGGGTCTGGCTGCGGGTGTGGTGCAGCCCATTCCCGCCATCATCATCTTGCGTGCTTTTGCGTCCGAAGAACAGGGCCGCGCCAGTGGCTTGTTTGGCATGGGCGTGGTGCTGGCCCCGGCCATTGGCCCCAGCATCGGCGGCGTGCTGGTCGATGTGTTCGGCTGGCGCTCGATTTTTTTCATGGTGGTGCCGTTGGCCATGGTGGCGCTGTGGTTGTCGCGCCGCTACGTGCCCACGTCGGCCCCGGGCGGTGTGCAGGCCGATGCTGACAGTCCGGGTCTCGACTGGATCGGGCTGGCGCTGGCCAGCGCCTCCACCTTGATGCTGCTCAACGGCTTGGTGCAGCTGCGTGGTGACGATGATACGGTGGCCGTGGCCCTGCTTGTGCTGGCAGGCTTGGGTATGGCGGTGTTTGTGATTTGGCAGCGGCATTTGCTGCGGCCTAGCCGACGCGTGCGTTCTGCAACTTCAGGCCGAAAAGCCAAATCCTTGCGCCAAGTCCCCCAGGTGCGGCGTGGTCCGCTCATGAACCTGCAGGTGTTTGGCCACCGTCATTTCGCCATGGGGGCGCTGGTGTCGTTCACCTACGGCATCGCGCTGTTTGGATCGACTTATTTGCTACCGGTCTACATGCAGATGGGCTTGGGACTGTCGCCGTCTTACATCGGCGCCGCCTTGTTGCCGGCTGGCATCTTGCTGGCCGTGACCATCGCGTCGGTGGGGCGTTTGTCGCACCGCATGCCGCCCGCCCATTGGGTGAGTTGGGGCCTGGCTTTGTTGGCGCTGTCGTTTGCGCTCATGCCCTTGGTCCACCCGGCGGCGGGTTTGGCCTTGCTCTGGATTTTGGTGATCCTTGGGCGCATTGGCCTGGGCTTCATCCTGCCGTCGCTCAACTTGGGGGCTTTGCGCGGTTTGCCCAAAGACCTGATTCCGCAGGCTTCGAGCGTGATCGGTTTTGTGCGCATGCTGGGCGGCGCGGCAGGCGTGAGCATTTG
>JBIKSF010000163.1:0-3144 GCA_044348785.1 Limnohabitans sp.
CTCCAGCATGGCTGGAACTTGTTCGGACTGATCGGGATGGATCAGCAAAATGATTTCGTAATGACGCATTGAGACTCCTTGCGGTTAACCCAAAAGGTTGGAAAAGCCGCCCCCAGCGTCTGTCGGGGTGCGGCAAGGCGAAGCCTGCGATTATAGCTTGAAATCAAAGGCCCGGATAGTCTCTCGAAGTGTCCACAGAAGGGGGCGCCACAGGCTCACGGGGCCTCGCCCAGCGCTCGGGCAGCAACAACGTCAGCAATACCATCACCCCCAAACCGGCGGGCACACCAAAAACGCCCGCCGACAAGGGCTGAATGCCAAACCACAAGCCAGCGCTCGGGTCCAAACCCCAAAAGTGCCGAACGCCGGGCGCGTTCACCACCATGTAATAAAGCGTCACCCCCAAACCCGTCAACATGCCCGCCACTGCAGCGGGTCGATGAACCTTGGGCCAAACCATTCCCAGAACCATGCCTGGGAAAAACGCGGCCGCTGCCAGCGAAAAAGAAGTCGAAACCAAGGCCAGGATTTCGGCCGGCTTGAACGCAGCCACCACGGCAGCCAGCATGGCCACCGCCAACAGCGCGAACTTCGACAGGATCACACGCCCCTCTGCTGATTTGGGCTTGCGCTCGCGTCCAGGACCGATGTCATGCACCAAGGCATTGCTGATGGTCAAAAGCAAACCATCAGCCGTCGACAAAGCCGCAGCCAAACCACCTGCGGCCACCAGACCCGACACCACAAAGGGCATCCCGCCCATCTCAGGAGTGGCCAGCATGATCATGTCGGCCCCCAACTTCAGCTCCCCCAATTGCAACACGCGATCACCGTTGACGTCAGAGAACTCCAGCAAGCCAGAATCCAGCCTTGCCCACTGGGCCATCCAGCTGGGCAAATCTTCAAAACTGCTACCGACCAAATTGTTCATGACCTCAAACTTGACCAGCACAGCCAAGGCCGGCACGCTCAAATACAGCAAACCGATGAAAAAAAGCGACCAAGCCACGGAACTGCGCGCCTCTGCCACCGAGGGGACGGTATAAAAACGCGTCAGCAAATGCGGCAAACCTGCCGTGCCGACCATCAGGCAAAACACCAATGCCAGAAAATTGAGGCGCGACTCGCCAAACACACTCACCTCTTCGGCGCTGCCTTGTGGGTTGCCTGCAAAAGCCTGTGCATGTGGCGGCATACCCCCTAAAGGTTTGGCCCGCTCACGGTTTTCATGCATGGCCCGAGTCCATTGCTCACGGGCTGAAGCGGCATCGCGAGGCACTGCCAACAGCTCACGCCGGGCTTGAGTGATGGCTGTGTAATCAGCCGATTGGTCTTTCAGCAGCCTGATTTTTTCTTCCAATTCCTGGCGCAGCACCACCAGAGCGTTTTCAACATTTTGCAAACGGGCCTCGTAAACCTGCGCGCGACGGGCGAACTCTTCGCGCACTTCGATTTCACCGGGGTCTTTGATCAACTTTTTCTCGATGGCCTCGATTTCAGCCAACTGCTGCCCGTACACAAGGGGAGCAAAAGGGCTGCCGAGTTGCTTGTAAGCCAACCAGGACACAGGGATCATGAAAGCCAGCAGCAACATGATGTACTGGGCCACTTGAGTCCATGTGATGGCGCGCATACCACCCAAAAAAGAACACAACAAAACACCGCCGAGCCCGAGCAAGATGCCAATTTCGAACTGAACGCCCGTCAGACGCGAAGCGATCAGCCCAATGCCGTAAATCTGTGCCACCACGTAAGTAAAAGAGCACAACACAGAAGCGAGTGCAGCAATGATGCGCGGCCAACGCCCACCGTAACGGTGGTGAAAATAATCGGGCAAGGTGTAGAGCTTCATCGCTCGCAATTGGGGTGCGATCAGCAAGGCCACCAGACAAAACCCCCCCGTCCACCCCATGACGTAAGCCAGACCACCTGGCTGCTGGCCACTGCCGGAGAAACCCTGCAGATAAAGTGCGCCTGCCAAACTGATGAAAGATGCTGCACTCATCCAGTCAGCCGCCGTGGCCATGCCGTTGTACATCGCCGGAATGCGCCGCCCAGCCACGTAATACTCATCTTCGTCGGTGGTTCGACTGGAAATGCCAATCAAGGCATAAATCATCACCGTGCTGAACAAAAAGATGGGGCCAATCAGGTTGCGGGACAAACCCCATTGTTCAGCCCAGGCCATTGCGCCAATCAGAGCGCCCAGGATGACCACATAAATCAGAACATTGCGATGAAGCCGCCAGTGGTAGGCGGAAGTGGAGCGGTCTGCCATGGCTGAGTTCATCGCAAAGTCTGAAGCACCGGCATCAACGACCCAGATTGGTCCAAGTCTCAATGACGGTGTCAGGGTTCAGCGAGATCGAGCTGATGCCCTGGTCCATCAACCAATGCGCAAAATCGGGATGGTCGGAGGGACCTTGGCCACAAATGCCGATGTACTTGCCTTGCGCCAAGCAAGCTTGGATGGCTTGCGAGATCAATGCCGTCACCGCTGGATCGCGTTCGTCAAAATCAGCGGCCAACAGCTCCATGCCCGAGTCGCGGTCCAGACCCAAAGTCAGCTGAGTCAGGTCATTGGAGCCAATTGAGAAGCCATCGAAGAACTCCAAAAAGCGCTCGGCCAGGATGGCGTTGCTGGGCACTTCACACATCATGATGACTTTGAGGCCGTCTTCGCCACGGCGCAAGCCTTGGCTGGCCAGCAACTGGGTGACCTTTTCGGCTTGCCCCAAAGTGCGCACAAAGGGCACCATGATCTGCACGTTGGTCAGGCCCATCTCTCCACGCACCCGCTTGAGGGCTTCGCACTCCATGGCAAAAGCTTCGCCAAAATCACGGCTGATGTACCGTGCAGCACCACGGAAACCCAGCATCGGGTTTTCTTCTTCGGGCTCGTAGCGGCTGCCGCCAATGAGCTTGCGGTATTCGTTGCTCTTGAAGTCCGACAAACGCACGATGACCGGCTTGGGCCAGAAGGCGGCCGCGATGCTGGCCACGCCTTCGGTAACTTTGTCCACATAAAAAGCACGTGGGGATGCGTGGCCACGGGCCACCGATTCCACGGCTTTTTTCAGGTCAGCGTCAATGGCGGGGTAATCCAGAATGGCCTTGGGGTGCACGCCAATGTTGTTGTTGATG
>JBIKSF010000009.1:0-34223 GCA_044348785.1 Limnohabitans sp.
TGTGTTCCGATCCGACAAAGCCTTTGACCCGGCCAAGCTGGAGGATTTTTTGGGTGCCATCGTCAATATTTACGGCCCCCGCATGCTGCGCTACAAGGGGGTGTTGAACATGCGTGGCACCGAGCGCAAGGTCATTTTCCAGGGCGTGCACCAGCTCATGGGCAGCGATTTAGGCCCCATGTGGGCCGACGGCGAGGTTAAAACGAGCAAGATGGTATTCATTGGCATTGATTTACCCAAAGATATCTTGCTCCAAGGCTTGGAGCAGTGTCTGGTTTGAGGTGCCTGTCCGCGCCGGCTGTTCAGTCCGGCGGTGGACTTGAACTTGTCTTTAATAAGTTGCGCGACATTTTTTGATCGTTCTTATCGCTACAATCGCCCGCCTGAAGCCCCCCCTTTACGGGCGGTCTGGTGAACCCCATAAGGTCTATAACAAGGGTTTGGTATGCAAATGAACAGGTTTTTTAATCGGTTGCTGCAGTGTGGCAAGAGGTTTGGGCCTGCCCTTTCACACGGCTAGGAGACAAGACGTGAAGACCTCGAACAAAAAAGCGGCCACCCCAGTGACCGCAAGCAAAGCCAAGGCGGCACCGGCCAAAAAAGCATTGCCGATCAAAAAAGCAGTGCCAACCAAAAAGGCGATACCCGCCAAAAAGGCAGTAGCGGTCAAAAAGCCAGCTCCGGTTAAAAAGCCAACTTCGGTAAAAAAGCCAGTGCCCGTTAAATCCGCCGCTCCGGCGTCATCCAAATCCGTCGCCCCCGTCAAGGTGAAAGCCAAAACGGCGGCGGCACCTGTCAAAACCCTGAAGACGGCCAAAGCCGCTGCAACTGCCAAAGCCGCACCAGCCAAGACCTCCAACAAAGCTGCTGCGCCAGCCGCTCCGAAAGCGCGTGTTGTCAGCCCCAAGCCAATTCCGGCACCCAAGGTCAAGGCGACCCCAAAGCCGGCTGCTCCCAAGATGATCTCTGTACCTGAAGCGAAACCTATGACTGTAAAAAAAGTGGCGACACCGACTCCTGAGGTCGCCCAAGCTGCCGCACCGGCAGCGGTGCCTGTTGTGGCTTCGGCCCCTGATCAATTGATTCGTGCCACCCGGCCCTCTGCACGTTTGGCCCAGATCACCGTGCCTTCCTTGCCCCCTGCAGTGGCCTCCACGGCCGCCAAGGCCAGTTTCATGCCCAGCGCCCCTGTGGCGACGGTGTCTGCACCATTTGCACCCATCAAGAAAGACCCCAAGCTGGCCAACAACTGGAAGAGCAAGCAGGTGGAAGCTTTGAGCGATGCCGAAATTCTGGCGATGCCTGATGCGGAGTACATGAACAGCGTGCAGTTGGCGTATTTCCGCCGCAAGTTGGCCATTCTCAAGCAGGACATTCTGAACAGTGCTGGTGCCACCACCGA
Organism: Limnohabitans sp.; assembly: GCA_044348785.1. GTDB lineage: Bacteria > Pseudomonadota > Gammaproteobacteria > Burkholderiales > Burkholderiaceae_C > Limnohabitans_A. The sequence goes on from JBIKSF010000009.1 coordinate 1,403, forward strand.
GCACTTGCGCGAGGACACCGTGGTGGTGCCCGATCCCGCCGACCGTGCCACGATTGAAGAAGAGCATGCATTGGAATTGCGCACCCGCGACCGTGAACGCAAGTTGCTCAAGAAAATCGAGCAATCCATTGTCTTGATCGACGGTGGCGAATACGGCTACTGCGATGAAACGGGTGAGCCCATTGGTGTGGGGCGTTTGTTGGCTCGTCCTACCGCGACCTTGTCCCTTGAAGCGCAGCAGCGCCGTGAGCTCAAGCAAAAAATGTTCGGTGATTGACGAGACGGACCCTCGGCCCATGCATGAAAAAGCCCCTGTTCAGGGGCTTTTTCACGTCCGGGGTGTACCGGTTGGGCCTGGAAAGGCTTATTTGCTTTTAATGCATTTGTTATTTTTGATTTTTTAAAATCCTTCACAGGTTACTTTCAGAGCCGTCCGTAAGTGCCTAATTTACAAAGAAATTCCCGTTTCATTAGGCTTCAATTTCAGCGCTAAGCCCTTGATTTCATTGAAAAAAATAGATCTACACCTGTTGAGTTGCCCTGAATTCCTGATACAGTGCAAAAAAGTGCAATTAAGTGGGGAAAAGTGTCTCTGCTGGTGCCTTTTAATTGAAAAAGGTCGTGGCTGTGTTTCAAGGGGCTTCATCGCTGAGTCTGGATGCCAAGGGGCGGTTGTCTGTACCGACCCGGCACCGTGACGTCCTGAGCGCCACAGCGCAAGGTCAGCTGACCATCACCAAGCACCCGCACGGCTGCCTGATGGTGTTCCCCCGTCCCGAATGGGAAAAGTTCCGGGAACGGATTGCCCAGTTACCCATGTCTGCCCAATGGTGGAAGCGCATCTTTTTGGGCAATGCCATGGATGTGGAGATGGATGGCACGGGCCGCGTGCTGATCTCGCCCGAATTGCGCCAGGCCGCTGGCATCTCCAAAGACACCATGCTGCTGGGCATGGGTAACCATTTCGAGCTGTGGGACAAAGCCAGCTATGACGCGCAAGAAGCGCAGGCCATGCAGGGCGAGATGCCCGATGTGTTCAAGGATTTTTCGTTCTGAACACGATGACCGAAGCTGCACTGACCCATACCACTGTGCTCTTGAATGAGGCCGTGGATGAATTGTTTGAGGCCACTGCGGGTGCCGACGGCGCTTATGTGGATGCCACTTTTGGCCGCGGCGGGCACTCGCGTCTGATTCTTTCGCGCCTCTCGGCGCAAGGTCGCTTGCAGGCTTTTGACAAAGACCTCGAAGCGATTGCAGAGGCTGGACGTATTGCAGACGGCCGGTTTTCGATCCGCCATGAAGGCTTTTCGAATCTGGGTGAGCTGCCTCCCGGCAGTGTCGATGGCGTCTTGATGGACCTGGGCATCAGCTCTCCCCAAATTGACAGCCCCGAGAGGGGTTTTTCTTTTCGTTTTGACGGACCACTGGACATGCGCATGGACACCACGCGCGGACAAAGTGTGGCCGATTGGCTGGCCACCGCAGAGGTGGATCAAATCACGGAGGTGATACGTGACTATGGCGAAGAACGGTTTGCTTTTCAGATTGCAAAGGCGCTTGTGGCTCGCCGACAAGAGCGGGGCCCAATTTCAACCACCACCGATCTGGCCCAGCTCGTGGCTGACACGGTCAAAACCCGCGAGCCGGGTCAGAACCCTGCAACGCGGACATTTCAGGCTTTTCGGATTTTCATCAACGCCGAGCTTGAAGAGCTCGAACAGGCGTTAGAGGCCAGCTTGCAGGTGCTGGCACCGGGTGGGCGTTTGGTGGTGATCAGTTTCCATTCGCTGGAGGATCGCATCGTCAAGCAGTTCATCGCCAAACACTCCAAAGAAGTGGTGGACCGACGTGTGCCCTTTGCAGCTCCTGTGAAAATGCGCCTCAAAGCCTGTGGTCGCGTGCGACCCAGCGAGGCGGAGGTGCGCGGTAACCCCCGTTCGCGCAGCGCCATCATGCGCATGGCTGAGCGCACCGAGGTGCCCGCATGACCCGCTTGAGCATCTTTTTATTGTTGGCCACTTTAGTAAGTGCGCTGCTGTTGGTGCACAGCCAGTACGAGACGCGCCGTTTGTTCATGGCGCTCGAGTCGGCCAAAAAAGAGGCCAAGCGTCTTGAGGTGGACCACGATCGCCTGCAGGTGGAGCGCCGGGCGCAGGCTACGCCGCTGCGTGTGGAGCAAATTGCGCGACAGCAGCTGCAAATGCGGACGGCGTCACCCGCCATCACCCAATACGTTTCCACCCAGGGTGCTGCAGGCCAGGAGACTCGTCCATGAGCCGCAGTGTCCAGCTCTCATCGAGCCCGCTGCTGGCCAGCAAAACCCCGGTTTGGCGCAGCAAACTGATTGTGGCGGCCATTGCGCTGGGTTTCACGGGCTTGATCGGCCGTGCAGCCTATGTGCAGGTTTTCGCCAATGACTTTTTCTTGCGGCAAGGCGAAGTTCGTTTTGCCAGGACGCTGACTTTGCCCGCCAACCGGGGACGCGTGCTCGACCGCAATGGCATGCTGCTGGCGTCGAGCGTGCCGGCGCCCAGCATTTGGGCCAATCCGGAAGACATCGAGCGAGACCCCGCCAAGCTGCGCGAGCTGGCGCGCCTGTTGGGCATGAGTCCCGCTGAGTTGGACAAAAAACTCAAGGACGACGAGAAGACCTTTGTCTGGCTGCGCAGACAGCTCGATGAGCCGGTGGCCAAAGAAATCTTGGCATTGGGCATCAAGGGTGTGTACGACATCAAGGAGTACAAGCGCCTGTACCCCGAAGGTGAAGCGGCTGCGCACATTGTGGGCTTCACCAACGTGGAAGACCAAGGCCAGGAGGGTGTGGAACTGGTGTTTCAAAAACAGCTGTCCGGCAAGCCAGGCTCGCGCCGTGTCATCAAGGACCGTTTGGGTCGGGTGGTCGAAGACGTGGGTGAGACCGTACCGCCCGTCGACGGCGAAGACTTGCAGCTGAGCATTGACAGCAAGGTCCAGTTTTTTGCCTACCAAAAGTTGCGAGAGGCCGTGCTGGAGCACAAAGCCAAGGCCGGCAGTGTGGTCGTGCTCGATGCGCAGTCGGGCGAAATTTTGGCGCTGGCCAATTACCCGAGCTATTCGCCGGACAAACGCGTCAATTTGAGTGGTGAGCAGTTGCGCAACCGGGCCTTGACGGACACCTTCGAGCCCGGCTCGACCATGAAACCGTTTGCCGTGGCCTTGGCGCTGGAAAAAGGCTTGGTCAAGCCGGAGACACCCATCCAGACCGCCCCCGGTCGCATCACCATTACCGGCTCGACCATCACCGACGCCCATCCGCATGGTGTGCTCACCGTCAACGAGGTGATTCAGAAATCGAGCAACGTGGGTACGGTGAAGATGGCCATGCAAATGCAGCCCCGCGAGATGTGGGAGATGTTTGCACAGGTCGGTTTCGGACAAAAGCCGCAACTGCCTTTTCCCGGTGTCGTCAGTGGCCGCTTGCGCCCCTATAAAACCTGGCGGCCCATTGAGCAGGCCACCATGAGCTACGGCTACGGCATTTCAAGCAGCCTGTTCCAGGTGGCCAGGGCCTACACCGTGTTTGCACGCGACGGTGAGGTGGTGCCAGCCACCTTGATGAAGGCCGAGCAACAGGTGGCGGGTGTGCGCGTCATCAGCGCAGAAAACGCCAAAGCCATGCGCAAGATGCTGCAAATGGCTGCAGGCCCCGGTGGCACCGCGCAAAAAGCCCAGACCATGGGCTATTCCGTGGGCGGCAAGACCGGCACGGCACACAAACAAGAAGGCAAAGGCTATGCCGGTAAAAAATACCGTGGTTTCTTTGTCGGTCTGGCCCCGATCGAGGCACCGCGCATCGTTGTTGCGGTGATGATCGATGAACCCAGCAATGGCCGCTATTACGGCGGCGATGTGGCGGCACCGGTGTTCAGCCAGACGGTGCAGCAAACTTTGCGCATGATGGGCGTGCAGCCCGACATGGCCGTCAAACCCCAGATCGTTGCCAAATCGGTCGAGGAGTCGTTCTGATGCAGATGCTGCACAACGCCCCCGAAGCGGCCCGCTGGTTGCGCACGCACGTGACGGGAGAACTGCGCACCGACAGCCGATTGGTCAAGGTGGGCGACGGCTTCATCGCTTGGCCTGGTGCAGCCACCGACGGACGGCGTTACCTGGCTGCAGCGCTGGCGCAGGGGGCCGCAGCCTGCCTGATGGAGGCGCAGGACCATGCGCCCTGGCTCCAGGGTCTGCAGGCCGATGCTGCCCCCAAGCTGGCCGTCATGTCTGGGCTCAAGGCACAGACGGGCTTGCTTGCCGACGCCTATTACGAACACCCCAGTCACGCCTTGCAAGTGCTGGCGGTTACCGGCACCAATGGCAAAACATCGACGGCCTGGTGGCTGGCCCAAGCGCTGTCTTCACCCGTACTGCAGCAATCCTGCGGTTTGGTGGGCACCCTCGGCGTAGGCCGCTTGCCAGACTTGGTCAGCACCGGCATGACCACACCCGACCCGGTGTTGCTGCAGCGCCAGTTCCGGCAGTTCGCGAGTGGCGGTGTGACGCACTGCGCCATCGAAGCATCCTCCATTGGCTTGGCCGAGCACCGCCTGGACGGAACCCGCATCCGCGTGGCCGTGTTCACCAATTTCACCCAGGACCACCTGGATTACCACGGCGACATGGCCTGCTATTGGTCGGCCAAGGCTGCTTTGTTTGCTTGGCCCGATTTGCAGTCGGCCGTCATCAACATCGACGATGCGCAAGGCGCTTTGTTGGCCCAGCAGTTGCAAGGCGGCTCGCTCGACGTCTGGACCTGCTCGCGACGCGGCCCGGCTCGTCTGCAAGCGCGTAACTTGAACAGCGGCCAGGGTTTGGCCTTCGAGGTCATCGAAGGCCAGGCCGTGCAGACCCTTTACACCGGTTTGATCGGCGACTACAACATGGACAACCTTTTGAGTGTGATCGGCAGTTTGCGCGCCTTGGGTTTCGACTTGGCGCAAGCGGTGCAGGCCTGTGCCCAGCTGACGGCGGTACCCGGTCGCATGGAGCGCGTGTCCTTTGACGTGTCAGGTGTTCACGTTGATGTGACAAGCCCGTTGGTAGTTGTGGACTATGCCCACACGCCCGACGCCATCACCCAGGCCTTGGCCGCGCTGCGTTCGCAGGCGACGCTGAGGGGTGGTCGCCTGTGGTGTGTGCTGGGCTGTGGTGGTGACCGCGATGCCAGCAAGCGCCCCTTGATGGCGGCAGCCGCCGAAGCTGGGGCCGACCAAGTGGTGCTGACCAGCGACAACCCCCGCACCGAATCGCCCGAGGCGATTGTGGCCGCGATGGTTCAAGGCCTGAGCCGTCCACCATCGGCCCGCATTCAACTCGACCGTGCCTTGGCCATTGATGAAGCGGTGGCCCAAGCTGCCGCGCAAGACGTCGTGTTGGTGGCCGGAAAAGGCCATGAAAGCGAACAAGAGATCATGGGCTTACGCCACCCGTTTTCGGATGTGGCGCAGGCCAGCAGGGCTTTGCAGCAACGCGCTGCACAGCGCCAGGGGGTGCTCGCATGAACGCCCCGGTGTCCATGAAGCTGAGTTTGAGTCTCGCCCTGAGCTGGTTGAGCCAAGCACGCGGCGTGAATGTGCAAGGCGTGGTGGCTGACCGGGTGCACACCGACAGCCGCAGTCTGCAAGCGGGTGACCTTTTTGTGGCCTTGCGTGGTGAGCGTTTTGATGGCAACCAGTTCATCTCCCAAGCCAAAGCGCAAGGCGCGGTGGCGGTGGTGTGTGAAGCTTCAGGCGAAGCCCAGGCGATGTCGCACGGCTTGCCCGCGCTGGTGGTGCCCGATGCCCGCATCGCTTTGGGTGAGCTGGCGGCTGGCTGGCGTGCGCAGTTCAGTTTGCCGCTGATCGCCGTGACCGGCAGCAATGGCAAAACCACCGTGACGCAAATGATTGCGTCCATTTTGCGTGCCCATGCAGGGGACGACGCCTTGTCCACGCAGGGGAACCTGAACAACGACATTGGTGTGCCCCTGACCTTGTTCAATTTGCGTGCCCACCACCGCATCGCCGTGGTCGAGTTGGGCATGAACCATCCCGGCGAGATCGCCTACCTGTCCAAGTTGGCCCAGCCCACCGTGGCCTTGGTCAACAACGCGCAGCGCGAGCACCAGGAATTCATGGGCACGGTGGAAGCTGTGGCGCATGAAAACGGGGCTGTGCTGCAGGCCTTGCCCCTTGAGGGTGAAGCGGTGTTTCCTGCAGACGAAGACTTCACGCCCGTGTGGCGTGAACTGTCAGGCCCCCGGGTACAAAGCTGCTTTGCCATGGCGCCCGCTTCGGACGCCGAAGTGCGTGCTGCAGTGGTGGTCTGGCAGTCGGGTGCTTGGCAGTTCACCCTCAAAACGCCCGAGGGCACCGCGCCCGTTCGCCTGCACATCGCCGGGCGGCACAACGTCAAAAACGCATTGGCCGCTACGGCTTGCGCGCTGGCCGCAGGGGTGCCCCTGGTTACCGTGGCCCAGGGGCTGGTGGCGTTTGAGCCGGTCAAGGGTCGCTCGCGTGCGCTGGTGCTCCACACAGCCCAAGGCGAGATCACCTTGGTTGACGACACCTACAACGCCAACCCCGACTCGGTGCGAGCTGCCATTGATGTCCTGGCCGAATTGCCTGCGCCGCGTTTGCTGGTGTTGGGCGACATGGGCGAAGTGGGTAACCAAGGCCCCGAGTTCCATACCGAGGTGGGGCAGTACGCGGCCGAGTGTGGCATCGAAGCGCTTTTCACCCTGGGTGACTTGTGCGTGCACAGCGCTCAGGCCTTTGGGTCAGCCCGCCACTTTGAAGACATGGACAGTTTGCTGGCAGCGGTCACCGCTCAGCAGGGCGAGTTCAGCAGTGTGGTGGTCAAAGGTTCACGCTTCATGAAGATGGAGCGCGTGGTTCAGGCCCTGCAATTGCACAGCGAAGACAAGAACACTCCAAACAAAGATAAAAAAGGGGAGCCCCATGCTGCTTAGCCTGGCCCAATGGTTGCAAAGTTTGTCCCCCGATTGGGGATTTTTGCGTGTCTTCCAATACATTACCTTTCGTGCGGTGATGGCCGCCATGACGGCGCTTTTGATCGGCCTGGCCGCAGGCCCCTGGGTCATCCGCCGATTGACCTCGCTCAAGATTGGTCAGCCGATTCGTGGCTACGGCATGGAATCGCACCTGTCCAAAAGCGGCACCCCTACCATGGGCGGTGTGCTCATCCTGTTGTCGATTGCCATCTCCACTTTGCTGTGGTTTGACCTGTCCAACCGTTTTGTCTGGATCGTGTTGATCGTGACCCTGGGCTTTGGCGCCATTGGCTGGGTGGACGACTGGCGCAAGGTGGTCAACAAAGACCCCGAGGGCATGCGCTCACGCGAAAAGTATTTCTGGCAATCGGTCATTGGCTTGCTGGCCGCGCTGTACTTGGTGTTCAGCATTTCAGAAAGCTCAAATGCGCGTGTGCTGGATTTGTTTGGCCAGTGGGTCATGTCCGGCTTTGACGTGAACTTGCCACCCAAGGCGGGTTTGCAGGTGCCCTTCTTCAAAGAGGTCAACTACCCGTTGGGCGTGCTGGGTTTTGTGATCCTCACCTATCTGGTGATTGTGGGTTCCAGCAATGCGGTCAACCTCACGGACGGTTTGGATGGTTTGGCCATCATGCCGGTGGTCATGGTGGGATCGGCGCTGGGCGTGTTTGCCTATGTGACGGGCAGTTCGGTGTATTCCAAATACCTGTTCTTCCCACACATCCCGGGTTCGGGCGAGTTGCTGATTTTCTGCGCCGCCATGGCGGGCGCTGGTTTGGCTTTTTTGTGGTTCAACACCCACCCGGCTCAAGTCTTCATGGGTGACGTGGGCGCGCTGGCGCTGGGCGCGGCGCTGGGCACCATCGCGGTCATCGTGCGCGCCGAAATCGTGCTGGCCATCATGGGGGGCATCTTTGTGGTGGAAGCTTTGTCGGTGATGGCGCAGGTGACCTATTTCAAGTACACCAAGAAAAAATACGGTGAAGGTCGACGCATCCTGAAGATGGCGCCTTTGCACCACCATTTTGAAAAGAGCGGCTGGAAGGAAACGCAAGTGGTTGTGCGTTTCTGGATCATCACCATGCTCTTGTGTCTGGTCGGCTTGTCGACCCTGAAGCTGAGGTAAACGATGCAGCTCCAAGGTCAACACGTTCTGATTCTCGGTTTGGGTGCTTCGGGCCTGGCGATGGCCCGTTGGTGCGCGCATGCCGGAGCCGACGTGACCGTGGCCGACACCCGTGACACGCCACCGCAGTTGGCCGCTTTGCAAGTCGAGTGGCCTGCCGTGCGATTTGTGTCGGGGCCTTTTGTGGCCAGTCTGGTCGAAGGCACCGCAGTGCGCGCCGTTTTCCGTAGCCCTGGACTGGCCCCTGAAGAGGTGGCTCCGGTGGTGGATGCAGCGCGCAGCATGGGCCTGTGGCAAGGCGGCGAGCTGAGTCTGTTCGCAGCAGGCTTGCAGGAATTGAAAGAACGGTTTGGCTATGCACCTCAGGTGCTGGCCATCACCGGCACCAACGGCAAGACCACGGTGACATCGCTCACTGGGCAGTTGGTGGCGCGTGCAGGCAAAACCGTGAAAGTGGCGGGCAACATTGGCCCCACACTGCTGGACACCTTGACCGAAGCGATGGCGCAAGCGCAAGTGCAAGTGCAAGTCGAGCAAGAGGCTGCTGAACGAGCTGCCGCTGAACTTGAAAACCAAGATCAGGTCAGTGAGCCGCCACCGGTGACAAGCACCCAAGAAAAAGCCACCCCAGCGCAAGCGCAGGATGAGCCCGCAAGCGAGGCGACGGATACAGGCAATACAGACAAAGAGCTGGCCAGCCTAGACGACGAGACCGAGGCTGAACGGCCTCTGCCCGTTCCTCCCGCCGTGCAGGACCCCATGGCACAGGCATTGCCGCAGGTTTGGGTCTTGGAGCTGTCGAGCTTTCAGCTCGACAGCAGCGAGGGCTTTGAGCCAACGGCCGCCACGGTGCTGAACATCTCGCAAGACCACCTGGACTGGCATGGCAGCATGGACGCCTACGCCGCTGCCAAAGCCCGCATTTTTGGGGCGCAGGCGCTGATGGTGCTCAACCGCGAAGACGTCCAGGTCATGGCCATGCGGCCCGAGCCCGTGCGCGTGAAGTTGCAAAAGCCTGTGGAGCGCGCTTGCACATTGTTTGGTGGCGACATGCCCCAACGCCCGGGCGACTTCGGCATCGAAGTGACCCACGGCATGACTTGGCTGGTGCGCGCCTTGGAAGCCGATGAAACACGACGCCGCCGCAAAGACGCGGCAGAAGAATTGCATATCCAGCGCCTGATGCCTGCCGACGCCCTGCGAATTCGGGGACGCCACAACGCGGTCAATGCACTCGCTGCCTTGGCGCTGGCCAGCAGCGCGGGTTGCGCCCTGGGTCCCATGCTGTATGGCCTGCGTGAATACCGGGGTGAGCCGCACCGGGTGGAGCCGGTCGCGATCATCAACGAGGTGGAATTTTTTGACGACAGCAAGGGCACCAACGTGGGCGCCACGGTGGCCGCTTTGCAAGGCTTGGGCGCTGACCGCCGCGTGGTGGTCATCTTGGGCGGTGATGGCAAAGGCCAGGACTTTTCCCCTTTGGCCGATCCCGTCAAGCGTTTTGCCCGTGGCGTGGTTTTGATCGGCCGCGATGCAGCCGTCATCCGCGAAGCGTTGCTAGGCACGGATGTGCCACTGCACGATGCCGCCGACATGCATGAGGCCGTTGCGCAGGCTGCGGCTGTGGCCCTCAGTGGGGATGCGGTTTTGATGTCGCCCGCTTGCGCCAGCTTTGACATGTTTGACAACTATGGCCACCGGGCCGAGGTGTTTGTCCAAGCCGTGGCCAGCTTGGCCGAAGCGGCGGGTGTGGCCATGGAGGGTGCGCTGTGAGCGAAGTGCTGTCGTTCTCGCAACGCCTGCAGGCAGGCTTCACCCATTGGGGCCAGGTGATCACGGGTCGCTCATCGGGCGCTCAGGCTGCAGGCGGACAGGGTTTGCCAGTCAATTTGGGCAGCTACGATTTCGCCCGCAATGGTGCGGGTTCAGGCACCCGTTTGCAAAGCGTGGACCAGGCGCTCGTCTGGGTGGTGGTCGCCTTGCTCATGTGGGGCATGGTCATGGTGTATTCGGCCTCGATCGCCATGCCGGATAACCCCCGTTTCTCGCGTTACACACAAACCCATTTTTTGACGCGGCACGTGATTTCCATGTTGGTGGGCAGTGTCATGGCTTTGCTGGCTTTTCAGGTGCCCACCGAGACTTGGGAAAAAGTGGCCAGGCCCTTGTTTTTGGTGTCACTGGTGTTGCTGGCCTTGGTGTTGATTCCCTTCATTGGCAAAGGGGTCAACGGTGCGCGGCGTTGGATCTCCTTTGGTGTCGTGAATTTTCAGCCCTCCGAATTGGCGAAATTTGCCACCATCATTTATGCGGCCGATTACATGGTGCGCAAGATGGAAGTGAAAGAGCGTTTCTTCCGTGCGGTCTTGCCCATGGGGGCGGCTGTGGCTTTGGCGGGGGTGTTTTTGCTGGCCGAGCCTGACATGGGGGCCTTCATGGTGATCGCCATCATTGCCATGGGCATCCTGTTTCTGGGCGGTGTCAATGCCCGCATGTTCTTCCTGATTTTTGCAGTGCTGGTGGGCGCGTTTGTGGCGATGATCGCCGCATCACCTTGGCGCAGGGACCGCATCTTTGCTTATCTGGACCCTTTCAGTGCTGAGCACGCTCTGGGCAAGGGTTACCAGCTCTCGCATTCACTGATCGCCATTGGCCGCGGTGAAGTGTGGGGCGTGGGTTTGGGCGGCAGTGTGGAAAAACTGCACTGGTTGCCAGAGGCCCACACCGACTTTTTGTTGGCAGTGATCGGTGAAGAGTTCGGTTTGGTGGGGGTGAGCTTGGTGATTTGCCTGTTTTTGTGGCTCAGCCGACGCATCATGGTGATTGGTAGGCAAGCCATTGCGTTGGACAAAGTTTTTTCGGGTTTGGTTGCCCAAGGCGTGGGCATTTGGATTGGTTTTCAGGCCTTCATCAACATGGGTGTGAATTTGGGTGCTTTGCCCACCAAGGGTCTGACACTGCCTTTGATGAGTTACGGCGGTTCGGCCATCATGATGAACCTGATTGCCATCGCGGTGGTGCTGCGCATCGACGCCGAAAACAAACAGATGATGCGCGGAGGCCGTGCATGACACAAAAATGCGCACTGGTCATGGCGGGCGGCACGGGGGGGCACATTTTCCCGGGCCTGGCTGTGGCCGAGGCTTTGCGTGAGGCGGGCTGGCGCGTGCACTGGTTGGGCGCGCCGGACAGCATGGAAAGCCAGCTGGTGCCGCCGCGCGGTTTTGCCTTTGAGGCGGTGGCCTTTGGGGGTGTGCGCGGCAAGGGGCTGACCACACTGGCATTCTTGCCACTCAAGCTGCTGCGGGCTTTTTGGCAAAGCCTGCAGGTGGTGCGTCGCGTCAAGCCCGACGTGGTGCTGGGCCTGGGCGGCTACATCACTTTCCCGGGCGGCATGATGGCCAGCCTGTGGAGCAAACCTTTGGTGCTGCACGAACAAAACTCGGTGGCGGGCCTGGCCAACAAGGTGCTGGCGCAATTGGCAGACCGGGTGTTCACCGCATTCCCTGACGTCTTCAAAACAGGTCAATGGGTGGGCAACCCCCTGCGCCGCGCTTTCACTGAACAAGCCACGCCCGCTGAACGATTTGCCGGACGCAGCGGCCCCTTGCGCGTGTTGGTGGTGGGCGGCAGCCTGGGGGCCAAGGCCCTGAACGACATCGTGCCGCAAGCTTTGGCCTTGATGCCAGAGGCTACACGCCCGCAAGTCATTCACCAAAGCGGGGCCAAACAAATTGAAGCGCTGCGGGCCAACTACGCAAATGCAGGCGTGCAGGCCGAGTTGATCCCGTTCATCGACGACACGGCCAGCGCCTTTGCACAGGCCGATCTGGTGATCTGCCGTGCAGGCGCCAGCACCGTGACCGAGTTGGCCGCAGTGGGCGTGGCCGCTTTGTTTGTGCCGTTTCCGTTTGCAGTCGACGACCACCAGACCACCAATGCGCAGTTTTTGGTGGCCCAAGGCGGCGGCTGGTTGGTGCCACAGGCTGAATTGACGGCGCAAAGCCTGGCCGAGCGCCTGTCGGGCTTGAGCCGCGACACATTGCAAGACGTGGCACAAAAAGCCCACGCACAGAAAAAAACGAATGCGACCAGGGAGGTTGTGATGGCTTGTGAGGAGTTGGCGGCATGAAACACGCCATCCGAAAAATTCATTTCATCGGTGTCGGCGGCTCGGGCATGAGCGGCATTGCCGAAGTCTTGCTCAATTTGGGTTACCAGATATCCGGCTCCGATTTGTCCGACAGCGCCACGCTGCAACGCTTGGCGGCTTTGGGTATCGCTACCCATGTGGGCCACAGCGCGGACAACGTTCAAGACGCCGATGCCGTGGTCACATCGACCGCTGTGAAAGCCGACAACCCTGAAGTGCTGGCCGCACGGGCGCGCCACATCCCTATCGTGCCTCGCGCCGTCATGCTGGCTGAGCTGATGCGCATGAAGCAAGGCGTCGCCATTGCCGGCACACACGGCAAAACCACCACCACCAGTCTGGTGGCGAGTGTGTTGGCCGAGGCTGGGCTGGACCCGACTTTTGTGATTGGCGGCCGATTGAACAGTGCTGGCGCCAATGCCAAACTGGGCACGGGCGACTACATCGTGGTCGAGGCCGATGAATCTGACGCGTCTTTCCTGAACCTGCTGCCGGTCATGGCTGTGGTGACCAACATCGACGCCGACCACATGGAAACCTATGGCCACGACTTGGCCAAGCTCAAGGCGGCTTTTGTCGAGTTCTTGCACCGCATGCCTTTTTACGGCACGGCCATCGTCTGCTCGGACGACCCAGGGGTTCAGTCCATCGTGGACGACATCGCCCGCCCGGTCACCACGTATGGCCTGAACGAGGGCGCTCAGGTGCGTGCGGTGGACGTGCGTGCCCAAAACGGGCAAATGCACTTCACAGTGCAAAGGCGAAACGGCGTGACCTTGCCGGATATGCCCATCGTGTTGAATTTGCCTGGCTTGCACAATGTGCTCAATGCTTTGGCCGCCATTTCCGTGGCCGTAGAGTTGGGGGTTGAAGATGCCGCTGTGCAACGCGCTCTGGCCCAGTTCAAGGGTGTCGGTCGGCGCTTTCAGCGTTATGGCGAAGTGGCCACGGCCGACGGCAAAGGCCGCTTCACGGTCATTGACGATTACGGGCACCACCCTGTCGAGATGGCGGCCACGCTGGCAGCAGCCCGTGGCGCATTCCCCGGGCGACGCTTGGTGTTGGCGTTCCAGCCACACCGCTACAGCCGAACACGTGATTGTTTTGAAGATTTCGTGAAAGTCATTGGCCAGGGCTGTGACAGCGTGCTGCTGTCTGATGTCTATGCGGCAGGTGAAGCCCCCATCGTGGCTGCTGATGGCCGTTCGCTGGCGCGCGCGCTGCGCGTGGCGGGCAAGGTCGAACCCGTCTTTGTGGACGCGATTGCCGACATGCCGCAAGCCGTGCTCGGCAATGCTCGCGACGGCGATGTGGTGATTTGCATGGGTGCAGGCTCCATCGGCGCTGTACCCGCGCAAGTGGTCGAGTTGGGAGGTGCAGCATGAATGCATTGAGCAACGCCGGGCCGTCCCAAGTTGCGAAGGCCCCCTTGGGGGGCAGCGAATCACACGCAGTGGGGAGCGTGGGGGCCATGTCTTTGGGCAAAGTGGCGGTGCTCATGGGCGGACAATCGGCCGAGCGCGAAGTGTCCTTGATGTCGGGGCAAGGGGTTTTGGCCGCCTTACGGGCTTCGGGCGTGGATGCCCATGCGTTTGATCCAGCCGAGCGCGACTTGAGTGAACTCAAACGCGAAGGCTTCTCGCGTTGCTTTATTGCCCTGCATGGCCGTTATGGCGAAGATGGCACGGTGCAGGGTGCCTTGGAGCTGCTGGGCATCCCCTATACCGGCTCGGGCGTGATGGCTTCGAGTATTGCCATGGACAAGACCATGACCAAACGTGTCTGGTTGGCCGAAGGCTTGCCTACGCCCACTTATGTGCTGGTGCGTCGTGAGGAGCTGGGTCAAGTGTCGATGGATGGGTTGATTCGGGCCTTGAGCCTGCCCATGATCGTCAAGCCTGCACGGGAGGGGTCATCGATCGGCGTGACCAAAGTGGAGCGGGCAGAGGACCTGCCTGCGGCGCTTGCGGCAGCTGCGCAGTGCGATGCCGACATCCTCTGCGAACAGTGCATTGTGGGTGATGAGGTCACTTGCCCTGTGCTCGGAGAAGCACAAACGGCCAAGGCCTTGCCGGTGATCCGCATCGTGGCCCCCGAGGGCAACTACGACTACCAAAACAAGTATTTCACCGACGACACCCAGTACCTGGTGCCCAGTGGCCTGCCCGCAGCAGAAGAAGCCGCCATCGAGGCGCTGGTCATCAAGGCTTACCAAGTTCTCGGCTGCAGAGGCTGGGGTCGTCTGGATGTGATGATCGATGCCATCACACGGCAGCCTTACCTGCTGGAGATCAACACCTCGCCAGGCATGACCGGCCACTCGCTGGTGCCCATGTCAGCGAAAGCTGCAGGCATCAGCTACGAGGCCTTGTGCTGCCAGTTGCTCGCTTCCGCCACGCTGGACCATGTGCAGGAGGTGCGCGGGTGAAAACGACGACGGCTTTGCCCCTGGACATCAGGCTCATGAACATGGCTGCAGCTTTGCTGACAGCGGTGTTCGTGCTGTTGGTGCTGGGCGGCGGAGCTTGGTGGTTGCTGCGCCATCCAGCGTTTGCGATTGAGGCGATCACGGTGCAGGGTGAGGTCACGCGCAACAACGCCGTGACCTTGCGCGCCAACGTCATGCCGCAGCTCAGTGGTAATTTTTTCACCATGGATCTGAAACGCACACGCGATGCCTTCGAGGCCGTGCCTTGGGTCCGTGAGGCTGTGGTGCACCGTGATTTCCCCAATCGATTGAAGGCAGTGCTGATGGAGCACGAACCTATGGCGCTGTGGGGCGACGACAGTGCGAACAAGATGGTGAACAAACAAAGCCGCGTGTTTGAGGCCAATGTCGAAGACGTGGATGTGGACAAACTGCCGCGCCTCAAAGGTCCGGATGCGCAGTCACAGAGCGTGGTGCAGATGTACCGCCATTTGTTGCCGATGTTCGAGGCGGTGGACATGGGCATTGAACAACTGGAGTTGACCCCCCGAGGCAGCTGGCGTGTGGTCACCGACAGCGGTGCACTGCTGGAGTTGGGTCGGGGCACGGAGGCTGAGATCACGGCCCAGTTGAAAGTGTTTTTCAGGACGCTTTCGCAAGTGACAGCCCGTTATGGCCGCACGCCGACCGCTTTGGCCGGGGCGGATTTGCGTCACAAGGATGGCTATGCCTTGCGTCTGCGGGGTGTCACCACCCTGGAAGCAGACGGCAAGAAAAAGCTTTGACGGGTCAAGACAAAAGAATGAAACGGAAACGGTGATTCAAATGGCAAAAGAGTACAAAGATCTGGTGGTGGGATTGGACATCGGCACCTCCAAAGTGATGGCGGTGGTGGCCGAGGTGATGCCCGACGGCGAGCTCAAGATCGCAGGTCTGGGCATTGCCCCTGGCAATGGCCTCAAGCGAGGGGTGGTCGTCAACATCGACGCCACGGTGCAAAGCATCCAGCAAGCGCTCAAAGAAGCCGAATTGATGGCCGACTGCAAAATCACCCGCGTCAATGTGGGCATCACCGGTAGCCACATCCGGGGCATCAACTCCAGCGGTATGGTGGCCATCAAGGACAAGGAAGTCACACAGGCCGATCTGGCCCGCGTGATGGAAACAGCGCGCGCCATCAACATCTCCAGCGATCAACGTTTGTTGCTGGTTGCACCTCAGGAATTCGTGATCGACGGTCAAGAAGTCAAAGAACCGATCGGCATGAGCGGTATGCGCCTGGAAGCCAAGGTGCACATCGTGACTGGCGCCCAAAGCGCCGCCGAGAACATCATCAAGTGTGTGCGCCGCTGCGGCCTTGAAGTCGATCAGTTGCTGCTCAACCCGCAATCGTCCAGCTTGGCCGTGCTGTCAGAAGACGAGCGCGAGCTGGGTGTGGTGTGCGTGGACATTGGCGCTGGCACCACCGATGTGGCGATTTTTGCCAACGGTTCGATCCGTCACACTGCCGTGATCCCGATTGCAGGCGACCTGATCACCAGCGACATCGCGATGGCATTGCGCACGCCTACGAAGGATGCCGAAGACATCAAAGTGGAAAGTGGCTTTGCCAAGCAATTGCTGGCCGATCCCGATGCGCAAGTCGAAGTGCCTGGTTTGGGCGACCGTGGCCCACGCATGCTCAGCCGCCAGGCTTTGGCGGGTGTGATCGAACCGCGCATTGAAGAAATCTTTTCGCTGGTGCACCAAGTCATCCGCGAGTCGGGCTACGAAGAAGTGCTGTCGTCCGGCATTGTCCTCACCGGCGGTAGCGCCGTGATGCCCGGCATGGTGGAGCTGGGCGAGGATATTTTCCTCAAGCCCGTGCGCCGTGGATTGCCCAAATATTCGGGTGGTTTGGCGGACATGGTCAGCCAGCCCCGAGCCGCCACTGTGATGGGCCTCTTGGAAGAAGCCCGCATGGCCCGCCTGCGTGGTTACAAAGTGACGCAAAAGAAGAGTTCTGTGAACAACGCTTTTGGCCGCTTTAAGGACTTCATTGTGGGGAACTTCTGATGAACTGGAAAAAAAGATTTCTGGCCAGGAGCAGCCCACCGGTCTCCAGGCCGTGTCGATGTTGACACCCATTCAACACAGAACAAGTATTTAGATAAAAACCTCGGCAACTGCAAACAAATTTAGGAGTAGCACCATGACCATCGAAATGATCCAGAGCGAAGAATTCAACCAAGGCACCCAGATCAAAGTGATCGGTGTCGGCGGGGGCGGCGGCAACGCCGTCGAGCACATGATCGAGCGCCAAGTTCAGGGCGTCGAGTTCGTGTGTGCCAACACCGATGCACAGGCTTTGGCCCGCAGCGCCGCGCACCGCTTCATCCAGCTGGGCCAAACCGGTCTGGGCGCTGGCAGCAAGCCTGAAAAAGGCCGCGAAGCCGCTGAGAGCGCAGAAGCAGACATCCGCGCCGCCATCGAAGGCGCGCACATGTTGTTCATCACCGCTGGCATGGGCGGCGGCACAGGCACAGGCGCTGCGCCTGTGATTGCCCGCATCGCCAAGGAAATGGGCATCCTCACCGTGGGCGTGGTCACCAAGCCATTCGAGTTTGAAGGCGGCCGTCGCATGTCCAATGCCGACATCGGCATGCAGGAACTCGAAGCCAATGTGGATTCGCTGATCGTCGTGTTGAACGAAAAACTGCTGGAATTGCCCGGTGGCGAAGACATGACCCAAGACGAGGCCTTTGCCCACGCCAACGACGTGCTGAAAAACGCCGTGGGCGGCATTGCCGAGATCATCAATGTGCCGGGTCATGTGAACGTCGACTTTGAAGACGTGCGCACCGTGATGGGCGAGCCCGGCAAAGCCATGATGGGCACAGCCGCTGCCAGCGGCCCCGACCGCGCCCGCATCGCAGCCGAGCAGGCTGTGGCTTGCCCGCTGCTCGAAGGTGTGGACTTGTCGGGCGCCAAGGGCGTGCTGGTGCTGATCAGCGCTGCCAAGGGCTCGCTCAAGCTGTCCGAGTCCAAGCAGGCGATGAACACCATCCGTGCTTACGCTTCGGAAAACGCCCATGTGATTTACGGCACCGCCTACGACGAAAGCCTGGGCGACGAGATCCGCGTGACCGTGGTGGCCACAGGCTTGTCCAAAGTCGGTGCACGCCGCACCGCGCCTCCGCTGCAAGTGCTGCGTACCGGCACCGACAATGTGCCTTTCACCATGGGTGGTCAGGATGCGGTTGCTACGGCAGGCAGCGCTGCAGCGCCCTTGAACAACAGTGGTTTGAACGTGCCTGCCTACTGGCGCAGCAACCGCACCCATGCGGCAGCGCGTGTGGACGGCATGGCCAATGCGGGCATGGACGACATCGAGATTCCTGCGTTCCTGCGCAAGCAAGCGGACTGATCTGCTGATCTGACGGTTATTTCTGGTGCTTTGGGGTCAGACGGGTGAAGGCCTGTCTGGCCCCTTTTTGCGCGTTCGTTCAGCAAAAACGCCTTGGGTCGTTCGTTACAGAGGGGCTATTGGGTTTTGCCGTCCCGGCGTTTAGCCCGGGGCCGCCGGGCTCGTCGTCGCTTCGCGCCTCAATATCGCCCGACAGCCCCGGGCAAACCACCGGGACTGTGTACCCGGCTTGGCGGGCCTTTGGGCTTGATGCCTAGTCCTTGCCCGCACCGTTCTTTGCTCGCCAACTAAAATACACGCATGCTCGCTCAACGCACCCTCAAAACCTTGACCAAAGCCGTCGGCGTGGGATTGCACAGCGGTCAGCGTGTCGAGCTGACCCTGCGCCCTGCCGCGCCAGACACTGGCATTGTGTTTCGCCGCATCGACTTGGCCGAGCCTGTGGACATTCCGGTCAACGCCGAGGCGGTGACAGACACCCGTTTGGCCTCCACCATTTCGGCGGGCCAAGCCAAAGTGCTGACGGTGGAGCACCTGATGTCGGCCTGCGCGGGTTTGGGCATCGACAATTTGTACGTGGACATCACCGCCGAAGAAGTGCCCATCCTCGATGGGTCGGCTTCTTCTTTTGTGTTCTTGCTGCAAAGCGCAGGCGTGGTTGAACAGTCCGCGCCCAAGCGTTTTGTGCGTGTGCTCAAGCCTGTGGAAGTGTCCGAAGGCGAGGGCGAGAACATCAAGTGGGCGCGTCTGGAGCCTTATCACGGCTACAAACTCACGTTCGAGATCGATTTCCGGCACCCTGCCGTGGACTCGACCGGACAGCAGGTGGTGTTTGACATGTCAAGCGGGATTTACGCCCGCGACATTGCCCGAGCCCGTACCTTTGGTTTCACCAAAGATGTAGAGATGCTGCGGGCCAATGGCTTGGCTTTGGGGGGCGGCTTGGACAACGCCATCGTGATGGATGATTACAAAGTCCTGAACAACGATGGCCTGCGTTATGACGATGAGTTCGTCAAACACAAGATTCTCGACGCGATGGGCGATTTGTACATTCTGGGCAAACCGCTGTTGGCCGCGTACAGTGCATTCCGCTCGGGCCATGCCATGAACAACCGCTTGCTGCGCGAATTGTTGTCCCAGCCCGACGCCTACGAGGTCGTCACTTTCGAGAAGGACTCGCAAGCACCCCGCGGTTTTGCCGCCCTGCAACCGGCTTGGTGATGCCGCGCACGACGCACCTGCTGTATTTGCACGGCTTTCGGTCTTCGCCCGATTCGGTCAAGGCCCGCAAAATGGCCGACATCGTGCAGAGCCTGCATCCCGGTGTGACTTGGTGGTGCCCCCAATTGCCCGCATCTCCCCGGCAGGCTATTGCCCTGCTGCAAGCCGGTGTGGCCCGATGGCCAATGGCGCGCACCGCCATCGTTGGCTCCTCCTTAGGGGGCTTTTATGCTGCATGGCTGTCACGCGCTTGGGGCTGTCCTGCGGTGCTGCTCAATCCAGCCGTTTACCCGGGGCGGGATTTGGCCAAGTACATTGGCGAACACCCGGCTTGGCACGACCATTCGCAAAAAGTCTTTTTTGAAGCGTCTTTTGTGCAAGAGCTGCTCGACTTGGAAGCTCAGCCCCCCACCTTGGTCACAGGACCAGCGCCTCAAACCCTGGCTGTGATTGCCAAAGGCGATGAGGTGCTCGATTGGCGCGAAATGCTGGCCCGCCACGGTGGCGGTCAAGTTCGCTTGATCGAGGGGAGTGACCACGCCTTGAGTGATTTCGACCTGTACCTGCCTGAAATCTGGGAATTTCTTCACCTGGCCTGATGGACTGAGCCTTTCATGGCGACGGGGCGTGGGAAAATCACCCGATGTACGCATTATTTGAAGAAGCCGGCAAATTCATGGCCGGACGTATCCTGTCCGAGGCCGAGGCCTCTGCGCAGGTGGAACTTGACTCGGGCAAACGGGTCAAAGTCAAGGCAGCACAAATGCTGCTCAAGTTTGACAAGCCAACGCCTGCGAGCTTGCTGAGTGAGGCTGCGGCCTTGAGCCAAACCATCGAGCTGGAGTTGGCTTACGAATTCGCCTCCGACGAGGAATTCGGCTTTGCTGACTTGGCCAAAGACTATTTCAGCGATGGGGCAGGTACTGTGCAGCAGGTGGCTGCATTGCTGCGCCTGCATGAAGCGCCGCATTATTTCCGTCGGGGCGGTAAAGGCCGCTACCGTAAAGCGCCTGCCGAGATCGTGCAACAGGCCTTGCTCGCCATTGAAAAGAAAAAGCAGGTTCAGGCGCAAATCGAAGCATGGTCAGCCGAGCTGATGGCAGGCGCGTGCCCCGCACCGATCCGCGAACAGCTGTACAAGATCCTGTTCCGTCCCGACAAAAACACCCCAGAGTACAAAGCCGTGGTGGAGGCCAGCAAAGCCAGCCAGACGGCGCCTCTGGACTTGTTGCAAAAGGCCGGGGCCATTGCGTCGGCCTGGGATTTCCACTGGCAGCGCTTCTTGTTTGATCTGTTCCCCAAAGGCACGGGTTTTCCGGCTTTGCAGGCACCCGCCATCTTGGACGATTTGCCACTGGCTCCGGTGCAGGCCTTCTCGATTGACGACTCGCACACCACTGAAATCGACGACGCTTTGTCACTGCAAGGCCTGGGCAGTGGCACGGTCACCGTGGGCATCCACATCGCAGCGCCGGGCTTGGCTTTGACGCCAGGCAGCGCCATTGACCAACTGGGCCGCGCCCGTTTGTCCACCGTTTATATGCCGGGCTACAAAATCACCATGCTGCCCGACAGCGTGGTGCAGGCCTATACCTTGATGGAGGGGCGAGATTGCCCGGCGGTGTCGCTGTATGTGTCCTTCAGCGAAGACACACTCGAGGTGCAAAGCGCGGTGACTCGGCTGGAACGGGTGCCGATTTTGGTCAACCTGCGCCACGACCAGCTGGACGAGCGCATCACCCGCGAATGGCTGGAAGGCGAAGACCAGAGCGACCACGCCGATGTGCCGGTGAGTCGCGCCACGCTGGGCTTTTTCTGGCGCTTGGCGCAAACCCTCAAGGCTAGGCGTGAAGTGGTGCGTGGCAAACCTGAGAACTTCAACCGACCTGACTACAGCTTCAAGCTTGACCGCCCCAGCAATGACACACCCCCGACAGGGGAAGAGACCGTGCAAATTGGCACCCGCAAGCGCGGTGCACCACTCGACTTGATGGTGGCTGAGGCCATGATTTTGGCCAACAGCACTTGGGGCCAGTGGATGGCCCAACTGGGCGTGCCGGGTATTTACCGAAGCCAGGCCAGCATGGCCCCCGGTGTTAAGGTGCGCATGGGCACCAAGGCGCTGCCGCATGCGGGCATTGGCGTGCCCAGTTACGCCTGGAGCACATCGCCCCTGCGCCGCTACACCGACTTGGTCAACCAGTGGCAAATCATCGCGTGTGCAAAGCATGGCGCGACCGCTGCGTTGGCCGCGCCCTTCAAGCCCAAAGACGCCGAGCTTTTTTCCATCATCAGCGGTTTTGATGCGGCCTACAGCGCCTACAACAGTGTGCAGTCCAGCATGGAGCGCTACTGGACGCTGCGCCATGTGCAGCAGCAAGGCATCGAAGAGTTGGAAGCCAGCTTGGTCAAAGAGATGGGCGGCGGCACTTGGTTGGTGCGAGCCGACACCTTGCCCTTGATGTTCAGCGTGATGGGCGCACAAGGCCTGATGCGCGGTGCGCGGGTGCGCGTGAAACTGGGTGCTCTGGATCTGATGGCGCTGGACGTGGGGGGCACGGTGGTGGCGCATCTGGATGCGCCTGTGGCTGCCGACGGTCAGGAGACGGATGATGCGGAGGAGGACGAAGCCATGGCGGCAGGCCCACTGACTATTGCGGTCGATTTGAACGACAACACCCAAAGCGATGGAGCCTGAAAGCGCTCAGTTTCGGAGGGTCGGGCTGGTTGACCGCTTGAAACTGGCGGTTAACCGCCACACCCTTTGGTGGACTTTGGGCTTTTCGCTGTCCCTGCATGCGGCCTTGATCGCTTGGCGTTTTGCCGATCCGATCAGCTTCAACAGGGTTTTTGAAGACACCGTGTTGGAGGTCGTGCTCGTGAATGCCCGCAGCGACATGCCGCCTGAGCGTGCACAGGCCATCGCCCAAGTGCACCTGTCGGGAGGTGGAAAAATTCCGACAGATACACGCGCCAGCTCTCCCTTGCCGCCTTCTGTCCACGATGAGTCGGGCACCGACATCGGGGCGATGCAGCGACAAATTGAAGCCCTCCAATTGCAGCAAATGCGCTTGCTCACCCAGCTCAAGCAGGAGTTGTCTGCCTTGACGCAAGACCCGGCCGGTGAAACGGCCCAGGCGCCCGAGCGGCAGGCCCGGCAAGAGCGACAGCGCCAGCTGACCCGGGAGTTGGCCCAGATTGAGCAAAAGGTGCAAAGAACACAAGGGGGGCCTCGCAAGCGCTTCATCAGCCCCGCCACCCGTGAAGCGGTGTACGCCCTGTACTACGACAAGTTGCGGCGCACCATTGAGACACGAGGCACGCTCAATTTTCCGCAAGTGAACGGACAAAAACTCTATGGGCAGTTGACCATGGCGATCACCGTGGATGCCCGTGGACGTCTGGTGCAGACCGAGGTGGCACGTACTTCGGGCCAGCCCCTGCTGGATCAGCGGGCGGTGGCGATTGTGCGCAGTGCCGCACCTTTTGATGTGTTCAGCGCTAACATGCGGCGGCAGGCCGATCAGATTGTGGTGGTCACGCGCTTTCAGTTTTCCAAAGAGGGCACGCTGGACATGCGCATGTTGACGCCTGAAGCCTCGCCGCCTTGAGCGATTTGGCAAGTGCCTGAACCCTGAAGACAAAGGATATTGATGCGTGCTTTTGGTCGTTGGTGCGGGTTGGTTGTGTTGGCGGGCTTGTGTTTGCAGCTGTTTTTTGCGCTGCGCATCGCCAGCATGGGCGTGCTCGCGCCTGAATCCACCAGTTTTGAGCGCTCGCAAATCTGGCAAATCGTGACCCGGCAGGCACGCTTACCCTGGCGGCAAGAGTGGGTGGATCGCCAAAGCATTTCACCCAGCTTGCAGCGTGCGGTGATCGCTTCGGAAGACACGGTATTTGCCCAGCATGGCGGTGTCTGGTGGGAGTCGCTGGAGAAAGCTTGGGAGAAAAATGCCAAGGCCAAAGCCTTGGCCGAGCAGCGTGCCCAGCGCCGCCCCGATGCCAAGACACCCCCTGTAAAAATTGTGGGCGGCTCGACCATCACCCAGCAACTGGCGAAGAACCTGTTTTTGTCCGGTGAACGCACCTTGCTGCGCAAAGGCCAGGAGATGCTGATCACCCTGACGCTGGAGGCCTTCTTGTCCAAACAGCGCATTTTGGAGATTTACCTCAACAGTGTGGAGTGGGGTGAAGGTGTTTTTGGGGCCGAAGCTGCGGCGCAGCATTACTTCAGGAAAAGCGCGGCCCGCCTGAACGACTGGGAGTCCGCCCGTTTGGCCGTCATGCTCCCCCGCCCCCGGTATTTCGAACAAAGGGCGCAATCGGCTTACTTGGCCAGCCGTGCCGAAACCATCATGGCACGCATGGGTGCCGTGGAGCTGCCATGAGCACTTTGACCACGGCCACGCCGCAAACCGTGCGCATCCTGGGCATTGACCCGGGGTTGCAAACCACAGGCTTCGGCGTGTTGGACATGACCGGCTCGCGCCTGCAGTACGTGGCCAGCGGGGTGATCGAGACGACGCGGGGTGACATGGGCAATTTGCCTGCCCGACTGAAGGTGATTTACGACGGCGTTCGCGAAATCCATGCCCGTTACCAGCCAGACGTGGCCTCGGTCGAGATCGTTTTTGTGAACGTCAACCCGCAGGCGACCTTGCTGTTGGGGCAGGCGCGGGGCTGTTGTGTCACGGCTTTGGTGTCCTGCGACTTGCCGGTTGCCGAATACACCGCTCTTCAGATGAAGCAGTCGGTCACAGGGCACGGGCGGGCCGCCAAGTCTCAGGTCCAGGAAATGGTCAAACGCTTGCTGCAACTGCCGGTGGTGCCGCGTCAGGATGCGGCTGACGCTTTGGGCATGGCCATCACCCACGCGCATGCCAGCCCGTCCATGAACAAACTGGCCGCGCAGGGGGTGCTCAACCGCAAAACCCACGGCATGTTCCGCAGTGGTCGCAGCCATTGACCCCGGGCTTCGCCCGCCTAGGCCTGTCTTGACCGCGTTGGCCTGAGATAATCCGATCCATGGGTTCAGTCATTCAAAAGCCGACGCTGTGGCAGCGCACCATGTATTTGCTCAAGGGCTTCGATGGCCCTTTGGCATTTGCCGTGTTCATGCTCGCCTGTGCCGGATTGCTGATCATGTTTTCATCGGGCTATGACCATGGCACCCGCTTTGTGGACCATGGCCGCAACATGCTCATTGCTGGTTTCATCATGTTTGTGGTGGCCCAAATGCCTCCCCAAAAACTGATGGCTTGGGCCGTGCCCATTTACACCGTGGGGGTGATTTTGCTGGTGGCGGTGGCCATTTTTGGCATCACCAAAAAAGGGTCTCGGCGCTGGATCAATCTGGGGGTGGTGATCCAGCCCAGTGAAATTTTGAAGATTGCCTTGCCCTTGATGCTGGCGGCCTGGTTCCAAAAGCGCGAAGGCCAACTCAGGCCCTTTGACTTTGCAGTGGCTTTGCTGATTCTGGGCATCCCAGTCGGGCTGATCATGAAGCAGCCTGACTTGGGCACCTCCTTGCTGGTCCTGGCAGCGGGTTTGGCGGTGATTTTCTTTGCTGGACTCCAGTGGCGCTGGATTTTGCCGCCCATTGTGTTGGGTGTTTTGGGCATCGTGGTCCTGGTGATCATGGAGCCCACTTTGTGTGCCGACGGCGTGGACTGGCGTGTGCTGCACGAGTACCAGCGCCAGCGCGTGTGCACCTTGCTGGATCCGGCGCGTGACCCTTTGGGCAAGGGCTTTCACATCATCCAAGGCATGATCGCCATCGGGTCCGGCGGCTTTTGGGGCAAAGGCTTCATGCAAGGCACGCAAACCCATCTGGAATTCATCCCTGAACGCACCACCGACTTCATTTTTGCCGCCTATGGCGAAGAGTTCGGTTTTGTGGGGAGCTTGTTCCTGATTTTCTGGTTCCTTTTTTTGGTTTACCGGGCGCTGGTCATTGCTGCTGAGGCCCCCACCTTGTTCAGTCGTTTGCTGGCGGGCAGCATGGCCATGATTTTCTTCACTTACGCTTTTGTGAACATGGGCATGGTCAGCGGCATCTTGCCTGTGGTGGGGGTGCCTTTGCCCTTCATCAGTTACGGTGGCACGGCCATGGTCACCCTGGGTCTGGCGTTGGGTATCCTCATGTCGATCGCCAAAGCCAAGCAACTGGTGCAAACATGACAAATCTGACGCAGGTCGCGGTGGTGGGTGCGGGCAACATGGGCGGTGGCATGCTGCGCCGTTTGCGCGGTCTTGGCTGGTCCGTGGCGGTGCATGACATCGATCCGCAGGTTCAGTCTCAGGCGGTGGCTTTGGGGGCCGTCGCTTGTGAGTCCGCTATGGAGGCCTCCCGGATGCTGGCGCCCGACGGTGTGCTGATGGTTGTGGTGGTGGATGCTGCCCAAACCGAGGCGGTGCTTTGGGGCGAGGGTGGCGCTGGCCCGGTTTTGAAGTCAGGTCAATCGGTCATGCTGTGTCCAACTTTGGGGCCTGCCACGGTGCAAGATCAGGCAGAGCGTTTGGCGCGCAGGGGCATTGACCTCATCGATGCCCCCATGTCCGGTGGTCCTGTGCGGGCCCAAGAGGGTACGATGAGCTTGATGGTGGCCTGCTCGGATGTGGTGTGGCAACGCAGCCAAAATCTTTTGAATGCCGTGAGCCAGCAAGTTTTTCGCTTCGGAACCCGCGCTGGAGACGGTGCTCGCACCAAGCTGGTGAACAATTTGCTGGCCGCCGTGAATCTGGTGGGCGCAGCCGAAGCCATGGCTTTGGCCGAACGCTTGGGGTTGGACCCGGCAGGCACCTTGTCGGTGATCGAAGCATCCAGCGGTCAAAGCTGGATCGGCTCGGACCGGATGCGTCGGGCTTTAGCGGGTGATTTTGAGCCCCGTGCCCACGTCACTTTGCTGGCCAAAGACACGGGCTTGGCCGTGCAGGCGGCAGATGAAGTGGCGTTTGACCCGCCTTTGGGCCGCGTGGCGAGGGATTTGTTTGCACAAGCCCTTGGCCAAGGTTGGGCCGATCTGGACGATGCGGCCTTGCTCAAACTCATGCCTCAGCGCTGAGGTCTTAGCTGGCCGCTGGGCATGTCTTCTGTCCGCAGTAGGCAGGGGTCTTGATCAGTCCCTACAATGATCACCATGATTTCACGCGAACCCACCATCGAGCGCTTGGCCACGGCCAAGTCCCTGCTGCTTGACCCGTTTGGTCTGAACGACACGCATCTGAGCCAAGCGCTGAACGCCATCAAGGCCCACGCGGTCGATGACGCTGATCTGTATTTCCAATACACCCGCTCTGAAGGCTGGAGCCTGGAAGAGGGCATCGTCAAGACCGGCAGCTTCAGCATCGACCAAGGCGTGGGCGTGCGGGCCGTGTCGGGCGAAAAAACCGCATTTGCCTATTCGGACGATATTTCTGAAGCGTCTTTGATGGACGCCGCTTTGACGGTGCGCTCCATTGCCTCGGCCGCGCAAAACAAGCGCATCAAGGTGCCTGCGCGCAAGATTTCGGCCAGCCGCTCGCTCTACCCCGCGCTGGACCCGATGTCCACGCTGGACAGCACCGCCAAAGTCAATTTGCTGGGCCGCGTCGAGACCATCGCCCGAGCCAAAGACCCGCGTGTGGTTCAAGTCATGGCGGGCCTGGCCACCGAATACGACGTGGTCATGGTCGCCCGCGCCGACGGCACCTTGGCCGCCGATGTGCGTCCGCTGATCCGCCTGTCGGTCACGGTGATCGCCGAGCAAAACGGCCGCCGTGAGGTGGGCAGCGCTGGCGGCGGTGGCCGCTTTGGCTTGGCGTACTTTGACGACGGCATGGTCGAGAGCTATGTGAAAGAAGCCGTGTCGGCTGCACTCATCAACCTCGAGGCCCGTCCTGCACCTGCTGGCGAGATGACGGTGGTCCTGGGCAATGGTTGGCCCGGCGTTCTGCTGCACGAAGCCGTGGGCCACGGCCTGGAGGGTGACTTCAACCGCAAGGGTTCGAGCGCTTTCAGTGGCCGCATCGGCCAGCGCGTGGCCGCCAAGGGCGTCACGGTGCTCGACGACGGCACCATCGCCGACCGCCGTGGCTCGCTCAATGTGGACGACGAAGGCCACGCCAGTCAGAAGAACGTGCTGATCGAAGACGGCATTCTGCGTGGCTACATTCAGGATTCGATGAACGCCCGCCTCATGGGTGTGAAGCCCACAGGCAACGGCCGCCGCGAGAGCTATGCCCATGTACCCATGCCACGCATGACCAATACCTACATGCTGGGTGGTGACAAGAGCCCCGAAGAAATCGTGGCCAGCATCAAAAAAGGCCTGTACGCCACCAACTTCGCGGGCGGCCAGGTCGACATCACCAGCGGCAAGTTCGTGTTTTCGGCCAGCCAGGCTTACTGGGTGGAAAACGGCAAGATCCAATACCCCGTCAAAGGCGCGACCTTGATTGGCAGCGGCCCCGAGTCGCTCAAGAAGATCAGCATGATCGGCAACGACATGAAGCTGGACTCGGGCGTGGGCACCTGCGGCAAAGAAGGTCAGAGCGTGCCAGTGGGCGTGGGTCAGCCCACGCTGCGCATCGATGGCCTGACCGTGGGGGGTACGGCCTGAACTTGAAACCTGACGCCCCAAAAGGCCCTCCGGGTTTGTCCCCGGATCGACCTGTCAGGAACTGTCATTGAGCTGTGATACATTGAACCCCATGTCTTCGCGCATCGCTTTTTACTTTTTTTATTTTTGGTTCTCAGTCCCCGGCGGACGAGAGGCGAGCGCATAAGCACCCGAACATCTCGACACACACCGCCGGAGCCCTAAAGCCCGGCGGTTTTTTTTCACCTTTTTTCAATCTCCAGGAGCCCACGATGAACGCCAAAACCACCGCCCCCGACAGCTGGTATCCCAATGCTGCAGATCGCACCGGCCAGACCGACGACGAACGCATCAAGGACATCACTGTGCTCCCGCCCCCAGAACATTTGATCCGCTTTTTCCCGATCGCCGGCACGGCGACGGAGACCCTGATCTCCCAAACCCGCAAATCGATCGCCAAGATCGTGCATGGCCAAGACGACCGTCTGCTTGTCATCATCGGCCCCTGCTCGATCCACGACCCGGCTGCCGCCTTGGATTACGCCCGCCGCCTGAAGCCTTTGCGCGAGAAGTACGCCGACACGCTGGAGATCGTGATGCGCGTGTACTTCGAAAAGCCCCGCACCACCGTGGGCTGGAAGGGCCTGATCAATGACCCCTATTTGGATGAGAGCTACCGCATCGACGAAGGCCTTCGCATCGCCCGCCAGCTGCTGATCGAGATCAACCGCCAGGGCCTGCCCGCAGGCAGTGAGTTTTTGGATGTGATTTCGCCCCAGTACATCGGCGACCTGATCAGCTGGGGCGCCATTGGCGCGCGCACCACCGAGAGCCAGGTTCACCGCGAACTGGCTTCAGGTCTTTCGGCCCCCATCGGTTTCAAGAACGGGACGGATGGCAACATCAAGATCGCGACCGACGCGATTCAGGCGGCAGCCCGTGGCCACCACTTTTTGTCGGTGCACAAAAACGGCCAAGTTGCGATCGTGCAGACCCAAGGCAACCAGGATTGCCACGTGATTCTGCGCGGCGGCAAAGCCCCCAACTATGACGCCGAAAGCGTGGCAGCCGCTTGCAAAGAGCTGGAGGCCGCCAAGCTGCCCGCCACCCTGATGGTGGACTGCAGCCATGCCAACAGCAGCAAAAAGCACGAGCGCCAGATCGACGTGGCCAAGGACATTGCCACGCAAATCAGCGGTGGCTCACGCCAGGTGTTTGGTGTCATGGTTGAAAGCCACCTGAAGGATGGTGCCCAGAAGTTCACCCCCGGGCAGCACGATGTATCCAAGCTGACTTACGGCCAGAGCATCACCGACGCCTGCATCGGCTGGGACGACAGCGAAGGTGTGTTGCAGGTGTTGTCGGATGCGGTGAAGGCGCGCCGCACCCGCTGAGTCATCGCTTTTTGCCGGGGGATCTTTGTGGGAGGCTGCCCCTGCGGCCGAATGGTGACACGTCCTGGGTGCATCGATTTGCTAGCGGAGGCTCGCTCCCACCAAATACGATTCTGGTGCTGTCGCCTTAAGCGGTTTGCAAGGCTTCAAGCAGTTTGGCGTGAATCCCGCCAAAGCCACCGTTGCTCATGCACAGGAGGTGGTCACCGGGCTGCACTTGGGCGAGCACTTGGGCGATGACCTCGTCAATGTTGGCACCCACTTGCGCTTTCGGGCCCATCGGTGCAAGCGCGGTGGCGGCATCCCAGTCCAAACCACCTGAATGGCAAAACGCCAGATCGGCTTCTTCGAGGCTCCAAGGCAGCTGGGCTTTCATGGCACCCAGCTTCATGGTGTTGCTGCGAGGCTCAAAAATACCGAGGATGCGCGCCTTGCCCACTTGGCGGCGCAGGCCGTTGACGGTGGTGCGAATGGCCGTAGGGTGGTGAGCAAAGTCGTCGTAAACGGTGATGCCGTTCACCATGCCGCGAACCTCCATGCGGCGTTTCACGTTCTCAAAAGTGGCCAAGGCATTTGCGGCCTCGGCCGGTGCCACGCCAACATGCTCGGCTGCAGCGATAGCGGCCAATGCGTTGAGCTGGTTGTGCACGCCGCCAAGCCCCCATTTCACCTCGGCCACAGGTTTTCCTGTTTGCAGCACTTTGAAGTGCGAGGGATCTCCTTCGGAGACAAAGTCGCTCACTGTGCTGCCAAAGGTGCGCATGTCGCTCCAGCAGCCTTGGCCCAACACGCGGGTGAGGCTCTCTTCTAGGCCATTGACCACAACGCGCCCTGTCCCGGGCACAGTGCGCACCAAGTGGTGGAACTGCCGCTCAATGGCGGCCAAGTTGTCAAAGATATCGGCGTGGTCGAACTCGAGGTTGTTGAGGATGGCGGTGCGCGGACGGTAGTGCACGAACTTGCTGCGCTTGTCGAAGAAGGCCGTGTCGTATTCGTCGGCTTCGATCACAAAGTATGGGCCGCCCCCCAGCCGGGCTGAGACGCCAAAGTTCAGAGGCACGCCGCCGACCAGAAAGCCTGGTTGCAAACCGGCTTGCTCCAGCACCCAGGCCAGCATCGAGGTGGTGGTGGTTTTGCCGTGGGTGCCAGCGACCGCCAGCACATGGCGGCCTTGCAGTACGTGCTCGGCCAACCATTGAGGGCCACTGGTGTAAGGCGCGCCGGAGTCCAAAATGGCTTCCATCAAGGGGAACTTGGGGCTGCCGTCGGCCAGACGCGCACGGCTGACCACATTGCCGATCACGTACAAGTCGGGCTTCAAGCCCATCTGATCGGTACCAAAGCCTTCGATCAGATCAATGCCCAAAGCCCGCAGTTGGTCGCTCATGGGGGGGTAAACGCCCGCGTCGCAGCCGGTGACCCGATGCCCGGCTTCGCGGGCCAACGCGGCCAAGCCGCCCATAAAGGTGCCACAAATGCCCAAGATATGTATATGCATGGGGTGAGATTTTAGAGGGGCACAGGCTCAGCTTTGAGAGGCGTGGTGCGCAGGTGTTTGCTGGGGTCCGGCACAATCGGTGCCCATGAACGACCTTGCCCTTGAAATTGCCGCGACTGCCGCCCGTTTGGTGGTCGAAGAGGGGCTGGCTTTTGGCCCCGCCAAGCACCGCGCACTCAAAGAGCTGGGCTTGCCCGCTCGAACCGCCTTGCCCACCAATGACGTGGTGGAGCGCGAAGTTCGTGACTATATCGACTTGTTTTGCGCCGACACACAACCGGCTGAATTGCGGGCCTTGCGCGAATTGGCACGGGTCTGGATGCAGCGCTTGACCGAATTTCGCCCGCATTTGGGCGGTGCGGTCTGGCAAGGTTGGGCCACACGCCTTTGCGACGTGGACTTGGCCTTGTTTTGTGATGACCCCAAATCCGCAGAAATTGCCCTGATCAACCAAAACCAGCGCTACGACGTGCAAACCGTGCGCGGCCTGCACGGGGACGATGTAGAGGTGCTGAGCCTGCACAGTTTTTGTGAAGCTTTGAATGAGGATGTGGGTGTGCACCTGCGCATTTACGACCTGGACGATTTGCGCGGGGCTTTGCTGCCCGATGCGCAAGGCCGCTCTCCTCGGGGGGATTTGACGGCTTTGGAGCGCCTGCTGGCGGCATGAAAGACAATTCCAACATGAATCCATCCAATGCAAACCCCTCCAGGCGCCACTTGATTTGGGGGGCAGGCGCTGCGGCCGCTGTTGCCGGGGTCGGCGTGGCCTTGTGGCGTTTTGAACCGAGGGACGTGGCCCAGGCCGCGAGCCACCCCTTTTGGGGCCAGCAATTCGAGACGCCCTCGGGCGAGGTCTTGGCCATGGCGGGTTTTCAGGGCAAACCTCTGCTGCTGAACTTTTGGGCAACTTGGTGCCCGCCTTGCATCGACGAGTTGCCGATGATTGAGACCTTCTGGCAAGAAAACAAGGCCAACGGTCATCAAGTGCTGGCTTTGGCCATTGACCAACCCAGTGCCGTCCGTCGCTTTCTGGGTCGGCAGCCCTTGGGATTCCCTGTTGGCATGGCGGGTTTGGCGGGTACGGAGTTGGCCAAGTCACTGGGCAATGCCGCTGGCGGTTTGCCTTTTACAGTTTTTTTCAAAGAAGATGGCAGCATTTGGCGGCAGAAGATGGGTCAATTGACGTCGGATGACCTCGCCCAATGGCGTGATGTTCGCGTTTGAGGCGCTCTCGCGCATGACGCATACGATTTTCGCCGTTCGCCACGCAGGGTGGCAGTTCAAAACCGTTCAAATTCTGACCAGAAAAGATGATTTCGAGGGGTTTTACTGAAATTTGGTGTAAATTCGATCCATTACATGTGCTTGAAGCAATGGAGGATCTATGGACTTGCGCAAACTGAAAACACTGATTGACTTGGTCTCTGACTCGAACGTGTCGGAGCTGGAAATCACCGAAGCCGAAGGCAAGGTGCGCATCGTCAAGAGCATGGGCGTAGCCCAACCGGTTGTGATGCAGCAAGCTGCGGCCGTTGCAGCAGCCCCGATTGTGGCGGCTCCTGTTGCTCCGGTGGAGACGCCTGCCCCTGTGGCTGCGCCAGCGGGCCACGCGGTCAAGTCGCCTATGGTGGGCACGTTCTACCGCTCGTCCAGCCCGGGTGCAGCGCCTTTTATTCAGATCGGCTCGGTGGTCAAAGAGGGCGACACCCTGTGCATCATTGAAGCCATGAAGATCCTCAATGAGATCGAGTCCGACAAGTCCGGCACCGTGACGCAAATCCTGTGTGAAAACGGTCAGGCCGTGGAATACGGTCAGCCTCTTTTCATCGTCGAATAACGCATCGGGGATTTCATGTTCAAGAAAATCCTGGTCGCCAACCGAGGCGAAATCGCCTTGCGCATCCAGCGCGCTTGTCGCGAACTGGGCGTCAAGGCGGTGATGGTCTATTCCGAGGCCGACAAAGAAGCCAAATACGTCAA
>JBIKSF010000164.1:0-3064 GCA_044348785.1 Limnohabitans sp.
AACGATGCGATCGCCAAAATGCGCGAAGCCCTGAACGGTTTTGTGATCCGTGGCATCAGCTCCAACATTCCCTTCCAAGCCGCGTTGTTGGCCCACCCTCGCTTTGTGTCGGGTGACTTCAACACCGGCTTCATTGCCGAGCAATACAGCAAAGGCTTTCGCGCCGAAGACGTGCCGCACGACGACCACGACTTTTTGGCAGCCTTGGCCGCATTCGTGCGCCGCAAGTCGCGTCAACGCGCAGCCAACCTCAGTGGACAGTTGCCCGGATACGACGTCAAGATTGGCCAGGACTATGCCGTGGTCGAGCTGGGGCAGGGCGGCAACAACCGCTATGTGTCTGTGCATGTGGACGAATTCACCGGCAGGCCTGGTGTGGCACAAATCACAGTGGAAGGCAAAACCTACGCCATCGAGAGCAACTCGCGCTTGAACGACATCCGCATCGAAGGCACTTGCAATGGCAAGCCGTTCACGGCGCAAATCGAACGCGGCACCCTGAAGAACCCGCTGGCCCTGCAAGTGCAGCACAACGGCACCCGCATCGAAGCGCTGGTGATGTCGCCGCGCATGGCCGAGTTGCACAAGCTGATGCCTTACAAAGCGCCACCTGACCTGAGCCGTTTTGTGTTGTCGCCCATGCCAGGCCTCTTGGTCGATGTGGCGGTGCAGCCAGGCCAGAAGGTGCAAGCGGGCGAACGTGTGGCCGTGATCGAAGCCATGAAGATGGAAAACGTGCTGTTCGCGGCGCAAGACGGCGTTGTGAAGAAAGTGGTCGCGTCCAAAGGCGAGTCGCTCACGGTGGACCAAATGATTGTGGAGTTTGAATAAATGACACGCCCCTTCAAAGTGCTGGGCGTCCAGCAAATCGCCATCGGCGGACCTGACAAATCGCGTTTGCAAAAGCTGTGGGTCGATATGTTGGGCCTGGAGGTGACCGGCACCTTCAAAAGCGAACGCGAGAACGTGGACGAAGACATCTGCGCCATCGGCACCGGCCCTTTCAAGGTCGAGGTGGATCTGATGCAGCCGCTGGACCCCGAGAAAAAGCCCGCCGTGCACACCACACCGCTCAACCACATCGGTCTGTGGATCGACGACCTGCCAGTGGCGGTGGAGTGGCTGACTGCGCAAGGTGTGCGCTTTGCGCCCGGTGGCATCCGCAAGGGGGCCGCTGGGTTTGACATCACGTTTTTGCACCCCAAAGCGAACGAAGAGTTCCCGATTGGCGGCGAGGGTGTGTTGATCGAGCTGGTGCAGGCGCCGTCCGAGGTGGTCAAGGCGTTTGCGGCTTTGGCAGCCAACGCGCATTGAGTTGATTCGGATCTGAAGGTCCGATCAGGAATGAAGTGTCATGCCCGCGAACGCGGGTATCCATGGTGGCCGAAGCCATGGACCCCCGATCAAGTCGGGGGTGACAAAAGTCGAATCAGGTGGTGACAAAGGCCGAATCAGGTGGTGACAAAAGCCGAATCAGATGGCTGCAAAGGTTGAGGCTGGGGGCTGATTTTGCCTGGACCCTCAGGCCCGTCAGGCTCCAGCTTGGCGGGCTTTTGCTTTGGCGAGTGCCGCTTCGATGATGGCGCGCTTGCGGTCCACTTCGGGCGCGTTCTCGGTGCCTTTGGTGTGTGTGCTCAGGTCGGCCAGTTTGTGTTCGGCTTTGGCTTGCATGTGCTGTTGGTGTGCCTGCTCCTCTCGCACCAGTCGCTGCTGGCGAGATGCATAACGCTGGCGCGCCATACCGGCTTGATCGGCAGACCAAGCGGCCCAGCCGGTTTGCTCGCCTGTCACGTTTTCGAGTTGGATGCAGTCCACCGGGCACACTGGAATGCACAGCTCACACCCCGTGCACCAAGGCTCGATCACGGTGTGCATCAACTTGTTGGCCCCCAAAATCGCATCGGTCGGACAGGCCTTGATGCACAGCGTGCAGCCGATGCACCAAGCCTCGTCAATGATGGCCACATGGCGTGGCCCCTCTTGGCCGTGTTCAGGGTTCAGTGGGATCACCGGCTGGCCAGTCAGTGCGGCCAGACGTTCAATCCCCGCTTGTCCACCCGGTGGGCATTGGTTGATCGGCGTTTGCTCTTCGGCCATGGCGCGGGCATAGCTGGCGCAATCGGGGAAGCCGCAACGTGTGCACTGGGTTTGGGGCAGGGCGTCGTTGAGCAATAGAAAAAGCGCCTGGGTCTCAGGCGCTGTTCTTGAAGAAGCGGGCATGGGCCTCAGGCTTTTTTCTTGGGTTCAACCCAAGCAGTTTTGACAGCGGCCTTGGGCTTGGTGACTGCAGCGGCTTTGCGGGTAGCTTTGGCCACGGGCTTGCTGGCTGTCTTCACCACCACTTGCTCGGGTTTGGATTTCACCGCTTTTTTGGCTGCTGGGCTGGTCAACTTGGGCTGGGCAGTTGCAGAACCTTTGGCAGCCGCCTTGGGCGCGTGGTTCAGGATGAACTTAACCAGCTGCGGGTACACGATGTCGCGCCAGCGGCGGCCACTGAAGATACCGTAATGGCCTGCGCCGGGCACTTCCAAGTGCTGGCGCTCGCTGGCGGGCACGCCGCTGCAGAGGTCTTGTGCCGCGCGGGTCTGGCCCGAGCCAGAAATGTCGTCCAGCTCGCCTTCGACCGTCATGAGCGCGGTGCCCTTGATGTCTTGAGGGCGCACGCGCTCGACTTTGCCATCGACGCCTTTGACGTCCCAAGTCCCGTTGACCAGTTTGAAGTCCTGGAACACGGTGGCGATGGTCTCCAGGTAGTAATCGGCGTCCATGTCCAGCACCGCGTTGTACTCGTCATAGAACTTGCGGTGAGCTTCGGCGCTGGCGTCGTCACCCTTGATCAGGTCTTTGAAGTAGTCGTAATGGCTGGTGGCATGGCGGTCAGGGTTCATGGCCACGAAGCCGGTGTACTGCAAAAAGCCGGGGTAGACACGACGGCCTGCGCCTGGGAAGTTTGGCGGAACGCGGTAAATCACGTTGTTCTCGAACCACTCAAAGCTCTTGTTGGTGGCCAGGTTGTTCACCGAAGTGGGCGACTTGCGTGCATCGATGGGGCCGCCCATCATGG
>JBIKSF010000165.1:0-3006 GCA_044348785.1 Limnohabitans sp.
ATGCGGCTGTCAATGGAATCAGGGTGTTGCGCATCCAAAAGCACTGGGTTGTCGCTTGTTCGAACACAAACAGCATGCCCTCATGTTGTGGCATGTCCTTGCGCCACATCAGACCGATTTGCCGCTGGTCGGGGGTTTGGGCCAGTTGCACATCCAGCCGGTGCATGCCCGCTTGCAGTTGGGTTCTGGGTAAATTCAGCTGCGGACCGTTTTGGGTCCAAGCATTGGAGCAAAGCGATGTCAGGGCCAAAGCGCCAAAGATTCGCCATTTGCGGGCCGCAGGCAGGAGCGAGGATACGGAAATGTTCATGGTCTGAAGCAGCAGGGCCAAGTGTAAAAGCCATAGGATAAAGGCAGTCCCACACTTTCAAGGGCTGTTCGGACCCTCCATGACCCCAAGACTCAATCAGCGGAGCTAGGATTCGTTGCTGTATTGGGCTGGGAAGCCTCAGGAGCGTCCAATTCGGCCTGGATATTACCGGCCATCAGCCCTTTGCTGCCTTCGCTCAGCTCAAAGCTGACGCGGGCGCCTTCCTTAAGGCTTTTGTAGCCCTCTGACTGGATGGCCGAAAAGTGGGCGAAAGCGTCTGGTCCACCGCCATCGGGCTGTATGAAGCCAAAACCTTTGGCATCGTTGAACCATTTGACCGTACCACTGGGCATGCGATGTCTCCATATTGTTCCGCTCAGTGTGATTCGCGATTATCAATTCTGTCAATGTGAGGTTTTCCCCGATACCCGTCACGATGACCATTTCCATTCAAGACTTTTGTTTTGGTCCGTCTCAAGATGGCCCAAAGCGTCTATAGAATGAATTCATGGCAACGAAAAAACCTGCAAACCCTACGCTGCCGACCGTGACCCCCCGAGCGCCCGATGGTGGTGATTCGGTGGTTCTGGAACGCCGAGCCCAAAAAATAGAACCGCCACAGATGTACCAGGTGGCCATGCTGAACGATGACTACACCCCCATGGAGTTCGTGGTGATGGTGATTCAGGAGTTTTTCAGCAAGGACCGTGAGGCAGCAACGCAAATCATGCTCAAGATCCATCTGGACGGCAAAGGTGTGTGCGGGGTTTATTCCCGTGATGTCGCCGCCACCAAAGTGGACCAGGTGCTCGATGCTGCCAAACAGGCGGGTCACCCGCTGCAATGTGTCAGTGAACCCATTGAATAGTGTGGTTTCCCCCCCACATCTTCTTTATCTCTCTCAGCAAGGCAAAAAGGAAATCACATGATTGCCCAGGAATTGGAAGTCAGTTTGCACATGGCCTTTGTTGAAGCCCGTCAGCAACGCCACGAATTCATTACCGTCGAACATTTGTTGTTGGCTTTGCTCGACAACCCCAGCGCTGCTGAGGTCCTTCGCGCTTGTGCTGCCAATATTGATGATTTACGAAAAGCCTTGGGAAATTTCATCAAGGACAACACGCCTCAAGTGGCTGGCACAGAAGAAGTTGACACGCAACCCACCTTGGGCTTTCAGCGTGTGATCCAGCGGGCCATCATGCATGTGCAGTCCACAGGCAGTGGCAAAAAAGAGGTCACCGGTGCCAATGTGCTGGTCGCCATTTTTGGCGAAAAAGATTCGCACGCTGTGTATTACCTGCACCAGCAGGGCATCACACGTCTGGACGTGGTCAACTTCATTGCGCACGGCATCCGCAAGAGCGACCCACCAGAAGCGGCTAAATCGGCCGAAAATCCGGCCAGTTCTGAAGGCGAAGAAGGCGGCAACGGGGGCGAGCGCAACGAAAAGGCATCGCCTTTGGAGCAATACACCAACAACCTGAACCAGGCGGCCAAAGAAGGCAAGATCGATCCGTTGATCGGCCGTGAATACGAAGTCGAGCGCACGATCCAGATCCTGTGCCGCCGCCGCAAGAACAACCCACTGCTGGTGGGCGAAGCTGGCGTGGGTAAAACCGCGATTGCCGAAGGCTTGGCTTGGCGCATCACACAAGGCACTGTTCCTGACATCCTGGCCGAGGCCACGGTGTACTCACTCGACATGGGCGCTTTGCTCGCAGGCACCAAGTACCGGGGTGATTTCGAACAACGCCTCAAAGGTGTGCTCAAGTCACTCAAAGACAAGCCCAACGGCATTCTGTTCATCGACGAAATCCACACCCTGATCGGTGCAGGTGCTGCTTCAGGCGGCACGCTCGACGCGTCCAACCTGCTCAAACCTGCCTTGTCGAGTGGTCAGCTCAAGTGCATTGGCGCGACCACCTTCACCGAATACCGGGGCATCTTCGAAAAAGACGCGGCCTTGTCGCGCCGCTTCCAAAAAGTGGATGTGGTCGAGCCCACGGTCTCCGAGACGGTGGATATCCTCAAGGGCCTCAAGAGCCGTTTTGAAGACCACCACAGCGTCAAATACACCATCGCCGCTTTGCAGGCCGCCGCCGAGTTGTCGGCCAAGTTCATCAACGACCGCCAGTTGCCTGACAAGGCGATTGACGTGATCGACGAAGCCGGTGCGGCCCAACGCATTCAAGTGGCATCCAAGCGCAAGAAAACGATCGGCAAGACCGAGATCGAAGACATCGTCGCCAAGATCGCGCGTATTCCGCCGGCCAACGTTTCAAACGACGATCGCAGCAAACTCCAGACCATCGAGCGCGACCTGAAGTCGGTGGTTTTCGGTCAGGACAAAGCGATTGAAGTGCTGGCTTCGGCCGTCAAGATGGCCCGCTCGGGTTTGGGCAAGACCGACAAGCCGATTGGCTCCTTCTTGTTCTCTGGCCCCACTGGCGTCGGCAAAACCGAGGCCGCCAAGCAATTGGCGTACATCTTGGGCATTGACCTGATCCGCTTTGACATGTCCGAGTATATGGAGCGCCATGCTGTCAGTCGCCTGATCGGCGCGCCTCCCGGCTATGTGGGCTTTGACCAAGGTGGTCTGTTGACCGAAGCCGTGACCAAGAAGCCCCATTGCGTGCTCTTGCTCGATGAGATCGAAAAAGCCCATCCGGACATTTACAACGTGCTGCTGCAGGTTA
>JBIKSF010000010.1:0-33469 GCA_044348785.1 Limnohabitans sp.
GTGCGGCGCTGCTTGCGCAGGATGTCCACGGTCTTGTCAATGGCGGCGTCAGAGACTTCGGCCGTCAGTTTTTCGACTTCGGTGTCGGCCAAATTGCCCAGCTTGACTTCGGGGTACACCTCGAAAATGGCTTCAAAGTTCAACTCGCCTTCAGGCGCGCCTTCTTTTTCAGAGATGCGGGGCTGACCAGCCACGCGCACTTGGGCTTCGTTGGCGGCCACGGCGAAAGCCTCGCCCACTTTGTCGTTCAGGACTTCGTACTGAACCGAGTAACCATAGCGCTGGGCGACCACGTTCATGGGCACTTTGCCGGGACGGAAACCGTCCATCTTGACCGTGCGGGCCATTTTCTTCAGGCGTGCATCCACTTCGGACTGAATGGCCGTCACGGGCACAGTCAGGGTGATCTTGCGTTCCAGCTTTTCAAGGGTTTCAACAGTCACAGTCATCGTCGTTCTCGGTTAATTGAATGTCTCTCAGGCCGCTGGTTAAACCATCGGCCAGAAGTCGGTTGGTGCGCGGGGCGGGACTCGAACCCGCACAGTGTTGCCACCGTCAGGACCTAAACCTGGTGCGTCTACCAATTTCGCCACCCGCGCAGGTCCAAACAAAAAGGGCGACAGGCCCGCTGGATGGATCGAAAGCCATCTGACGCACCTGACCGCCCGGTTGAAATCGGTCAACTTTCTATTTTAGCCGGTTCAATTGGGCAATTTCAGGCACGGGCTTGATTTGGGCGCTCAATTCTGAACCACGCAGCGTACATCGCAGGCAGCGCCAGCAGCGTCAAGGCTGTGGCCACGATCAGACCGCCCATGATGGCCACCGCCATCGGCCCCCAAAAGATGCTGCGCGACAGCGGAATCATGGCCAGCACTGCCGCTGCGGCCGTGAGCACGATGGGGCGCAAGCGCCGCACCGCCGATTCGACAATCGCCTGCCACGGGGGCATGCCTGCCGCCCGATCTTGCTCAATCTGATCGATCAAGATGACCGAGTTGCGCTGGATCATGCCCATGAGCGCAATCACGCCCAGCAGGGCCACAAAGCCAAAGGGGCGGTCCAGCACCAACAAAGCACCGGCCACACCCGCCATACCCAAAGGCCCTGTCAAAAACACGAGCATCGCGCGGCTGAAGCTTTGCAGCTGCAGCATGAGCAAGGTGAAGGTGATGAACAGCATGACCGGCACACCCGCTGCGATGGACGCCGAGCCTTTGGCGCTTTCTTCCACCGCACCCGCCACCTCGATGCGGTAGCCGTTCAAGCCCTGGCCTTGCCAAGTGGCCTCGGTCTTTTTGAGCTCGGGCAGCAACTGCGCCGTCACGGTGGCGCCCTGCAGGCCCTCGGCGATGTCGGCCTGCACGGTGATGGCGAACTGCCGCCCCTCGCGCCACATGACGCCCGGCTCCCAAGCCAATACCGGCGTGGCAATTTGCAGCAAGGGAATGAATCGCCCCGAGGCCGTGGGCACATACGCCTGGCCCAGGTCCGACAAGGCATCGCGCTCGGCCAATGGCTGGCGCAGCACGATCTCGATCAGCTTGTCGCCGTCACGGTACTGCCCTACCGCGCTGCCTGACAGCAAAGTGCGCGAGGCCTGTGCGATGGACTGGCTGCTCACGCCCAAAGCGCGAGCTTTGGCCTGGTCAACCTCCAAGCGCACCGACTTAACCGACTCGTTCCAGTTGTCGTTCACGCCACGTGTGTTGGGGTTCTGGCGCATCTGGGCCTTGATCTCGTCGGCCTTCAGGCGCAAGACCTTGGGGTCCGACCCCACCACGCGGAACTGCACCGGGTAAGGCACGGGCGGGCCGTTGGGCAGCAATTTCACACGCCCGCGCACTTCGGGAAACTCTTGCGCCAGCAAAGCAGGCAATTTGGCACGCAGCACTTCTCGGGTTTTCAGATCGGTCGGCTGCACGATCAACTGCGACACGTTGGTCTGTGGAAAGACTTGATCCAGCGGCAGGTAAAACCGCGGCACGCCCGAGCCGACCCAGGCCGTG
This sequence comes from Limnohabitans sp., assembly GCA_044348785.1. Classification (GTDB taxonomy): domain Bacteria; phylum Pseudomonadota; class Gammaproteobacteria; order Burkholderiales; family Burkholderiaceae_C; genus Limnohabitans_A. Next base: position 2,010 of record JBIKSF010000010.1, read on the forward strand.
ACCGACTTCACACCATCTTCTTGGGCCAAGCGCTGCTCCACCCGCCGCGTGATGTCTTCACTGGCCTTGACCGGCGAGCCCTCGGGCAACCACAAGTCCACCATGATTTCCGGGCGTGAAGAATCGGGAAAGAACTGTTGCTGCACCTTGCCCATGCCCACCATGCCCAACGCAAACAACGCGATGGTGATGCCAATCGTCTTCCAGCGGTGTGTGACGCACCACGTCACCCAAGCGCGAAAGTGCCGGTAAAACGGCGTGTCGAACATCTCGGGCGAATCCAGGTGTTCAGCAGACACAGCGTGGGCGGGCGGCTTGAGCAGCCAAGCCCCCAGATAAGGCACAAAGTAAACCGAAGCCACCCAACTGACCAACAGCGCCACCACCGTGACCGCAAAAATCGCGAAGGTGTATTCACCCGTCATGGACTTGGCCATGCCAATCGGTAAGAAACCTGCTGCCGTAATCAAGGTGCCCGTCAGCATGGGCATGGCGGTGAGTTCATAGGCAAAGGTGGCTGCGCGCACCTTGTCGTAGCCCTCTTCCATTTTGCGCACCATCATCTCCACCGCAATGATGGCGTCGTCCACCAGCAAGCCCAAAGCGATGATCAGAGAGCCCAGCGAGATCTTGTGCAATCCGATGCCAAAGTAATGCATGGCCAAAAAAGTCACCGCCAGCACCAGCGGGATGGTGATGCCCACCACCAAACCGGGGCGAATGTCCAAAGTCCAGCGCCGCCACACAGGGTGTTGGCCAGGCCGCTTGTGCAGGCCCAGCGCCAAAAAGCTCACCGCCAACACAATGACCACGGCCTCGATCAACACCTTGATGAACTCGTTGACCGAACTGGCCACCGCGCTGGGCTGGTCCTGCACTTGGGTCAGGCTCATGCCTGCTGGCAAGCTGGCCTGCGTGGCTGTGATCGCCAAGCGCAAGGACTTGCCCAGCGCGATGATGTCGCCGCCTTTGGCCATGGACACGCCCAGCGCAATGACCTCTTGACCATCGTGGCGCACCTTCACATTGGCCGGATCGGCATAACCCCGGCTCACCGTGGCGATATCTGACAGGCGGATTTGCGTGCCCGACGCACCGCGAATGGGCAAGGCCTTCAAATCGTCCAGACTCTGAAACTGGCCGCCCACCCGCACCTGCACCACATCGGCGGGTGACTGGATGCTGCCTGCCGATTCCACCGCGTTTTGCTGGTTCAGCTGGGCCACCACCGAGGTCATGTCCAGGCCCATTTGCGAGAGCCGTTTTTGTGAGACCTCGACAAACACCTTCTCGTCTTGCACGCCAAACAATTCGACCTTGGCCACATCGGGGACGCGCAGCAGCTGCTGGCGCAAGCTGTCGGCCTGGGTCTTGATTTCGGCGGGCGTGAAACCCTCGCCGCCCAAGGCGTAAATCACGCCGAACACATCACCAAAATCGTCATTGAAAAACGACCCGATCACACCCGGCGGCAAGCTGCCGCGCATGTCGCCGATCTTTTTGCGCACGGTATACCAAATGTGCGGCACTGCCCCGGGGTCCGAGTTGTCCTTGATCTGAAAAATGATCTGCGCCTCGCCCGGCTTGGAATAGCTGCGGATCTTGTCGGCAAACGGCACCTCCTGCAGCGTGCGCTCGATCTTGTCGGTCACCTGCTCGGCCACTTGTTCGGCCGTGGCACCCGGCCAATAAGCCCGCACCACCATGGCGCGGAAGGTGAAGGGCGGGTCTTCGTCCTGCCCGAGCTGGAAATAAGACGCAATGCCCAGCACCATGAGCACCACCATCAGGTAGCGCGTCAGGGCCGGGTGCTCCAGCGCCCAGCGCGAGAGGTTGAATCGGGTGTTGTCGGTGCTGCTCATTCCATCACCTTGGGGTGGCTGCAGCAGGGGCCGAAGCGGGCACTTTGCCGTCAGGGCTGTAAACAGTCACCTTCTGACCGGGTGACAACACATGCACCCCGGCACTCACCACCTTTTGTCCGGGCTGGAGTCCAGAGGTGACCACCACCTCGTTGCCATCGACCATACCCAACTGCACCGCCTGGCTGTTAACCGTCATGGTGGCCTCATCCAGCACCCAAACCGCCGTGCCCTGCCCCTCCTGGCGCAAAGCGCTGGTGGGCAGTTTGATGGCCGAGACCGTAGAACCGGACACCCCGGGTGCGCGCACATTCAAAGTGGCCCCCAAAGGCAAGGCCACGCCCGGAGCCAGCGCCAGCTTGACCGCATAGGTGCGCGTGACCGGGTCGGCACTGGCCGCCATTTCGCGCACCGTGCCTTGCACCATCTGCCCGGTGCTCAATACCGTGGCCTGCATGCTTTGGCCGACCCGGATCGCCATGATGGCCGACTCGGACACGGCAAACGCCGCATCGCGCGGGCCATCGTGGGCTAAACGCAGCACCGGCTGACCCGCCGACACCACCTGCCCCACTTCGGCCTCCACGGCCGTGATCACACCCGCATGGATGGCCGTCAAGCGGGCGTAACCCGCCTGGTTGCCCTGCGCCTGCGCCTGCGCTTTGGCCTGGTTCAGCGCTGCGTCGGCGGCCTTCAGGCTGGCCTCGCGCCGTTCCAATTCGGCACCGCTGATGAAGTTTTGCGCCTTCAGCGCCTCAAAACGCTTGAATTCGGCCGCGGCCAAATCGCGCTGACTTTGCGCGGCACTCACCTGGGCTTGGGCGGCTTGCGCGGCCAGCTGAAAGTCTTGCGCATCCACCAGCGCCAGCAACTGGCCAGCGGCCACACGTTGCCCCGGCTCAGCGGGCCGCTGCACCAGCTTGCCCCCCACCCGAAAGCCCAAGCGCGACTCCACACGCGCCCGCACCTCGGCCGCGTACTCGCCACCCAGGTTCAAATCACTGCCAGCAACCGTGAGCAGCTTGACCGAACGCAGGGGCTCTTGAGGGGCTTCGGCTTTGGAACATGCCACCAAAGCAGTCACCAAAGCGGCGAGCGCGGACAAACCAATAACCCGCCGAGCGGCGAGTGGCATCAAAAAAGGCATGGGGAATCCAGAAAAAATAATAATGACTGACTGGTTAGTAATCTATTCAAAGTACCCCGACCTGTCAAGCGACAATAGGGATTGACCATGATCAAGCCCCCCCTATTACCGTCCACCCCAGCGCGTCCGGGCCTGAATGCCGCCCAGCGCCAGCTGCTGCGCCATGTGTCACGCTCGTTCGACCTGTCCATTCGCCTGTTGCCAGCCGCGCTGCAAGCCCCGGTGGCCATCGGCTACCTGCTGGCCCGCGCCACCGACACGGTGGCCGACACCACCGCCCTGCCCCTGGCCGAGCGTCAGGTCTTGCTGGACCTCATGACGAAGACGATTGCCGCGCAGGACCCTTCGGCCGAAGGGAGCGGCGAGCTGTCCCGCCTGAGCCAGGCCTTTGCCGCACAACAAACCGACCCGCATGAACGCGCCCTGATGCAGGCCCTGCCCCAATGCCTGCCGCTTCTGCACACCCTGCACCCCGACGACCAAGCCAGCGTGCGCCAAGTACTGGGCCACATCACCCGGGGCCAACAGCTGGACATGACCCGCTTTGGCCCAGGCCTGCAGGCTTTGCAAACCGAAGCCGAACTGGCCGACTACACCTGGCTGGTGGCCGGTTGCGTGGGCGAGTTCTGGACCGAACTGTGCGGCCGTCACCTGCCGGGCTACAGCCTGTTGCCGCAGGCCGAAATGCTGCGTATTGGGCGGGAATACGGCATGGGATTGCAGCGCCTGAACATCATTCGCGATGCCGGAGCGGACCTCACCGCTGGCCGCTGCTACTGGCCGGAGGAGACGCTGAGGCAGGCGGGCCTGACCCCGGCCATGCTGGAGCAAGCGGCTCGAACCCCAAATGCAGACACCCTGCACGCCCTGGCCCCGCTCTACACCCAGTGGCTGGACCACACCCAGGCCCAACTGGCCGACGGCATGCGCTACGCCCTGGCGCTCAAGCCCTTACGGCTGTGTCTGGCCAGCGCCCTGCCTGCCCTGATCGGTGCGCGCACCGTGGCGCTGCTGCGCCAGGCCGGGCCTGCGTCCCTGAACCAGCGCGTCAAAATGCCGCGCCACGAAGTGCGCGCCCTGCTTTGGCGCATCGCCTTGGGCCTCGGGTCTGCTGCCGTTCTGCAAAAAGAATTTCTCCGATGGTCCGGTCAGCCGCAGCCTTGATCTGGCGCTTTGAATGCGAGAATCCCAGCCCATGAGCCCGCAAGACTACGTCCAGCAAAAAGCCGCCGCCTCGGGCAGCAGCTTTTATTACGCCTTCCTCTTCCTCCCGCCAGAGCGCCGTGCGGCCATCACCGCTTTTTATGCCTTCTGCCGCGAAGTTGACGATGTGGTCGATGAGATCAAAGACCCCGGCGTGGCCGCGACCAAACTCGCCTGGTGGCAAAAAGAAGTGCAACAAGCCTACGCCGGACAGCCCAGCCACCCGGTGATGCACGCCCTCATGCCACTTGCCCCCGCCTTTGGCATCGAAAGCCGCCACCTGATGGCCGTGATCGAAGGCTGCCAGATGGACCTGAACCAAACCCGGTATCTGGACTTTGCGGGCCTGACCAAATACTGCCACTTGGTGGCCGGTGTGGTGGGCGAAGTCGCCGCCCGCATCTTTGGCCAGACCGACGAAGCGACCACGGCTTATGCGCACAAGCTGGGCCTGGCTTTTCAAATGACCAACATCATCCGCGACGTGGGCGAAGACGCCATGCGCGGGAGGATTTACCTGCCACTCGATGAGCAACAGCGCTTTGGTGTCAAAGCCAACGAACTGATGCAGCGCGACTATTCAGACCGCTTCACCGCGCTGATGAAGTTCCAGACCGAACGCGCCCACGCCCTGTACGACGAAGCCCTGGCCCTGCTGCCTGCGGCCGACCGCCGCGCCCAAAAACCCGGCCTGATGATGGCCAGCATCTACCGCACCTTGCTGCGCGAGATCGAGGCCTCGGGTTATCAGGTGCTGCACCAGCGCATTGCGCTCACGCCGCTGCGCAAGCTGTGGCTGGCTTGGAAGATGCAGGCGCTGGGGCGGTTCTGATCACTTCATGGCCCGTGCCTGAGCCTGCGCGGGCCGATCCAGACAAACTTTGAGCCAGCTCGACACCGCCGGGTATTGGGCCAGCAACACAGCCGCCGGGCGCACCCAGCTGGCCACGCTGGCCACACACACATCGGCCACGGTGAAACGGTTGGCAGCCAAGTAAGCCTCGCCTTTGGCGTGCTGCGCTTGCAAGTGTTTCTCCAGCACGGCCAGCGGCACTTTCAGGCGGCTCTCGGCCTTATCCGCCAGCTCGGGCTTGCGCTGGTCTTCGGGCATGGCCATGCGGTGCATCAGCACCGTGAGCGCATCCGCCTCCAACTCAGACACTGTCCAAAAGCTCCAACGCAAGGCCTCGGCTTCTTCGCGGGGCGTGGCGGGTGCAATCGTTTGGCCGTCGGCTTTGCCATGCACTCGGGCGATGTACAAGGCGCAAGCCATGCTCTCCCACACAGTGATGGCGCCCTCGGCACGCTCGTCGATCAGAACTGGAATATGGCCATTCGGGTTGATCGCCAAAAACTCGGGCGTGCGTGTCGCCCCACCTGCATAGGGTGTGGAAATGAGATCGAACGGCACACCCAACTCCAAAGCCGTCCAGATGGGACGTGCAGCACGCGATGGGCCAATGCCGTAAATCTTCAAAGTCATGTCGGTCTCCTCAGGGTTGGTAATCAGGCCAGCTGGCGCACAGCGCGTGCAGGTCCCGCACGTCGAGATGTGGGCGCATGTCGCCATGGGTCCAGTCGTGGCCTTCGCGGTTGAGCCAAGCCACCTGCATGCCTGCGGCCAATGCGCCCACGCAGTCGGCGTGCGCGTCGTCGCCAATGTGCAGCACTTCATTCGGCTGCACACCCGCCGCTGCGGCGCCCGCAACAAAAATGCGCAAGTCCGGCTTGGCCACGCCCAGCGACTGGGCACTCACGCTGGCGTGAAAGTGCTGGCCAATGCCCACACGGTGCACGTCGGCATTGCCGTTTGAAAGGGCCACCACCGGGTAGCGCTGGCTCCAAAAAGACAAAGCAGGAAGCGCGTCGTCAAACAAATCCACCCGTTGGCGCTCTGCAAAAAAGGCTTCAAAAGCAGGCTCAGCCAGGTGCACAGGGTCTCCGGCTTGATGCAGCAAGGCGCGGATCGACTCCCGGCGCAAAAACGACAAATCGTGCGCCCGGTCGGCATGGCGGGCGTTGATCTCGGCGCGAATGGCTTTTTTGAGTTCGGCATCCGCCGACAGCGCGGCCGCGCCGGGGGCGTGGGTGCTCAGCCAGGTCTGCAAAACCACCTCGGCCCGGCCAATGGTGGGCCAGACGGGCCACAAAGTGTCGTCCAGATCGAGGGTAATGGCTTTGATTCGGGAAATGTCAATCATGGTGGTGGGAGAATACCGCATGGCATTTCAAAAAGAACCCTCCTTCCGGCATGGTCAGGCCGCCAAAACGGCTGTCCTCTATTGCAATTTGGGCACGCCCAGCGCCCCCACGGCCCCTGCCCTGCGCAAGTATTTGGCCGAATTTTTGGGCGACAGCCGCGTGGTCGAGATCCCCAAACCCATTTGGTGGCTGATCCTGCACGGCATCATCTTGCGCGTGCGACCCGCCAAATCTGCGGCCAAATACGCCAGCATCTGGACCGAGCAAGGCTCGCCCCTGAAAGCCTTCACCGAACAACAAGCCCAGTCGCTGGGCACCGCCATGCAAGAGCGCGGGCACCAGGTCAGCGTGCGTTACGCCATGCGCTACGGCCAGCCGTCCATCCCGGCGCAGCTCGACGCCCTCAAAGCCGAAGGCGTGCAGCGCGTGCTGATCGTGCCCGCCTACCCCCAATACAGCGGCACCACCACGGCCAGCGTTTTCGACGCCGTTTACCGCTGGGGCCTGAAAACCCGCCTCATCCCGGAGATGCGCTTTGTCAACCGCTACCACGACGACCCGCGCTACATCGCTGCGCTGGCGCAAACGGTGCGTGAACACTGGGCTGCCCACGGCCAAGCCGAACAACTGGTCATGAGTTTCCATGGCGTGCCCGAACGCACGCTGCAACTGGGCGACCCTTACCACTGCGAGTGCATGAAAACCGGCCGCTTGTTGGCCGAAGCCCTGGGCCTGTCCAAAGACCAATACAAGCTGACATTCCAGTCACGCTTTGGCAAAGCCAAGTGGCTGGAGCCCTACACCGAACCCACGCTGATCGCCATGGCCCAGCAAGGCGTCAAAAAAGTCGATGTGATCTGCCCGGGCTTTACGAGCGACTGCCTCGAGACGCTGGAAGAAATCCAGCAAGAAGCGCAAGAAGCGTTTTTGCACGCAGGCGGCGAAAGTTTCAGCTATGTCCCCTGCCTGAACAACCATGCAAAGTGGATCGAAGCCCTGACCGACATCAGCCTGGGCCACATGCAGAGCTGGGATTTGTCAGCACCTGATGCTGCGGCTTTGGCGGCCAGTCGGGCGCGGGCATTGGCGCATGGGGCAAAAGTCTGAACGCATGACCCGTTGAAGTGGGAGCGAGCCCCTGCTCGCGAAGGTATGTCGGAACTCAGACTTCGTTCAAAAAGTCTGTCACCCATTCCAGTTGCTGCAACACATTCAGCGCTGGCGCGTGTCCACAGCCGGGGACTTCAATGTGCTTGAGTTGGCCACGGGCACCGGGACCTCTGCGGCGCATTTCAGCGGCCGTTGCGGGTAGAACCAGATCAGAATCAACCCCACGCAACAAGAGGACAGGCACCTCAATGGCGTCATAGTGCGACCAGATCAAATAGTCGTTGGGGTGCGCCGTGAATTGCAGCGCCATGGCCGGGTCGTAATGCGGCGTCACGCGGCCGTCTGACAAACGGCGCGTCGATGTTTCGGCCATACGCCGCCATTGCGCATCGCTCAACCAGCCAAAGGGCTTGTAGACCTGACGCAAAAAAGCTTCGAGCTCGCTCACCGTGGCAAAAGATGGCGGCGTGCCTGCATAAGCCTTGATGCGTTCAATGGCCGCTTGAGCCAGCTCCGGCGCGTTGTCGTTGAGCGTCAAGCTCAGAATTCGATGCTTGAGTGCAGGTTCTGCCAGGCCCGCAGCACACAGCGTGCCAATCGCGCCGCCCATGGATGTGCCCACCCAATGCACTGCGCGCAGCTGCAAGCCGTCCATCAACTCTCGCGCAATGCGGGCATAAAACGCCAGGCAGTACTCCTGCTCGGGAGCGCTGCTCCACTGCGACAGACCGCGCCCCACCGTGTCGGGGCAAATCACGCGCCAGCCGAGTGCGCTCAGGTGCGCAGCCAGCTCGTCCATGTCGCGCCCCGTGCGGGCCAGGCCGTGCCATGCGATCACAGTGCCTTTTTCTGCTTTGCCCCAGTCGGTGTAATGGATTTCCAGACCGGCACAGGTGAGGTAGTTAGACGTGAAAGTCATGAGGCCGATCCTGTACCTTGCTTTCCCACCAAGTTTTTCAAAGCTGCCCGGCTGCGCAAGCGCCCCACCACCCCGGTCGGAAAGTAGTACACCGATAACACGAACAAGAGCCCCAGCCAGAGCAACCACCGGTCAGGTGACAACAAGGCCGAGAGCAAAGGCAGAGAAGCCGTGGCCTCGCTCGCCAAACGCAGCAAATCCTGCAAATAGCTTTGCGCCAGCAAGAACAGCACCGCGCCAATGGCTGCGCCATAGATGGTGCCCATGCCGCCAATGACCACGATCAGCAACACGTCCATCATGATTTCAAAGCTGAGCGAGGTGTCCGGCCCGTTGTAGCGCAGCCAAAGCGCCAGCATGGCCCCGGCCACACAGGCATAGAGCGCCGACAACACACTCGACAGCGTGCGGTAGACCACCACGCGGTAACCAATCGCTTCGGCGCGGAACTCGTTTTCGCGGATGGCCTGCAACACGCGGCCAAAGGGCGAGTTGACGATGCGCAAGAGGGACAGCAGCATGCCCACCGCAAGCACAAACAACAGGTAGTAACAAAGCAGGCGACCATCCAGCGACACGCCCAGGAAGGGCTCGTCGCTGAACTCGGTACTGGGCAACAGCAGCTCGGGAAGCTTGAAGCTCAGACCGTCTTCGCCGCCGGTGAAGTCGGACAACTGCGAGGCCAGCGTCTGGAAAGCAGCGGCCACGGCCAGCGTGATCATGGCGAAAAAGATCGCCCTCACCCGCAGCGAGAACAAGCCAATGGCCAACGACAGCACCAGCGTGAGCACCAGCGAGAGCGCAAAACCCAGCCCGATCGCGCCCCAAGTCGGCCCCCAGGTGTTGGACGAGATGGCGATGCCATAGGCACCGATGCCAAAGAACATGGTGTGCGCAAAGCTCACGATGCCGGTGTAGCCCAGCAGCAAGTCAAAGCCCGCCACGAGCACCACGAAAATCAGCACCTTGGCCGCGACCGACAAGGCCTTGACGCCCGGAAACAAGAACGGCGCAAAGGCCAGCCCGAGCAAGATGACGATCAGCACAGCGGCCAGCAGGCGGCTGCGCGGCTGGTCGTTGGAAATGAGTCGATTGAACATGTCTGGCCTTTCAGCGGTTGGCCACGGGGTACACGCCCTGCGGACGCCACAGCAAGATGCCTGCCATCAGTGCGATGTTGGAAAACAACGCCAGTTTAGGCGCCAGAAAGCCGGTGTAGTTGGCCATCAGGCCCACCAGCAAGGCGCCGATCAAAGCCCCACCCGTGGAACCGAGCCCCCCGATGATGATGACGATGAAAATCAGCACGTTGACCTGCGCGCCCATTTGCGGCACCACGTTTTGCTGGTACAGCCCCCACATGACACCGCCCAAGCCCGCCAGGGCACTGCCCGCAACAAACACGCCCACAAACAAGCGGCGGATGCGGTAGCCCAGCGACTCGACCATTTCACGGTCTTGCACGCCCGCCCGAATCAACAAGCCGATCTTGGTGCGGCCCAGCACCCACATTTGCAAAGCAAATACGGCCAGGCCCACGGCCACGGCCAGCAAGCGGTATTTCTCAATCGCGGCATCACCCACCAGCACCGCACCTCGCATGGCATCGGGCAATGGCAAGGCGATCTGCTGAGGGCCCCAGATAACCTTGATGAGTTCCTCGCCAATGATCATGCCGCCCATGGTGATCAGGATTTGCTTGAGGTGCTGGCCATACACCGGCCGCACGATGAAGCGTTCAAACGCCAAGCCCACGGCCGCAGCCACAGCCATCGCGATCAACATGGCGGGCAGCACCGCTACCATGTTGCGCCACCACTCGCCCGAGCCGGTCCAGTCGCCCATGGCGCCCAGGACGCTGGTGGCCACAAAAGCGCCCAGCGCAATGAAAAGGCCGTGACCGAAGTTCAGCACGTCCATCAGGCCAAACACCAGCGTCAGGCCCGAGGCCATGATGAAGATGATCATGCCCATGGCCAAACCCGCCACCGTGAGCGTGAGCCAGGTCGAGCCCGAGCCGATGAACGGAAATGCCAACAAAGCCAGCACTGGAACCAGCAGCAAGGGGCGCGTGTCGATGTCTTCAAACAATTTCATAAAGCCAGCCCCAACAAGGATTGCTGCAAAGCCGTGTCTTCGGCCAGCGCCTGCATGCGACCGGCATGCACCGCGCGGCCGTTGTCCATCACAGCCACGGTGTCGCCCAGCTGCTGAGCGAAGTGGATGTTTTGCTCCACCAGCAAAATCGTCACGCCACTGGCCTTGAGCTGCTGGAACGCCTCGATCATGTTTTGAATGATGGCCGGGGCCAGGCCCTTGCTGGGCTCGTCGATGATGAGCAAATCACGCGGCTCCACAATCGCCCGCGACACGGCCAGCATCTGCTTTTGCCCACCCGAGAGCTTGCCCGCCGGGTGGTTCCAGAATTTCTCGACCGCCGGAAAGAGTTTGAAAATCCACTGCAAACGCGCTTCGTCCATCTGCGCCGCATTTTTGGCGCTGCGGGCGGCCAGCAGCATGTTTTCTTTCACCGTCAGGTCCGAGAAGATGCCCATGTTTTCAGGCACATAGGCGATATTTTTTTGCGCAATGGCAGGCGTGTTGAGCTGCGTGATGTCTTCACCGCCAAAGGTGATGCGCCCTTGCGAGGCTTGCCACAAACCCATGATGGTGCGCAGCGTGGTGGTCTTGCCCGCGCCGTTGCGGCCCAAAAGCAATGTCAGCTCGCCACGGGGCACAACCAAGTCCACCCCGTGCAGGATGTGGTAAGCCCCGATGTGCGTGTGCACACCTTCCAAGGTCAACAGGTTATTGCTCATGCGGCCTCCCTGGCTTTGCCCAAGTAGGCCTCTTGCACGATGGGGGATGCAATCACTTCACCCGGCTCGCCATCGGCTACCAAAGAACCGTTGTGCAACACGATGATGCGATCGGCCAGCTCGCGCACCACGTCCATCTTGTGCTCGACCAGCAAGATGGTTTTGGTTTTGTCTTTTTTAAGCTGCCTTATCAGGTCCAGGATCACCGGCGCTTCGTCGTGGCTCATGCCTGCGGTGGGCTCGTCAAACATGTACACCGAGGGTTCGAGTGCCATCAAAAGCGCCACTTCGAGCTTGCGCTGGTCGCCGTGCGGCAAGCTGGCCACCGGGGCGTGCTGCTGCGCGGTCATCGAGACGGATTGCAAAATCTCCAGCGCACGGTTCGTGAGCTGCGCGTGGTCGCTCCAGATGCTCCACAGGTTCAGGCCCCTGCGATGTGCGCCCTCTTTCGTGGCCTGCACTGCCAGGCGCACGTTTTCGAGCACCGACAGATTGGGGAACAGGTTGGTCAACTGAAACGCCCGGCCCAAACCTGCACGGGTGCGCGCCGAGGCACTCAGGCCCGTCAGCTCACGACTGTTCAGGTGCACTGAACCTGCAGATGCAGGCAACTGCCCCGAAATCAGGTTGAAGTAAGTCGTTTTGCCCGCCCCGTTAGGGCCCACGATGGCCGTGAGCGTGCCGGGTTCAAAGCGGCACGAAACCGCGTTGACGGCCACATGACCGCCAAACCGCACGGTCAGGTTTTGGGTTTCAAGCATGAAGTGGGTTCAAAAAAAACTCTGGGACGGAAGACATAGACCCCGGATCAAGTCCGGGGTGACAAGTCCAAGATGACACGTCCTGGGTGTCAGCACCTGAATCGGTCATCCCGGGCTTGACCCGGGATCCATTTCAGCGTTTGTTGCGGATCGGCACGTTCATTTCTTCAGGCTTGATCTCGCGGATCAACTCAGGTACGCCCCAGGCAAATGCAGGGTCGATCTTGATCTTGAAGTGGTACATGCTTTGCATGGCTTGGTGGTCTTCCTTGCGGAAGGTCATCTTGCCCTTGGGCGTGTCAAAGCTCATGCCTTCCATGGTGCTGATGAGCTTGTTGGTGTTGGTGTCGCCGTTGGTTTTTTTCAGCGCTGTCACCAAAGCCATGGCAGCCGAGAAACCGCCTGCGGTGAAGAAGTCCGGTGGCGACTTGAACTGCTGGTAGTGCGAGGCCACCATGGCATCGTTCACCGGGTTCTTGGGCATGCCGAAGTAATAGTAGGCTGCGCCTTCCATACCCGGGAACTGCTTGTAGGCCACCATCGCGGGCAGGATGTTGCCGCCCGTGGCGATCTCGATGCCGTAGCGCTTCAAGTCCATATCGGCGATCTTGAACGGGTTGCCGCCGGCCCAGATGATGAAAATGATCTTACGGCCAGGCAAAGCCTTGAGCTTGTCGATCATGCGCTGGGCACCGGCCGTGAAATCGGTGGTGGCGGGTGGCAGGTACTCTTCGTGCACCAGCTTGGCTTTCTTCACCGAATCCTTGAAGGCCTTGACGCCGTCACGGCCAAAGGCCGAGTCCTGAGCCATCGTGACGATGCTCACCCCGTCCTTGTCCACCGCCACGGCGTTGGCAATGGCGTCCTGGCTGCTGTTGCGGCCGGTGCGGAAGATGTATTTATTCCACTTCTCTCCGGTGATCGAGTCGGCCACAGCAGGCTCGACCAGCAAAATCTTTTTGTACTCTTCAGCCACAGGCAGCATGGCCAGCGCCACGGGCGAAGCGGTCGGGCCCACGGCCAAGTCCACTTTGTCGTCGCCGTAAGCGGCGGCCAGCAGGTTCTTGCCCAAGTCAGGCTTGCCCTGGTCGTCTTTTTCGATCACCACGATCTTGCGACCCGCCACTTCCATGGTGCCACCTGTGGCGTAGCTCAGGCCCATCATCAAGCCAGTTTGGGTTTGCTTGCCATAAGCCTCCAGCGGGCCGGTCTTGCTGTAAATGTGGGCGATCTTGATGTCTTTGCCCTGGGCCATGACAGCCGGAGCCAAAGAAGATGCCACCGCCAAGGCGGCCAGAGAAATGAGGTGTCGACGGAACATAGGGGTCTCCTGTTGGAATGGTCATGCGCTTGTTACGCAAAACGTTTTGCACAAGCCGTGCCAGAAACATCCAGCACCACCACCATCCTAAACCCTTGTCAACAATGAATATTTTTAAGCAGTCAGATCAGCGACTGCCAATATGTATTTTTTAAATACACATCAAATGATCAATAAAAATACACATGATCAAAATAAATACACATTACGGCAAGCGAAGGTAAAGCTTCGCACGCGAAACGCCCAGTATTTTGGCGGCAGCCACCTTGTTACCGTGGGTGACTTCAAGGGCTTTGGCCACGGCCAACCGCTCCAGGGCCTCCACCTGTTGCGACAGCGGGGCCAACAACGCATCTGGATTTTGCGAGACCATCGGCCAAACCGCTACGCGCGCAGAGGGAACTTGCACGGGCACCGGTGAAATCTGACTCAAGCCAGACTCGCGCAGGACCATCGCCACTTCCGGTGCATCCATCAAGCCGGTATCGCTGCGCAGCAACAATTGCTCCAGAACGTTGCGCAGCTCCCGAACATTGCCACGCCAATTTTGTGCCGCCAACAAAGCCACGGCTTGAGGACTGAACTCCGGGTGCGGCAAGTCACTGCGCAAAGCCAGGTCTTCGGCCAGCACCTCGATCAATGAGGGAATGTCGCTTGCGCGCTCTCGCAGGGGCGGCACCCTCAAGGGCAACACATTCAGGCGGTAAAACAAATCCTCCCTGAACTGGCCCGACTGGACCAGTTGGACCAAGTCGCGCGAGGTGGCCGCGATGATGCGGGCATCAAATGGAACCAGGCGGTTGGAGCCCAAGGGTTCCATTTCGCCCTCTTGCAAGGCGCGCAACAGCTTGGCCTGCAAACCCAAAGGCATGTCGCCTATCTCGTCCAGAAACAAGGTGCCGCCATCGGCGAGTTTGAATTTGCCGTCTCGCCCCTTTCGGTCCGCACCGGTATAAGCGCCCGGTGCCACACCAAAGAACTCAGCCTCTAGCAAAGTCTCGGGCACCGCCGCTATGTTCACGCTGACCAGCGGACCTTTGGCGCGAGGCGATGAAGCATGGATGGCATGTGCCAACAATTCTTTGCCTGTGCCCGTCTCACCCAACAACAGCACCGGACTGCTGGACTGCGCCGCCCTGCGCGCTTGACGTTTGAGATCAACCACGACCGAACTGGCGCCAATGAAGCTGGCAAAACTGTGCCGGGCCTGTCGCAGGCCGATGCCCGAGCGACGCTGCACCGCCAAGGCATCACGCGCCTCGTCCAGCTCGCGTTGCATCAAGGAAAACTTGGCCAAAAAGGGTTGCAAATTTGACTGAGCTTGGTCAAACAAGACCACGCCCAAAGCCCCAATCACCTGACCTGCATCGTCGTGCAGGGGGAAACGGCTCACCACAAAGGTGCCCGCCTTGTTGGTCAGCAAGTCGATCAGAATCGGTTTGCCCGTTTCCAAGACCTTTTGCATCTGCGTGTTTTGCACCACCGCTGAGACGGGCTGACCGACAAAAGCCTGCTCGTTGGCAAAGCCCAAAGCCGGCAGATAGCGTCTGTATTGGTCGTTGATCCACACCACGGTACCCGAACGATCCACCAGCAACATACCCTCACTGGCGTAAGCGAAGACATCGAAAAGGGACTTGGCCGCCAGATTCAGGATGCTTTGGGCATCTTTGGGTAAACCCGTCAGGTCAGAAGTTACAGATAAAGGCATGCCATGATCTTACCCACGCCTTGGGCCAAACCTACAGAAAGCCTGCACAGCAAAGAGTGATCACGAATTGGACGCGTGCGACACCCGCGGGCGGCTGACGTCAAAGCCGAACCAGCGGGTCGATATGGCCTTGAAACCTTGATCCTTGACCAGGTTTTGCACCCCCATGGACAAGCGCTGCTCGATGACCTTGTTGCCTTTGGGTACTGCCAGGCCCACACGAATAGGCGCGGCAAAAGGCACGCCCACCTTGAGAGGCAAACCCTCCTTGTCGATGAAGTATTCGGCAATCAGGTTTTCTTCAATGACCGCATCCAGTTTTTTATTGGCCAAGGCACGCAGGGCATCTTCTATGCGCTCAAAGGCCTGAACCGACTTGCCCAATGCCCCCCTGGCTTGATCTTCGATGCCGGTGTTGGCTAAAACACCGAGTTTTTTGCCCAGAAAGTCATCCAGACTCATCAAGTCACGGTCATCGTCCTCGTGCAGCACACTCACCAACTGAATCGTGGCGTAGGGGCGAACAAAATCAAAGTGACGCCGGTTTTCAGGCGTGACCAGCAACTGGTTGCCAATGAAATCGATTTCACCCTTTTGCATCTTCTGGCGCAAGTTCAACAAGGAATCCGCCACAGGCTCCATGTCATGGCCCGATGCGTTCAGCAGAGCCCGAACCACCTCCACATCAAAGCCCGTCAAACTGCCATCCGCCTGCAAAAAGCTATAGGGCTGGTAACGGGCAATAAAGCCCACTTTCATGCGCGGTCTGTCCTGGGTCCGTGCAGGCACGGCCAACCCTGCCAGCAACACAGACGCAGCAGCCTGAAGCCACTGCCTGCGGCGCAAGTCGAGCGCGGCCTTCTTGCCCGGAAGACGCCCATCAATCATGAAAGGCTCCCTCAAAACAATGGCGCAACTCATGGCCCACATAGTTGTAGCCCGTGACCTCCGGCGTCACCACAGTGCACTCCCTGCGTTTGACGTTCCAGAAGGCGCAAGCCATAGGCCGCGATGTGATCGTGATCGGCACCCCCGTGATGCGCGAACAAAACTCATAACCGTCCTTGCGCGCCAAGAACTTGACCTTGGGCTCATTGAGCATGCGTTGCTCTGGTGGCAAGGGTTCAAAACGCGTGCGGTCCACCGCGGGGGGTCTGAACCTGCGCACATAATTGGCATCGGGATGCTCGTTCACATCCGTCGTTTGGGCCTGAATCGGTAACACGGCAGCAAACATCACACTGCAGAGCACCACCAAGCGCCAACAAAACCCCAGACGACAAGTCATGTGGGCTCTCCAGCACTCAGGCAAAGCAAAAACAAGCGCCCAACTTGTGAATGGGTCGTTCGTCCCGTCGTCACCACAGTGCAACTGGCTGGCGCCTTGGTCCAGTAAACACATCCCTCTTGCCAGACTGCAAAGCCCTCATGCTCCTTGATTTGTTCGCAATACTGGTGGGCATCCGGGCGGGTCAGCCAATTCACCACAGGTTGCACGATCTTGTGTTTGTCCACTGATGGTGGCGCAACAATCGAAAAATCAAGCAACGAATCGCGTGACTGCGCGCCAGCCCAAGAAGTTGCAAGGGTCAGCAACAAGAAAGCCAGGACCCGTTTGAACGCGTGTTTCATCTCAGCCATAACAACTCATGGCCGCTGCACCAGCAATAGGATCGAGGACACATGCGCAAGGGTTCAAGCTTTAGAGACCGGTTAAATTGTGTATTTTATGCCTCAAACCATGATTGAACCATCAAAACCCAGACGCCTCAACGAATGTGCGGCCTCTTGGAGGTGGACTGGGCAGCATGTTTTTCAAGCCCGGCATGCAAATTTCCATACCGGCAACACTGGTGGCGTGGCATTGGCATTTTTCGGGCGTCGCAGACGAACAGACATCTCGGCTCTCTGTCTGAACCACCGTCGCCGTCGCAGCATCCGTGCTCACCAAGGGTCCGTCAACTGGAGGCTTGATGGGCTGAACCGAATTGCCCCCTGCTGGAGCAAAAATGTTGGCCATCAACACTTGATCCGGCAGCTCGTAATTACCCCCCAAACCACCGTTGGCACCATCGCTCAGACGGTAGCGAACCGTCACTGGCTTGTTGCTGCCCGCCATGGCCGAATCGAAACTGGCCATGGCCTGCACCTCTAATTGTTCAGCCTCCACCAAACCCGTCAAACGGCCCATTTGGGTCTTGGCGTCGGTGTTGCCGTCTTGCGGCTTGTTCACGACGCTGGTGCCATCGATGCTCAGCCGCTTTGGTGTGATCCGGGCCAGCGCAGCGACCGGCGCTGTTGGCAAGCTGTAGTTGCCTGCGTCTTGGCCCGACATTTGCATGTTGGAAAAAACCACCGATTTCGCCAGCACCTGCCCCGTCGCGCTCCGGGCCACGTCCTTGGATACAAAATTAACATCGCCCCAGGTCACGGCCAAGGTGTCAGCCCCCAAGACACCGCTCCATAAAACATGGCCCGTTGCCGCACGCGTGCCGTCATAAGTTTTGTCTTGCGCCGTGGCCTGCAAACTCAACTGAAGGGGTGTGATCTTGGCCTGGGTCGTGAAACTGTTCACAGACAGTGCGTAATTGCCCGCATCAGCGCCAGACAGCGACAAACCACTGACCGTCACGTTTTTATCCAACACTTGGCCCTCAGCGTTGCGAGAAACATTTTTATCGCTGAACAGGGCACTGGTGGCTTGGAAAATCACGCGGTCCCCAGCCACCACGCCAGAGCCGCTCAAATCTCCCAACACTGCAAGCTGGTTGCCGTCGTAAACCTTGTCGGCCACTGCAGCGGCAGCTGCCAAAGCTTTGGTAGTCAGACGAACAGATGATCCCGCCGTGCTCAAAGCGTTGTAATTGGCAGCCAAGCCCCCGTTTGTACTCGTGCCCAAGTTCAATCCAGTGACGGCGTTGAGCGACACACCTTGGTTGTCGGCGACGTTTTTGCTGAGCAAGTTGCTGGCATCCCCCAAACCAAGCACCGAGAAAGTTTCACCTGCAACGCCCGTAGCTGCCAGGTACTGACCTGCAAAAGTGGTGCTGGCATCGTATTGGCGACTGCCGGACAAAACCAGATTGGCCTTGCCAATGCTCAAGCCACCGTGGGTGTAATGGATGTCGTAGTTGCTCAGCAGTGTGTTGCCGACGCCTGTCATGCTCAGGTTGTCGGCATAAGACGTGTTGCTGGCGTTGGTGCCCGAGCCGTAACCACCGACCGTGAAGTCGTCGCTTCCCTGCTTGCCGACGATGGTCGCGCCCGCGTTGGTTTGAGCGCTGCCGTTGTATGTCACGGAGGTGTTGGCACCGGTCACGGTCAAGGTGCGAGGCGTCACGCTCACGCTGGAGCCGGAGGTGCTGATGTTGTTGTAATTGTCGACCAAGCCACCGTTCGCGCTGGAGCCCAGTGCCAAGCCCGTGATGCTGCTGAGGGCTTGGTTGCTTTGTACGTTTTGGCTGGCCAAGTTACTGGCATCGCCTGCCCCCATCACTGTGAAGGTCTGCCCCGCCACGCCGGTGGCCGTCAAGTGCGTGCCTGCAAAGGTGGTGCTGGCGTCGTATTGGCGACTGCCGGACAAAACCAGATTGGCCTTGCCAATGCTCAAGCCACCTTGGGTGTAATGGATGTCGTAGTTGCTCAACAGTGTGTTGCCGAGGCCTGTCACGCTCAGGTTGTCGGCATAAGAGGTGATGCTGGCGTTGGTGCCCGTGCCGTAACCGCCGACCGTGAAATCGTCGCTTCCCTGCTTGCCGACGATGGTCGCGCCCGCGTTGGTTTGAGCACTGCCGTTGTACGTCACGGAGGTGTTGGCGCCGGTCACGGTCAAGGTGCGAGGCGTCACGCTCACGCTGGAGCCGGTGGTGCTCAAGTCGTTGTAGTTGCTGCTCAAGCCGGCGTTACTGCCTGTGCTGGCACCCACGGTCAAACCCGCCACACTGCTCAGCAACTGGTTTGTTTGTACATGCTTGCTGCTGAGGTTGCTCACATCGCCTGAACCTGACACGGCGAAAGCCTCGTTGTTCACCCCCGTGGCCGTCAAGTGCGTGCCTGCAAAGGTGGTGCTTGCATCGTATGCACGGCTACCCGATAGAGTCAGATTGGCTTTGTCAATGACCAAATCGGCATTGGACAGACTGAAGTGGTAATTGCTTGCATCGGCTCCCGACACGGACAAAGCGGAGGTGTAGGAGCCCACATTGGTGCCACTGCCCAGACCGCTGACGGAGATGACGTCACCACTGATGATGCTGCTGGTGTATAGCTGCTGCTGCGTGTTGCCGTTGTAGGTGACGTGGGTCTCGGTGGCACTGACCGAAGCCGCTTTGGTCGTCAAGCTCACAAGAGAGCCTGAGGTGCTGATGGCGTTGTAATTGTCGGCCAAGCCACCATTGCTGCTGGTGCCCAAGGTCAAGCCTGTGACCGAATTCAAGGCGACACTTTGGTTGCTCGCCACATGCTTGCTGACCAGGTTACTGCTGTCGCCCGCACCGGAGAGGCTGAATGTTTGGCCCGCAACACCTGTGGCGGTGAGGTACTGACCCGCGAAGGTGGTGCCTGCGTCGTATTCGCGCGAGCCCGTCAGCACCAGGTCGGCTTTGTTAACGGTGAGCGTGCCACTCGTGTAGCTCAGTGCGTAGCCTTGGCTGTTCAGCGCCGTGCCGCTGATGGCATATGTGCCGGCGTTGGAGGCGTTTT
This sequence comes from Limnohabitans sp., assembly GCA_044348785.1. GTDB lineage: Bacteria > Pseudomonadota > Gammaproteobacteria > Burkholderiales > Burkholderiaceae_C > Limnohabitans_A. The sequence continues at coordinate 21,766 of JBIKSF010000010.1, forward strand.
GCGCAGTGCCGCTGTAGTTGATGCTGCTGAAGGTAGAGGTGCTGTCGCCCTTGATGAAGCCAGAAACCACGCTCAAGCCATTGCCACCCGTGAAAGCCTGGGCGTTGTAAGTTTTGCTGACGTCATTGAAGCGCACGTTGAGCGTGGGCGCTTCGCGGTAAATGGCGTAAATGCCACCGCTCAATGCCGCTGTGTAGTTGGGACTTTGTTCGTCGCTGTTGTAGCGGTTGTTGCCCGTGGCAATGCCCAGCCCAGTGCTGCCCGCGAGTGAACCGGTAAACAAGGTGGCGCGCCCCCCCGCACCCACGCCCACGCTGCCACTGCCGGAAAATTGAATGTCGCCGCCATTGGCGGTGCCCGCATTGGTGACTTTGCCCGCGTTCAGCACCACAGCGCTGGTCGTGGCGTTGGTGGTACTGATGCCCTGGGTCACAGACAAATTGCCGTCTGCCGCCAGGTTGGCCGTGCCGCCTGTCAGCGCAATGGCGTTGCTCACCGTCAGGTCACTGCCCGTGCCAGTGATGCTGGCCGAGACACTGCCCGTGCCCGAAATGTTGTTCGAAATGCTGGTGTCGGCAGCGCGCACATAGCTCAGCAAGGCGTTGTTGCTGAGTGTGACGGCCCCCGCGCCCAAGGTGCCGATGCTGCCGCCGTTACCCACTTGCAAAGTACCGCCACTCACTGCGGTGGTGCCGCCATAGCTGTTATCAGCGGCCAGCGTGGTCGTGCCTGCGCCCGCTTGCGCCAAAGTGCCGGTGCCACTGATCGCGCTGCTCACAAGCAGTGCATCGGATCGGTTGAAAACCAGACTGGCGTTGTCCACAACAGCGCCTGCCCCCAAGGTACCCGAGGTCCCGCCGTTGCCCACTTGCAAGGTGCCGGTGCTGATCGTGGTGTCGCCCGTGTAGCTGTTGCTGCCCGTGAGGATGGTGGTACCTGCGCCCGACTGGGTCAGCGTACCCGACCCGCTGATGGCGTTGGCTACCGTCTGTGTGTTGCTGCGGTTGAAGATCAGCGAGGCGTTGTTGATGACGCCCCCTGTCCCCAAATTTCCCGTTGTGCCGCCATTGCCCACTTGCAAAACACCATCGCTGATCGTGGTCGTTCCGGAGTATGTGTTGTTGCCCGTAAGAATTTGCGTCCCTGCACCTACTTTGGTTAAAGTGGCATTCTGCGAGTTGGCATTTTGAATGGAGCCAGAGAACGTGCCAGAGCCACCGTTGACACCCACGGTGAAGCCATATGGAAGTCCGCCCCATCCAGAGGTGACGGTACCTCCGCCGGTCAGCGCATCCACCCTGATGTTGCCCTCTACCCCCGCAAAAATAGCACCACCCGCCACATTCAAAGACGCTTTGTTGTTGGTCCAGACTTCGTTGTTACTGTTAGCCCCCGTAAAGGATCCCGCTTGAACGTCTATCAATCCGCCCGTCATGGCAAAAACGCCTGACGCACTTCCCCAGGTCAGTGATCCCGCGCCTGACTTTTTGAGAGTTCCCGTGCCGGTGAACGTGTTGGTGGTTGAATAGTTTGCCGACGAGCTGGCCTTGACGTTGAAATCCACAACAGCACCGCTGGCGATGTCGACCGTGTTCGAGCCAATCTGCCCGTTGTTGGTGCCATCACCGATTTTCAAAATGCCAGTCACGACATTCGTGCCGCCAGAATAGGTATTGATGCCTGACAGCGTGGTGGTTCCCGTTCCGGATTGCGACAAAGACCCCGTACCACTGATGACTTGGCTGATAGCCACAGCATCAGAGCGGTTGATGATCAAACTGCCGTTGTCGGTGATCGTGCCCGAGCCCAAATTACCGGCTGATCCGCCATTACCGACTTCCAAAGTACCACCCGCCACGATGGTGGTCACACCGCTGTAGTCGTTGACGCCATTGGTGCTTGCGGAGTCCATCAGCGTCACTTTGCCTGTGCCCGCCTGCGTCAAACCCCCTGTGCCTGTGATTTTTTGACCCACAGAAATGTTGTCACTGCGCTTGAAAGCCAGCGTGCCATTGCTGGTCACGGTGGTCGAAGTGCCCAAAGTGCCTGTGGTGCCGCCATTGCCAATTTGCAAAGTGCCAGCACTGACCGTGGCCGAGCCACTCCAATCGTTGTTGGCCGACAGCGTGGTTGTTCCGGTGCCTGCCTGCGTCACCGTGCCTGCGCCCGAAATCTTGGCCCCCACGACCAGAGCCGTATCGGTGCGGTTGAACACCAAGGCCGAGTTATTGGTGATGACGCCAGTGCCCAACGCACCCGAAGTACCGCCATTGCCAATTTGCAGGGTGCCACCACTGATGGTCGTGGTGCCTGTATAGCTGTTTGCTCCGGATAGGATTTGCGTACCTGAGCCATTTTTGGTCAAGCTCAGGGCACCGCTCATGACGCCACTGAACACACCTCCGCCGTTGTTGTTGCCAATACTGAGCAGGGGCGATCCACTGTAGGTCGTCACCGTTCCAGAGCCCGTCAGGCTGTTGATGCTTGGGTTGGCTGAATACAAACGCCAGTCGCCGTTAACGATCAGGTTGTGACTTTGCGCGAACGCCAAATTGACGTTTGCAGCCGATTGCAGTATCGAGCCAGCACTTACGGTGAAGCTGCCGACAAAATCATTCTGAACCGAGGAAGACATGGTGAGCCGGTAGCCGGTCAGCGTGATGTTTCCGGTTCCGGTGATTTTTCCGTCGATGCTCAAACGGTCACTGGTTGAGTCATTAAAAATGACATCCCGATTCAGGGTGATCGCGCCATTGATCGCCGTCCAACCGGCTCCCGTGCCCGTCGCACCACCAATCATTGCGGTGCCAGTACCGTTGCTGGTGACGGTGATGGCCCTAGACAGTTTTCCACTTTCCTGTGATGAGTCTTTGCCCTTTTCGATCAGCAAAGCCACATTGCTGGCGCCCGTATTGACATCACCCAAAGTGATGGCTCCTGTACCCGCTGTCTTGTTGTAATTGCCATTGCCATTGCCAAACAACAACGATCCTTGGCTGATTGTTGTGCCACCAGAAAAGATGTTGGTGCCGTAAGTTGTTCCATCAAAGGCCGTCAAGCGGGTTTGACCCGCACCCATTTTGAGCAAGGAGCCATTGCCGCTGATCACCCCGGCGATGGAACCGGCAGCGGGTGTTGTGATCCTGAGTTGGGTGCCTACAGAAATATTGCCTGCTGCCACCAAAGACGTGCCTGAACCTGTACCGCCAGAGGTCAGCGTCACGCCAACCGATGCTGTCAGAGACGATTGGGCATGACTGATGTTGATCGCCGCGCCGCCTGTGCCCGTGTTTTCACCGTTGATGGTGATGTTCGTGGCAGACAAAGTGGCTGCAGCGCTGATGGCCACACCACTGCCGGTTGTCCCCGCGCCATAAAGGTTGATATTGCCTGTCGCATTGAATGCGCGGCCATCATTGATCGAAATGCCTGACGAGCCCGACCCTGCACCGCGTGTGATGGCACCAGTGTTTGCATCAATGGTGCCACCGGTGTTGTCGATGCTGATGTTTCGACCACTGATGGTGGTCGGCGTGACGCTATTGGGAACGCCGTCCGACAAAGAAATACCGCCTTTGTTCGCTTGAATATTTACATCACCCCCAGCGGAAACCAATGAGGTAGCACCTCCTTGGTAGCCGAAAGGACTGCTAAATGCGTTTGAAGTCATCGTAATAGCATTGACACCCGAATTTTGGGTATTGGCGTTGACGGAAACGTTGCCCGCATTCAAGGCGCTAGCTTGTACGCCAAATAGGTACACCGCAGCATCCGTGTTGGTGACTGCGGTATTCGATCCTGTCAGGGTAACCGAACCCTTTGCCGCGTAGTTGTTGACAAGTGTTTGCCAATTCGTTTTGGCGTATTGCAAGCCCGAACCCGTTGTGGTGCTATTGGTTGTACCTGTTATCGATATATCGCGCTCTGCGGTAATGAAGTTGCCAGCGCTTTGACCGATAACGCTGTAAAACCCAGAAGCCCCTGCGCCAGAAGATGTGCCATTGAGGATCACATCGCGGCCCACCAACTTCATGTTGTAGTTGGTGGTGAGCCCGTTAGGGTTATGAACGCCATGATTGCCCGCTGATGTTCCGATGATTGAAACATCACCTGTTGTACCCGCATCAATAAGCGTGTTGAAGAGGCCCACGCCATACGCCGTTCCAGCCGTTGCCGTGCCAGTAACTGTTATGGCCGAGCCCGACGTGGTCGTGATGCTGGCGCCATTGGAAAACTGCACACCTGCGCCGGCACCTGTGTTCTTGTTGGTTCCAGAGATCGTGACCATGCCGTTGGTGTTGATGGTGCTCCTGAGTTCAACCCCTTGGCTGCTGGCACTGGCGGCCGTGTTGCCTTGGTGATTGCCATTGGCCGTCAAACTGATGTGGACACGCTGGGTGCTGGCTGCGTTGGTGGTGATGGACGCCCCGGCGTTTTGGGTGATGCCGTTATCGGCCACCAAACTCAAGGTCGCGTCTGTAGCACCTTGGTTGTTGAAAGCCAGCGCATTGGCAATGGTGATGTTGCCTGCGCCGCTTGGGTTGCTGGCGTTGGTGGTTTTGATGGTGACACTGGTGCCTGCATTGATCGCGGACTGGATGGTGCTGACACTGACCACACTGGTGGACCCATCGCCCCCGGTCGGGGTGATGTCTGCCGGGCTGGTGCCCGACACATTGCTATCCGCAGCGCTCGAAATGGTGATGTCAGAAGGGTCCAGCAACCATTGCGCTGCTTTGACAGAAACACCGTCCGTTCGCAAATGGTCCCCCGAAGTTTCTACAAACCCCCGCTGGCTTTCCAGCTTGGCGCTGCTCACATCGGTGTATCGGGCCAACACGCCCGTCTCTTCATCCCGCCCAATGACGATGTCGCCACCCTTGCGGGTCTGCCCCTTGTCGTCCGTACCCGTGCTGTTGGCCGTGATGCTGCCATCCACTTTGATCGTGCCGCCGTCGGCCAACACATGCACCGCGCCACCCTGCTCGCCGCTCGTGTCAATGCTGCCCGACTGAATGACTTGTGCTGCTGCCTGATTCAGGGCCAGCGCCTGCATGTAAACCTGCCCGCCTTGCGAAACGATCTGGCCCGTGTTGCTCACGCTGGCATTGATGTCTGCAACTTTCAGCTCCAGCTTCACGCGACCACTGCCGCTGACGGGCACCCGAATGGCGGCCGCCGAACCCAAGGCCACGCCGCCTTGCGGCGCAATGATCTTGCCCTCGTTGCTCACGCTTGCACCGAGCAAAGCCACATAGCCACCCGGTGATACTTGGATCGTGCCTTGGTTCACCACCCCAGCAGTGCTGCCGTTGCGCTCGTAAACCATGTTGCCCGCCATGAAGTTGGCATCACTGATGCCCAAGGTAGACGCGGTAAAGCTTCCCGCATTGACGCTTCCGTCCTTGCCAAACAACACGCCATTGGGGTTGACCAAAATCACATGGCCGTTGGCCTGCAGCTGACCAAAAATTTGGCTCGGGCTTTGGCCCACCACGCGGTTGAGCAGCACCGCCTGCGCGTTGGGCTGCACCACATTCACTTTGGCGGCAGCGCCAATGTCAAAACTTTGCCAGTTGATGGCGGCGCGCTGGGAGGTTTGGTTGATCGTCAGTTGGCTGGCCGTTGGCGACGAAGACTGCACCATGCTGGCCGCGCCCTGCACCACTTGGCCGCCGGTGGGCAACGCATTGGCAACAGGCGATGCCCAAGCCAAGCCCACCCAAGCCATCGACAAGACCAACGCCCCAATGAAAACCGACACAGCGGAGCCCGGGGCCACAGCAGCGCCAGCAGGTGATTCACCCGACGACTTGCCCTGGCTGCAGGCGTGCTCGCCCACGGCGACCAGACAGCCCGAATGCTCTGAAAAAACAGTTTTGAAACAGCGTGCGTTCATTGGAGATAAAAAAGCGACCCGCTCAAAGTCGGGCTTGATCGTCTGGATTCCAGCGTTGGCACGCACCAGAAAAGACGAATTTGCCAATTTTAAATTCAAATTAACACAACTGCAAACTATATTGTGACATTTACATCGAAAATAAATCCAATTGAAATTAAAATCAATTAATTTATCAAAAACAATTTATTCACTGCGTGAAAATTCACTCTGCGGGTAATCCGCAAAAATTCACACTCACAAGGCTCTAGAGAGGACTGCCCCAGCGGGACGCGGCTCTGTGCACACCTGTATCCCCTCTATCGGCGTCGGCTTGCAGACGCAAGACGACGGGGCTTCTTGCATCATCGGGGTTACCACATCGCTCACACAGGCTGCCATGTCATCGATAGGCTTGGAGCGAGATGCCAGCCCCCCCAGATGGCCCCCAGCAGAGTTGTCTGCAGCGCCTGCCGAACCAGGACCTTCTTCAGAGGCAACAGCTGCTCCGGCCGGGAGCACCACATCTGAGCGGATGACCCGTTTTTCTGCTGCGTTATTGCCCAACTCATACCAATGCACCACAGGCTTCACCTGAGGTTTAGCAGGCTTGGACTCTTGGGGCACATCGACAGGCAAGATGTTGGCCGTCGTCAGTGCCAAGGGGTTGATCAAGCGGTAGTTTGCACGGTCTGCGCCCTGCAACTGAACGCCGTTGATCGACACCGTTTTCCGATTGCCCACACTCGCCGTGTCAAAAGAGGCACTCACCCACTGGTCAGCCACCAGGTCATCCGCGAAAAACCCGGAAGTCGTCGACACCACCTGAGCACTGGCTGTGCCGTCCACCCGCTTGTCAGACGCCAAATAAGTGGCCGTGATGGGCTGCGCATCGACCGTCAACACACCTGCGTTGCTGAAACGCCCGGTGAAGTTGCCGTTGGGCAAAGACAAAGGGCTGATTTCCGAGGCCGCATACTGGTAATTGCCCACATTCAGGTAGCCGCCCGTGGAATAGCTGGCTCCAGAAATGGACGTGTCAAACACCACAAAACTGCCCGTGCTGTCCGCCGCCTTCCAGCGGTTAGGCGACAAGCGCGTCAAATTCAGACGGACCAAGTTGGCCCCGTTGCAAGCCGCGGACGCATCCAGGCAGTAATAAGCCCCCACGGTGCCCAAGCCTGCCACACCATCTGCCGCTGCTGTTTGTTGGCCATAGGCGCTGTTTTGGCTGTCGACACGGATCAACAATTTGTCAGCGGGCACCACCGTCAACGCGCCCTGCTCCACCGTCACGGTGTAGTTGCCATGGTTGGCTGAGGGCGTAGCAGACAAGCCGTACACATGGGTGTAACTGCCTGCCACAGGGTAATCAGCCGCACCAGAATAAGTGCGAACACCCAAACCACTGAGCGCCGTGCTGGCCGACTCGCCATTCACAAAACCCGTGTACATCACGCCCATGTCAGGGGCACTGCTGGCCGACTGGGTCACAAACACGGCCGAATCGTTCACACGGGCCGTCAAGGCCACTGGGGTGATTTTTCCGCTGGTAGAGCTGGTGATGGCACCTGCAGCGGGTAGCAGGTTGTAGTTACTCCAAGCTCCAGTACCACCAACGGCTTGAGTGAGCGTAGCAACGTCGTCCACAGTAACGGTACTCACGCCATTGACGTTTGGACTGTTGAAGTAGCCGGTGCCGCTGAGGGCGAGAGTTTCGCCAGCGACGATATTATTGAAAGTGCCGCCAGTTATACCGGCGGATGTGTTGCCGTCGTAGAACTTTGTGGCAGCAATCACGCCAGAAAGGGTGATGTCTCGACGGTTGATCACCAAGTTGGGTTGGGCGCTGAGGGTGGTGTTGAAAGCGCTCGCACTGACGTTGGTGTAGGCGTAGCTGCCCATGTTGCTGCCAGCTGCGCGGCTGGTACCAGTTAAGCCGTTGATCACATCTGCGGCAGCTACGGCAAAGGTGTTGCTTCCACCGTTAGCGCCGCTGACAGCGGTGGTCAAGGTGCTGGGACCAATGTAAGCATTCAGCAGGGCTGTGTTTCGATCGGCTAGGGCGGGGTCGGCATCGCCATAAGTTTTACTGATGTTGTTCAACGCCAAGGTAAAGCTGGGTGCGGTGGTCTCTCGGAACAAAACTTGAGCGGATGCACCGGCGATGGTGTTTCCACCGAAGGCTGTGTTGAACCGGCTATTCTGGCTCAAGCCACTGCCTTGGTAAACGAGTTGATTGAAGGCTGCGCTCAGGTCGCTGAGCTGGCCTGTGGTGCTGGCTTCGCCTGAATAGACGTATGTCGTGCCGCCGTTGTTTTGTCTGATGTCGTTGCCGCCTACGGTGAGCACTTGACCACCAGAACTCGTTCCAGCAGCAAGGTTACTGCCTGCGGCCACCGTCACGTTGCCCGTGCCGTTGTTCACGACCTTGGGTGATGTAACGTTACCTGTACCAGATGTGCGCACCACAACATCGGCGTTCGCGTTTTGCGTGATGGCGAATACGGTCCCGTTGATCAATCCGGTATTGGTGGCACTGCCGTTCCCCGCTGTGATTTCCACTTTTCCAGAGCCGTTGTTGGTGATGGTGTTGGTGCGGTTGACGCCGCCCCATGCTCCAGGATTGCCCACGGTTGTAACAATATTGCCTGTAACGGCCTTCAGCACCACCTCACCAGCTGAGCTCGTGATGGCAACCCCACGCATACCGATCGCATCGTGTGTGGTACTGGCCGTGCCGGTGATGGTGATCCCCCCTGCACCGGTGTTCGTGACGATCACGTCGTTGTCCACGCCAACACCCGATCCATTCACAGATGAGCCCACCAGCACCATGCCTGTGCCCGATTGATAACCACCCTGGTAGGAGTACAAACCGTTGGCATTGACGCTTTGACCGGTCAGGGTCAATACCTCCGATGCGTTGAACGTGCCACCGGCGCCGAAGTAGCCTAGGACGTTTCCTGTGAGCGCTGTCGCTGTGGCGAGCATGGTGATGTTCCTGCCCGACACCGCACCTGTCGAAAAAATGCCGGCTTGTCCGCCTGTTGTGGTCGCTGTTGAACCAGTCAAACTGACATTGCCATTGTTGGCGGTGATGACTTGGTTGATGTTGACGCCATGACCGGTTGTGGTGTTGCCTTCCAGCGTGATGGAGCCTGCTGTGCCTGCTGCTGTAACTCCATTGACGCTGTTCACGCTGGTCACTCTCATGGTCCCATTCGTGGTTCTGGCGTCAATATTGCCCGTGCCAGTGGTTCTGGCTGCAAGGTTCACCGCACCCTGTTGGGTGACGAACTGATCCCCAGCAGAGGTCAAGGCCAAGTTGCTGACGTTGCTGTTGATGCGGTTGCTCGAAGAACCAATGCTGCCAGTAGTAGCTGTCAAATAGAGGTTTGTGGCAGTGATCGACCCAGCAGATTGGGTGATGTTGCCACTGGCGCTAAGGTTGACGGTGTTGCCCGTGGTGTTCAAGTTGACGGTTTTGGCCACATCCAAATTGCCAGTGATGGTGGCGCTGACCGAGCCGTTGCCAGAGATGACATTGTCAACAACGGTATTGACGTTGCGGTTGTAGGCCAAGCCAGCACCATTGGCCAGAGTGACGTTTCCTGCGCCCAAGGTGCCAGTGCTGCCACCGCTGCCCACTTGCAAGATCCCCGCATTGATGGCGGTCGTTCCGGTGTAGGTGTTGGTGCCCGTGAGGGTGGTGGTGCCAGTGCCCGACTGCGTCAGAGCTCCGGTGCCAATGATGGCGTTTGCCACCGTCAAAGCGTTGCTGCGGTTAAACGCCAAAGTGCCGTTGTTTGTGATGTCGCCGGTATTCGTGCCCAAGCTGCCTGTGGTGCCACCATTACCGATCTGCAAGGTGCCAGCGCTGATAGTCGTGGTGCCGGTGTAGGTGTTGGCGCCCGTTAAACCTTGTCTTCCCGTTTGGTTATTGAGACTTCCCGTACCCGAAATCACACCTGAAAAGCTATCCACCGCCGTCATAGAGTTATTCAACATAACGGCAGCGCCATTAGTCACAATGCTGCCGCCTCCTGTCAAACCACCAATCAGGTGGATGTTTCTGGTAGCTACACCGTTCACGGTGCCCGAAATATTGATAGCAGCAGTGGTCGTTGATGTGGGCCTGATGCCTGTGATGGACACATCCCCTGTCGTCGCGGTGACGGTGGTACCAGAGCTCAGAAAAGCGCCCACGCCACCCGTGGAGCCACCCGTGCCATTCATAGTCACGGATGTGCCAGAAATATCTACGGTGCCGCTGGTCCAGATACCGTTACCGCCGCCGATACCCGCATTGCCCGTCAAATTAACTGCCCCCGTCGTGGTGATTTTTCCGTAAATATCCAGGGCAGAGTTTGCGCCTGAGCCCATGGCAGTAATGGACACGCCACCCGTGCCTGCGTTGATATTCGCGCCGGCAACTTGATAGAAGGCCCAGTTGCTACCCCCGTTCAGATTGGTTGCATTGATATTGACCTGACCTGTCGACCCAGTGGTGACCGCGCCTTGCAAGACAACACCGCCTTGCTGGTTGACTTGCGAACTGGAGATGCCGGTAATGCCCAAATTATTTGCGGTACTGATGGCCGCAGAAGTAAAGACGCCATTGCTGGCGGTACTGGTGCCCAACACGCTCGTCGTTGGGGCTACAAAGCTGACGGTGCTGCCGATGCGCACACCTTGGGATGAGGCTGAGCTGCTGGTGCTCTTGCCACTCAACACGATCTGGCCACTGGCATCGCTGGCGGTGATGGTGCGCCTTGTTGTGTTGCTGGCCAGGTGCAGGTCGTTGCCAGATAGGCTGTCGGTGATCTGAACACCCGCACGGTCGGCTCTGGTGGAAGTACCGTTGCCTGCCGTGAACACCCCTCCTGTGAATGTGCCGCCCGTGTTATCGATGATCACGTTCTGGCCCGTGATGGCGGTCGATGTCACCGAGTTGGGGACGCCATCTTGGATCAAGATAGAGCCTTGGTTGCTCTGGATGGTGGTGTTGCCGCCTGTGGAGACAAAAGAGGATGCGCCGCCTTGGTATCCCGGTGCGACGCCACCGGATAGGTAACTGTTTGAAAAAATACTGATCGCATCAGTGGCCGCGTTGTTGGTGGTGGCGCTGACGGTGAGGTGACCACCCGCACGGGCCTGAACGCCAGCCATGGTGATGGTGGCGCTGGTGTTGGATGCGGCTGCGTTGTTGGTGCCCGTGATGCTCAAAGTACCACCGGTGGTGTACGCGTTGACGAGGTTTTGCCAGCTGGTAGAGGTGTGGAAGACAGCCGTGCCAGTGCCTGCGCCATTGACGGCACCTGTGATGGATAAATTGCCAGCCGCTGTGATGGTGTTGCCCGCGCCGGGGCCGATGACGCTTCTAAAGCCGTAGCTTGTTTGACCGCTGGTGGTGTTGGCGGTGCCGTTGATCGTGACGTTGTTGCCAAACACACGCACGTTACCGCCGTTGAAGTTAACGCCTGAATTTCCATTGCCGCTTGAGGTTCCAGTGATCGTGACATTGCCACCACTGTTCAATGTGCCAACTTGGTTGCTGTTCAAGAGCACGCCATGCCCGCTGGATGTGGCCACCCCGTTGAGCGTAATTGATCCACCATTGGATCTGATGGTGCCAAGTCCATCATGAAAATTGATGCCCGTACCAGTGCTCTGACCACGAATGGTCAAGTTGCTGCCTGCGTCCGAGGTGATCGATCCGCCACGCACCATGAAAGCAGCGTTCAGGCTGGCGTTATTGGCGTCTTGGGTACCTAGGGTTACGTTGCCGCGCGTGGTGAGACTGGGGTTGGCGGAGCTGACACC
>JBIKSF010000067.1:0-10744 GCA_044348785.1 Limnohabitans sp.
TACTGCCTGATCATTTGGTACTACGCCCGCTACATGAACAACCTTGACAAGGAATATGGCGTGGCAGAAGGAGAAGAGTCATGAGCGTATTTGACGGAACGGGTCAAACCCAAAGCCAGTTTCAGAAATCTCTGAACAAGGTTTTCCTTTTCTACGGCGGTGGCTTTGTGGCCTTCGTCATCGTGCTCGGCATCCTTGAGCAAATGGGGATGCCCAAAGAGTACATCGGTTACGCCTTCTTGGCGGCCACCGTGCTCTTGTACGGCGGCATTGGTGTGATCAGCCGCACCAACGATGCGGCCGAATACTATGTGGCGGGCCGACGTGTGCCTGCCATCTACAACGGCATGGCCACAGGCTCTGACTGGATGTCGGCAGCGTCCTTCATCGGTATGGCCGGTACGCTTTACCTGACAGGTTACGGCGGTTTGGCCTTCATTTTGGGCTGGACAGGCGGTTACTGTTTGGTGGCTTTGTTCTTGGCACCTTACCTGCGTAAGTTTGGCCAGTTCACGATCCCTGACTTCTTGGGTGCCCGCTACGGCGGCAACATGGCTCGCCTGATTGGCGTGTTTGCGGCCATCTTGGTGTCCTTCGTTTACGTGGTGGCACAGATCTTCGGCGTGGGCCTGATCACTGCCCGTCTGACAGGCCTGTCCTTCGACGTGGGCGTGTATGTCGGCTTGGCCGGTATCTTGGTGTGCTCGTTCTTGGGCGGTATGCGTGCGGTGACCTGGACCCAGGTGGCGCAATACCTGATCCTGATCGTGGCTTACATGATCCCCGTGGTTTGGTTGTCGGTGAAACACACCAGCAACCCTGTGCCGCAAGTCTCTTATGGCTACTTGCTTGAAAAAGTGACGGCCAAAGAAGAGCAGTTGCTGAAAGACCCCAAAGAACTCGAAGTTCGCGGTATCTTCAAAGCACGTGCCGATGCAGCCGCTGAAAAGCTGAAAGATGTGCCAGCAGCCATGGCCGCTGACAAAGAAGCAGCCACCAAAAAGCTGGAAGAGCTGAAGGCCGCTAACGCACCAGCAGCAGACATCAAGGCCGCTGAAACCGCTTTGGCAGCACTGCCCAAAGATGAAGCGGCTGCCAAAGCGGCGTACACCGCTGCACGCACCACCAACACAGCACGCGCAGCACCTCCCCTGCGCCATGCGGAGCCCTTCCCAGGCAAAGACGACGCTGCTCGAGATGTGGCCCGCAAGAACTTCTTGGCCCTGGTCTTCTGTTTGATGATCGGTACCGCTGCCTTGCCGCACATCCTGATGCGCTTTTACACCGTGCCCTCGGTGCGTGAAGCACGTGAGTCGGTGGCTTGGTCGCTGTTCTTCATCTCTTTGCTGTACTTCACAGCACCTGCTTTGGCGGTGCTGGTCAAGTTCGACATCTACACTTTGTTGGTCGGCACGCCGATGGACCAGTTGCCGGGATGGATTGCACGCTGGAACGTGGTCGACCCCACGCTGATGGCGGTGGCTGACATCAACAAAGATGGCATCTTGCAGTTGGCAGAGATCCGCTTGGGCGGTGACATTGTGGTCTTGGCCACACCTGAAATCGGCGGCTTGCCGTTCGTGATTTCCGGTCTGGTGGCAGCCGGTGGTTTGGCTGCGGCCTTGTCCACAGCTGACGGCTTGTTGCTGACCATTGCCAACGCCTTGTCGCACGACGTGTACTACAAAATCGTTGACCCCAACGCCTCGGCTAACCGCCGTGTCGCGATCTCCAAATTCATTTTGGTGTTCGTGGCCTTGGCTGCGGCTTATGTTGCATCGCTGCGCATGGCCGACATTTTGTTCCTCGTGTCTGCGGCCTTCTCGTTCGCAGCAGCTGCCTTCTTCCCTGCGTTGACCCTGGGCATCTTCTGGAAGCGTGCCAACAAATGGGGAGCATCGCTCGGCATGGTGGCTGGTTTGGGCATCTCGTTCTACTACATGGTCAAGACCCATCCTTGGATGTACGGCTTGTTCCATGAGGGTTCGCTGACACCTGAAATCCTGAAGGCCAACACCTGGTGGGACATTGCCCCCATCTCGGCTGGTATCTTCGGTGTGCCCCTGGGCTTTGCGGTGATCATCATTGTGTCGCTGCTGACCAAAGAACCCGACCAAGAAGTTCAGGACATGGTCGAGAACGTCCGCTTCCCAAGCTTTGACGGCACCACCTCACAAGGGTCTGCTGCTCACTAAAAGGCGAAAGTTGGCAAGACCTGCCTTGCCAACCTGAACCCTTGCAACAAAAAACCCGATCGCGTCATGCGATCGGGTTTTTTTATGGGCGCTGGCTGAAAACTGGCGTCAAGAACGCCGAACGCCCACCTCGCACTGCGCCGGCGCCTGCCAGTCGGGGCCATCAAACCAGGCATCGCCTTGCAAATAAGCCCGCAGCATGGGCAGCGCATCTTGGCCCCAAAACACACGGCCATCGACCACCCAGCTGGGCACGCCAAACACCCCCAGCTCTATCGACTCTTGGGCGTGCTTTTGCAAGGCCTGCTTGACCTTGGCACTGCCGGGGTCTTGCGCTGGGGCCAGCTCGTCCGTCAGGGCCGACAGGCGCTCGGGATCGGCGGCATCCAACCCGGTGCACCAAACGTGGCGGAAAATTTTCTCGCACACATAACGGCCAGGCTCGCCATCGGCGTCGCACGCGGTGGCCAGTCGCAACAAGCTCAGCGGGTTGAATGGGTGCATGGCGGGCAGCTGCAAAGGCGTGCCCTGCTGACGGGCCAGCCACAACACTTGCCGGTATGTCCAGTCGCGCTTGGCCGGGATTTCCGCCGGGCCCAGCTGGCCGTGGTGCTTGAGCATGGCGGCAAACAGCACTGGTTTGTGCACCACGCGGTGGCTGATGCCCTCCAACGCACGGGGCAGGGCATCAAAACCAAGCCACGCATAGGGGGAAATGAAATCGAAATAAAAGTGAATGGTTTTCATGGTCTGGTGCCATCTCGGCAGACAGGGCGCTCAGCGCTCCATCGCCTGTCGCTGGAGCAATCGTTGCGGAATTTGCGCCCATACCGCACGCTTTTCTTCATCGCTGGCCCGGCTCCAGCCGCCGATTTCGGGCAGCGTGCGCAAGCAGCCATCACACCAGCCTGCGCTGGGGTGCATCAGGCACAGCGAGACGCAAGGCGATGGCACCGAGTTGGGCGCAGGCGGCACTGGCTCTGCCAATACTTGGGCAGCACGTTCACTGAGTTTTTTCCAGTAATGCGCGCTCATGCGGAGGCCTCTGACATGGCTTGAACAACATCCACCACAGGCGCTCCGGTCAGGCGCTTGAGGTCTTCTGGCTGCAACTGGAACACGCCATGCGGGTGCCCTGCCGCGGCCCAAACCACCTCAAAACGCCACAGCTCCTGGTCGAGCAAGGTGACAGGCGGATTCAAGTGGGCCACAGGTGAGACGCCGCCGATGGTGAAACCGGTTTGCGCCTTCACAAAATCGGCGTCGGCTCTCCCGACTTTGCCGACCAATGCCGAGACTTTCTTTTCGTCTACACGCCGATCACCCGATGTGACCACCAGCACAGCCACGCCGTCTTCCTTGCGCTTGAAAATCACACTCTTGGCAATCTGACCGAGTTGCACCCCCAAGCCGTCGGCAGCCTCTTGTGCGGTGCGCGCTGCACCGTCGAGCATGAGCGGTGTGTAGGGGTGGTGGGCAGCTTGCAAAACCTTGGCCACACGTTGCACGCCTTCAGGCATGGCATGAAGTTCGGCGCCACACATCACTCAACCTGCCCGCTTGTTGAGGATGGCCTTGGCCACATTGGAGTTGGGTTTGCGGCCCAAAAAGTCGCTGATGAACGCACCGGCATCGACCAATTTGTCAAGGTCAATGCCCGTGGTGATGCCCATGCCGTGAAGCATGTAGACCACGTCTTCGGTCGCCACATTGCCCGTTGCGCCTTTGGCATAGGGGCAGCCCCCCAGTCCTGCCACCGAAGACTGAAAATTCCAAACACCCATTTGCAATGCGGCCAAGGTGTTGGCCAAAGCCTGGCCATAGGTGTCGTGGAAGTGCCCACAAATATGGTCAATGTCGAAATGCTGGAGGGTGGCCTCGATGGCGCGTTGCACCTTGAGCGGTGTGCCGGTGCCAATCGTGTCGGCCATGTCCACGCGCTGCACACCAATCTGCTTCATCAAACCTGCCAGATGGGTCACGCTCTGGGGAGACACATCCCCCTCATAAGGGCAACCCACGGCGCAGCTCATGGCTCCGCGCACGGCAATGCCTGCGGCCAGCGCGGCCTGCACCACGGGTGCAAAACGCTCGATGCTTTCTTCGATGGAGCAATTGATGTTCTTCTGACTGAAGGCCTGGCTGGCGGCTGCGAACACCACGATTTCGTCTGGGCGTGACGCCACCGCCGCCTGGTAACCCACCATATTGGGTGTGAGCACCGAATAAAGCACACCCGGTTTTCGCTGAATGCCCGCCATCACTTCGGCGTTATCGGCCATCTGCGGCACCCACTTGGGGCTGACGAAACTGGTGACCTCGATTTCGGTCAAGCCTGCGGCCTGAAGGCGGTGCACCAATTCAATCTTGACCGCGGCGGGCACGGGCTGCTTTTCATTTTGCAAGCCGTCGCGGGGGCCGACGTCGATGATTTGAACTCGGGAAGGCATAGACATAAGGTTTCTCTTTCTGTTCAATAGCCGCGCTGCGAATCCACAACGCCATTGATCGCTTGGCCGCGCTGCAAAGCTTGGATTTTGCCAACGATCTGCGCGATGCTTTCCTCGCGCAGGGTACGGGCCGATGTGTGCGGCGTTACGGTGATTTTCGGGTGACGCCAAAATGGGTGATCAACAGGCAGTGGTTCAGTCCGGAACACGTCGAGCGTGGCCCCAGACAAGTGGCCGCTGTCGATCAGGGTGATCAGGTCTTCTTCGACCAGGTGCTTGCCGCGGGCCACGTTGATGACGTAGCCGCCTTGCTGCAGCAGCGACAAATTGGCATGGTTGAGGACATTTTCCGTCTCAGGGGTGAGTGGCATCAAATTGACCAGCACGCGCGTGGCGGCCAGAAAACTGGGCAAAGCCTGCGCCCCGCTGAAACAGCGGATACCCGGCAGGTCTTTGGGGCTGCGGCTGTAGCCGTTGACGGGAAAGTCAAACACCTGCAGCGCTTTGGCCACGCGCTCACCCAATACGCCCAAGCCCATCACGCCCACCGCAAAGTCGGCCCGGCTGCGGGGTTTGCGGTAGGACCATTTGCACGCTTGCGTGTCGGCGTCGTAGACGTCGAATTCGCGAAAATGCCGGATCACCGCATGGCACACGTATTCGGCCATTTGCACCGACATGCCTGCGTCGTCCAGACGCACCACCTTCAGGGCGGGCGGCAGTTTCAACTGGAGCAAAGCGTCGACGCCTGCGCCGATGTTGAACAGGGTTTGCAGACCCTGCTGCTCGTCGATGAACTGCTGGGGCGGCGCCCAGACAATGGCGTGGTCTGCGGGCGGCGCACCAGGGGCCCAGGCCGACACATTGGCCTGTGGAAGGGCTTGTTGCAGGCCCTGTACCCAAGGGTCCGCCGAGAGGCCAGAGAAACAAACAGTGAGCTTCATGGGACTATTTTGTCAGCAAGCGCCTGACCGAGGTGTCACCAAGGGCAAGGACTTCCAGTACCAGCCAGTCAGTTGCTTTTTGTGGGAGCGAGCCCCTGCTCGAGAATGCGCGCCCAGGCTGAGCAGGTATTCGGCCGCAGAAGCGGCCTACCACACGCGTCTGAGCAAGCCTCAGCTGCAAACCTTTTACACCGCCAGCTTGAGCAGCTCTGCCCCGTCGGCGACCTGGTCTCCCGGGGCGTAGAGCAACTCGGCCACGGTGCCGTCTTTGGGCGCGCTGATGGTGTGCTCCATCTTCATGGCTTCCATCACCGCAAGGGCCTGCCCCGCTTTGACCTTGTCGCCCGCCTTGACAGGAAAGGACACGACCTTGCCCGGCATCGGAGCTGTCAGACGTCCGCCCTCTTGCGCGGCTTCACCAGCATGCGCTAATGGGTTAAGCACGGTGATGCGGGTCGCGCCCTGGGGCGTAAAAATGTGCGCAGTCTCGCCTTGCCAGTCGATCTGACTGAAGCAGCGCGCACCGCCCCACAGCACCCACAGCCCTGCGGCATCGGGGGCAAAGTTCAACGTGTCCGAAACAGGCTCTTCGCCTTCCAGCGAGAGGCTCAAAGCACCGTCGTGCAGATAGCTCAGGCGGGCCGAGCGGGGCTGGTCTTGCCATACAAATTCAAAGCGGCGCTGCGCCACCCCGTGCGACTGCCAGCCATCGCGGCGGCTGAACGGGTCTTGCCCCTGCAAGGCTTTGTCGGCCTGCAGGCTGTGCGCCACCACGGCGGCCACAGCGGCGGGCAAACCCACCTTGTCTTGCTTGAACAAGACCGCTGCTTCTCGCTGGATGAGCGCAGTGTCGAGCTTGGCCGTGGCAAACGCGTCGCTGCGCACCACGTAACGCAAGAACTGCACATTGGTGTTCAGGCCCACGATGTGGGTTTGCGCCAGCGCCGTGTCCAAACGCGCCAGCGCTTGCTCGCGCGTGTCGCCATGCACGATGAGCTTGGCCACCATCGAGTCATAAAACGGGCTGATGGTGTCGCCCTGGCGCACGCCGTCGTCGACACGCACCGAGCCTCTTTCAAAGCTGGTCGCTTGCGGTTTGCGGTACACCTGCAAGGTGCCGGTGGCGGGCAAGAAATTGTTATCTGGGTTTTCGGCGCAAATGCGCGCTTCGATGGCATGACCCGTCATGCGGATCTCGCTTTGCTGCAGCGGGAGCGGCTCACCGCTGGCCACGCGCAACTGCCACTCCACCAAGTCCAAACCGGTGATGGCCTCGGTGACCGGGTGCTCCACCTGCAAACGCGTGTTCATCTCCATGAAGAAGAACTTCATGGACTCGGGCTGGTCATAAGCCGTTTGCTCAACAATGAATTCCACCGTGCCCGCGCCCACGTAGTTCACGGCCTTGGCTGCGGCTACCGCCGCTGCGCCCATTTGTGCACGCAGGGCTTCCGTCATACCGGGGGCAGGCGCTTCTTCCAACACTTTTTGGTGGCGGCGCTGCACCGAACAGTCGCGCTCAAATAAATACACGCAGTTGCCGTGCGTGTCACCAAAAACCTGGATCTCGATGTGGCGCGGGCGCTGCACGTATTTCTCAATCAGCACCGCGTCGCTGCCAAAGCTGTTGATGGCTTCGCGTTGGCAGCTGGCGAGAGCAGCTGCAAAGTCTTCAGACTTTTCGACCACGCGCATGCCCTTGCCACCACCGCCCGCACTGGCTTTGATGAGGGCGGGGTAACCAATGCGGTCGGCCTCAGCTTGCAACAGCGCCGGGTCTTGGTCAGCACCGTGGTATCCGGGCACCAGCGGCACACCGGCTTGTTCCATCAAGCGCTTGGATTCGGCTTTGAGGCCCATCGCCAAAATCGCCGAGGCAGGCGGGCCGATGAACACCAAACCCGCAGCGGCGCAGGCCTTGGCAAAGTCTTCGTTCTCGCTCAAGAAGCCATAGCCGGGGTGCACAGCTTCGGCGCCCGTGGCCTTGGCGGCTTCCAAAATCCGCTCCCAGCGCAGATAGCTGTCTTTGGGGGCACTGCCGCCCACATGCACGGCTTCATCGCAGGCCTGCACATGCTTGGCGCTGGCGTCGGCGTCTGAGTAAACTGCCACAGTCTGGATGCCCAAACGGCGGGCGGTGGCGGCAACGCGGCAAGCGATTTCGCCACGGTTGGCGATCAGGATTTTTTTGAACATTTTTTAAAGTCTTTCTCAGCCTGTTTAAGGTTTCCACACCACGTGCTCATCCACCGCATACAGCAGACAAGGGGTTTTGGAGTTTTTTTGACAATTGCTCAACGCGCTAGCAAGAGGGTCATCTCCACCATTGGCCCAGCCCCAAGCACCCGAACTTGACAAGGCGAAAGCTCTTGGCAAGGGTCTATCGAGAAACACCCCATAGCCTTTTCGCCCTCCCTCTCTCAAGTGTGGGATTCGATCAATCTCTTTGAGATCAGCCCACTGTGTTGAATCTGGCTTGGGTGTTTTTCCAGCTACCCCGTACTTAGGAAAAATCACCGCAGTCGGCATACCGTGCTGAAGCAGTTTGGATTCGACACTTGGCCACCAGATGGCCGGACCATCAGGACTCCCAAACATGCCATGAGCATCCGACCCAAACGCACCGAAAGCATTCAGCTCCGCCTTCCCACCCGCTTCGACATAAGCTTGATGCGCAGGCTTGATGACTTCAGGCGGGAAAAAACTGTCATTGGCCCCATAAAACCATAGCGAGTCAACCTTCGCTTTTTTGCCATAGGCATTAAACGCATCTTTCAATGCCAACTCCCACTGGCAACCATGTGTGTACTTCAGTCCACCCGCAAAATTGACAACAAATTTGATACCTGAATGTGGGTCTTGCGCGTATGCGAGCGTGGTCAACCCACCATGAGATTGGCCCATCATGATCATTTTTTGAGCGTCCACCCATGGTTGCTGTACCACCCACTTCATCACCGCATGGATGTCGTCTGCTTGAGCTTCGCCGTTGCCCGCTATGTTGCAGCCTTCACCGACTGCCGCACCTCCTGATTTCGAAAACCCTTGGCGCATGGGCAATATGACGGCGTACCCCCTTTGAAGAAATAACCGAGTCGCGACAATCGCGCGCTCACGTCCTTGAAGACGGTTATTTCCCAAACTTTTTCCATGATTGATGATCACTACAGGGAAAGGCCCTTCTCCCTCTGGTTTAAAGATCGTCGTTTCTAAATTCACTGCAAATAAACGGTTGTTCTTGATAGTCACAATCGACTCGCCCAAACCGACCATCGGGTCTTGCGCCTGTGCCAAACAAGTCCACAGCGCCAGCGCCATGACACCGATCCAAGTCTTCGATTTCATGAGCCTCACCTCAGCCAATTTGGTTTTCGTTTTTGCAAGAAGGACTGCACACCCTCTTTGCCTTCGCTGCTGGCGCGGATGTCGGCGATGCCCGCCACGGTTTGCGCCACCAGCGCATCGTTGATTTCGCGTTCGGCCACGTCTTGCACCAGCTTTTTGCAGGCGCGCACGGCGTTTGGGCTGGCGTTCACCAGCGCTTGCGTCAGCTCGGCCACTTTGGCGTCCAGCGCGTCGACGCTCACCACCTCGTGCACCAGGCCGATGCGGTGCGCCTCGGCCGCGCCAAAGCGCTCGGCGGTCAAAAAGAAGCGGTGCGCCGCACGCGAGCCCATGGCTCGGATCACATAGGGGCTGATGGTCGCGGGGATCAGGCCCAGCTTGACCTCGCTCAAGCAATAGTTCGCCGTGTCCACGCTCACGGCCATGTCACACGCCGCCACCAGGCCCATGCCACCGGCGTACACGTCGCCCTGCACACGGGCGATGGTGGGTTGGGGGCATTCGTAAATAGCCCGCAGCATGGCGGCCAGCTCGCCCGCGTCCGCCAGGTTTTCGCCCTGGGTGTAGTCGGCCATGCGGCGCATCCATTTCAGGTCAGCGCCGGCGCAAAAAGCAGGGCCCTCGGCGGCCAACACCACGCAGCGCACATCGTCTCTTGCACCCACAGCCTCAAAGGCCGACTTGATTTGCGCGATCACCTCGTCGTTGAACGCATTGCGCACCTCAGGGCGGGTCAAGGTGATGCGGGCCACATGGTCTTGGACGGTGACGCTCAAGGCGGTGTTCTGATCGGTGCTCATGGTTTTTTGGCCTCGGCGGCTTGCTGTTGCAGGTGGTAGACCCAATCGAGCTCGGGTGCGGCATGGCCCAAGCCCGTCAATGCCGCCGTGATCTGCCCACGGTGGTGTGTGGCGTGGTTGAAGACATGCGACAAGGTGGCCGCAAAGGGCAATGACTGGGGCACGCCCTTGCTGGTCTGGTAGTCCAGGTGACCATCAAAACGCTCGGCAGGCCAGGTATCGATCAGCTGCGTCCAGTTGGCTGAGCCCCCCTTGAGCGCTTGCGCCAAGCGTTCTCGATCCGGTTCGATTTCGGCATCCAGTGCCAACACAGGGGATGCGCCTTTGGCAAAACGCGCATACCAAAGCAGGTGCTCGGCCACCAGCATATGGTTCAGCGTGCCGTGGATGCTTTTGAAAAAAAGGCCCGCGTCGCGTTGGTAGTCTTCGACTGACACGCGCGAAACCGCTTCGAGCAAGCGGTGCGTGGCCCAGACGTGGTAGCGGGCTTGGCCCTTGAAATGGCTGTGCCAGGGGGATGTGTTCATTGTGTCCATGTGTCCAGCCCTTCAAGGCGTATGAATTTGAAAGGTCATGCACATCACATGCGGAAAAGTCCAAATTTCGTCTCGGGAATCGGCGCATTGAGCGATGCGCTCAGGCCCAGCGCCAGCACGCGGCGGGTGTCGGCCGGGTCGATGATGCCGTCGTCCCACAGGCGAGCGGTGGCGTAATAAGGGTGGCCTTGGACCTCATATTGCTCCTTGATGGGGGCCTTGAACGCGGCTTCTTCGTCGGCACTCCATTGGCCGCCCTTGCCCTCGATGCCGTCACGCTTGACGGTGGCCAGCACGCTGGCCGCTTGCTCACCGCCCATGACGGAGATGCGGGCGTTGGGCCACATCCACAAGAAGCGGGGGCTGTAAGCGCGCCCGCACATGCCGTAGTTGCCCGCACCAAAGCTGCCGCCAATGATGATGGTGAACTTGGGCACAGCGGCCGTCGCCACGGCTGTAACCATCTTCGCGCCG
>JBIKSF010000011.1:0-33103 GCA_044348785.1 Limnohabitans sp.
AGTTTGATGCATTGAACGGTGCGTGCCATGGTGGTGTCTTGCCTTGATGTATCTTAAGAAGCGCTGGTTATACGGATATAGAATTTCCGTATTTCCAGTTGTGAGCGGTTCACACGACAATGCGGGTTGACCCGATTTCGAGTGGCCTGACAGGCCGTAACTGTAGCAAGCTTTCAGCATCCCCCCAGGGCTTTGGGTCTCTTGTCTCCCAACACACAGCAATACCAAATGAGTGCATTTCTAGAAGAACGTGTTTTGAGCGTCCACCACTGGACCGACCGCCTGTTCAGCTTCACCACCACCCGCGACCAAGCCCTGCGCTTTTCAAACGGCCACTTCACCATGATCGGGCTGCGCGGCGACAACGGCAAACCGCTGCTGCGCGCTTACTCCATTGCCAGCGCCAATTACGAAGAGCACCTCGAGTTCTTGAGCATCAAGGTACCTGACGGCCCTTTGACCTCCAAGCTGCAGCACATCCAGATGGGCGACACCATCATCGTGGGCCGCAAACCCACCGGCACTTTGCTGTGCGACTACCTTTTGCCCGGCAAAAACCTGTACCTCATGGGCACCGGCACCGGGCTGGCCCCGTTCATGAGCATCATCCGCGACCCCGAGACTTACGAGCGCTTTGAAAAAGTGATCCTCGTGCACGGCGTGCGCCAGGTCAACGAGTTGGCCTACCACGACTACATCACACAAGAGCTGCCCGCCCACGAGTTCTTGGGTGAGATGGTCAGCCAGCAACTGCTGTACTACCCCACCGTGACCCGCGAGCCTTATAAAAACCAGGGCCGCGTGACCGAGCTGATGGAAAACGGCAAGCTGTTTGCCGACCTGGGTCTGCCCCCGCTCAACCCCGAGACCGACCGCGTGATGATTTGCGGTTCGCCCGAAATGCTGAAAGACCTCAAGCGCATTTGCGAAGAGCGCGGCTTGAAAGAAGGCAACACCAGCACGCCCGGGGCCTTTGTCATTGAGCGGGCGTTTGCCGAGTCCTGATTTGGCTGGGGCTTTGTTAAAAGCCCCACCGATCTGGCCGGACCACGAAGGCAAAATAAGATCATGCGTCGTCAAACTCTCCGTGCGCGTATTTACCCCACCATGTCATACCCGCGCATGCGGGTATCCATGACTGAACAGCCTGGATGTCCGATCGAGTCGGGCATGACCAATCCCTGACCCACGCCATGAAACTGACCGCCATCTCTCCCCAACGCTGGATGCTGTTGATTGCCTTGTCAGGCATCGGCATGCTGGTGTTCGGCCTGTATTTGCAGCATGTGGTGGGCCTGAACCCTTGCCCTATGTGCATCGTGCAACGCTATGCGCTGATCGGCGTGGTGTTGGTGGCTGCTGTGGGCTGGCGTTTGCGCGACTGGGGCCTGGCGGTGTCGGGTGTGTTGCTGGCGCTGGTGTCGGGCTTTGGCGCCTTTACCGCCGCGCGCCAAAGCTGGCTGCAGTGGTACCCGCCCGAGATCGTGACTTGCGGCCGTGATTTTTACGGCATGGTCGAAAACTTCCCCATCAATCGCGCCATCCCCATGATCTTCAAGGGCAGTGGCGACTGCAGCAAGATAGACTGGACCTTTTTGGGCGGCTCGATCGCCAACTGGTCATTCGTGTGCTTCGTGGTGTTTGCCCTCTTGGGCCTGTGGGTGGCTGTTCAATCGCGTCAGCCAGCGGCATAACTGAGTGGCACTGCGGTGGTGTATTTGAGTTCCTCCATGGCAAAGCTCGAACTCACATCTGACAGCGGCACCTGCTGAATCAACTTTTTGTACACCTGGTCATAAGCGGCAATGTCGGGCACCACCACCCTCAGCAGGTAGTCCACATCACCGCTCATGCGGTAAACCTCAACAATTTCCGGGATGGCCTGCACCGTGGCCCGAAATTTCTCCAGCCAAGGCAGATCGTGGTCACGCGTGCGCACCGCCACAAACACCGTCACCCCCAGATTCACCTTTTGCCGATCCACCAGGACCACCTGCTGCGCGATCACGCCCAGCTCCTTGAGCCGCTGAATGCGACGCCAGCAAGGCGTGGCCGTCAAGTGCACGGCGGCGGCCAACTCGTTGATCGGCATGTCGCTGCTCTTTTGCAGCAACTCCAGTAATTTTCGATCTATTGCATCTATTTTCTGTTTCATGGATGGATTGTAGAAAATTATTTCAAAAATAAGCCATTTCTCGCGTGATTTTGAAACTTCATGCTGGTCGTCTGCTGGCAAACTTAGAGGCTCATTTTGCAAAGAAGACGGGCATGAAAAAAATCGGTTTGATCGGTGGCATGAGTTGGGAATCCACTGCGCTTTACTACCAGCACATCAACCGCGAAGTGGCCAAGCGCCACGGTGGTCTGCGCTCGGGGCGAGTCCACCTCATCAGCCTGGACTTTCAGGAAATTGCCGATTTGCAAAAGCAAGGCGACTGGCCCCGCATGACAGAAATTTTGCAAACAGCGGCGCGCCAGCTCGAAAGCAGCGGTGCGGAGGTCTTGCTCATTTGCACCAACACCATGCACCGCATCGCTCAAGAGGTCCAAGCGGTGACCGCCTTGCCCTTGCTGCACATCGCCGACGTGACGGCAGACGCGATCTTGGCCGCAGGCCTGAACAAGGTGGGCCTGTTGGGCACCCGTTTCACCATGGAGCAAGCCTTCATGCGCGACCGCCTGGCCGCAAGGGGCATTGAATGTGTGGTGCCCGACGAGCCAGGGCGCATCGAGGTGCACCGGGTCATTTTTGAAGAACTGTGCCGGGGCGTGGTGAATGACGACTCGCGCCAGAAGCTCATGGCACTGGTACGCGAGTTGGCTGCCCAGGGCGCGCAAGGCGTGATTTTGGGCTGCACCGAACTGACCATGATCTTGCAGCCCGGTGACGGCGGCTTGCCCAGCTTCGACACCACGGAACTGCACGCCATGGCGGCGGTGGATTTCTCTTTGTCCTGAGGTCTGGCGCGAGCTGAACATGCAAACGCAATCGTTTGCCGCAGCCGAGCGCATGGCGCGCTCGAGCAGCTTCAGAGTTTCTTGACCAACACCTGGCTCTTGCGGTCCCAGTTGTATTTGCGTTTGCGCGCTTCGGGCAACCAGTCGGGATCAACTTGCGCAAAGCCGCGTTTGATGAACCAGTGCATGGTGCGCGTGGTCAGCACAAAGATGCTTTTGAGGCCCATGGCGCGAGCGCGTTGCTCGATGCGCTTGAGCACCTTTTCGCCATCGCCTTGACCTTGTGACTGGGGCGACACGGTGAGCGCAGCCATCTCGGCCGTCTTGGCTTCGGGGTAAGGGTAGAGCGCCGCGCAGGCAAAAATCACACCGTCGTGGTCGATGATGGTGTAGTGGTCGATGTCGCGCTCGATCTCGGTGCGGTCGCGTTTGACCAGGGTGCCGTCTTTTTCAAACGGCTCGATCAGTTGCAAGATACCGCCCACATCGTCTGAGGTGGCTTCGCGCAGTTCTTCGAGCTTTTCATCGATCACCATGGTGCCGATGCCGTCGTGCACATACACCTCCAGCAACAAAGCGCCATCCACCGCAAAGGGCAGGATGTGCGAGCGTTCTACGCCTTCTTCGCAGGCTTTGACGCAGTGCTGCAAATAAAAGCCAATGTCGGTCGGCTCGGTCGGCGTGGGCAGTGAAGCCAGCAACTGCTTGGCCGCGGCCAGTGGCAGTTCGGTGTCGATGGGGTTGTCTTCGCTGGGGGGGGCGTGCGGCTCGATGCGGATGCCCGGCACCTCGGTCACAAAAATCAATTTGTCTGCCTGCAACTCGGCTGCCACGCTGGTGGCCACTTCTTCCATGGCCAAATTGAAGGCCTCGCCCGTGGGCGAAAAACCAAAGGGCGAGAGTAAGACCATCGCGCCCATGTCCAGCGTGCGCATGATGCCGTCCACATCGACTTTGCGTACCAGGCCCGAGTGGATGAAATCCACGCCGTCCACAATGCCCACGGGCCTGGCCGTGATGAAGTTGCCCGACAACACCCGCACGGTGGAGCCCGCCATGGGCGTGTTGGGCAGGCCCTGGCTGAAGGCCGCTTCGATCTCGTAGCGCAGCTGGCCCGCAGCTTCTTGGGCGCAGTCCAGCGCCACGCTGTCGGTGATGCGAATGCCGTGTGAGTATTTGGGCGTATGACCCTTGGCCGCCAGTTGTTCGTTCACCTGCGGGCGAAAGCCGTGGACCAGCACGATTTTCACGCCCATGCTTTGGATCAGCGCCAAGTCTTGCGCCAGGTTTTGCAGCTTGCCCGCCGCAATCGCTTCGCCCGCGATGCCCACCACAAAGGTCTTGCCCCGGTGCATGTGGATGTAGGGCGCCACCGACCGGAACCAGGGCACGAAGGTGAAATTGAAAACTGTGGACATGGGCTTGAGGTGTCAGGGCTTGAGCAAAAGAAGTTGGTCTGCGGGCAGCAGACGCGCAAAATCGCGGTCGAATGTGCAGAGTGTCTCACTGGATTGCATCACCGTTGCGGCGATCCATGCATCTGTGATCAAGTTGCCTGTGGTTTGTTGTGCCAGACACACTTGCCGCATATGGGGCCAGGCGGCACCCTGCGGCTGAAATTGCACGCCGGGGCAGCTGAGCAGGCTGTCGATGAAGTCGATCACATCCTGCAAAGGATCGGTTTCCCGAAAAATCTTGGGGTTGGTGGTGATGCGTAAAAAGCCGGTCACCACGGTGCCCAGCAGCATCAGGCTGGCGCGTCCATTGGCGGCTTGGACCACTGCATCGTCCAGCCAGGCGCGGGCACTCAAATGGTGGGGGTGGTCGGGTCGAAATGCCGACACCAGCACATTTACGTCGGGGGTCATGACAAGTTATTCAGGTCCATGCCGGCGTCCATTGCGTCGTACAGAGATCGGTTGCTGTTGGGGTTAATGCCCGGCTTTAGACCACCACGGGCTTTGGAGACGGGCAGTTTGGGTATCACCAATGGCGCTGTGGGCATGTCTTGACGCACATAGGCAGCCAGCATCTCGCGCACCTTGGCACTCAAGGACGTGCCTTCCTGGATCGCCTTGATCCGGGCTTGCTTGACGAGGTTTTCGTCGAGAGAAATGGTCAGGTTGGTCATCCAAAACCTCCAAGTTGAAAGTTCACATAAACCAGTGTAGCACGTGAATATGTGCCGTGGGATAATCTAGCCCGTGACCGAGCCCGCAAACCCCATTTCCCTCCAAATCGAGTTCCCCGAAGGCCTGCCGGTCTCGGCCCGCCGTGACGAAATCATGGCCGCCATGGACCAGCACCAGGTCATCATCGTCTGCGGTGAAACCGGCTCGGGCAAAACCACCCAGTTGCCCAAAATCGCGCTGATGCTCGGGCGCGGCAAGCTGAATGCCAAGCCGGGTGAACGAGCCCGCATGATCGGCCACACCCAGCCCCGGCGCATTGCGGCCAGCTCGGTGGCCAAGCGCATTGCCGAGGAATTGAAGACGCCGCTGGGCGAGGTGGTGGGTTTCAAGGTGCGGTTTCAAGACCGTTTGAGCAAAAACGCCTCTGTCAAGCTCATGACCGACGGCATTTTGCTGGCCGAAACCCAGACCGATCCGCTGCTGCAGGCCTACGACACCATCATCATCGACGAGGCGCACGAACGCAGCCTGAACATCGACTTCTTGCTGGGCTACCTGCGCCAGATCTTGCCGCGCAGGCCGGACCTCAAAATCGTCGTCACCTCGGCCACGATCGACGCCGACCGCTTTGCCAAACACTTTGCCTCGCGCAACGGCCCGGCCCCGGTCATCATGGTCTCGGGCCGCACCTTCCCGGTGGAGCAGCGTTATCGCCCGTTTGAAGAGTCGCGTGACTATGGCCTGAACCAGGCCATGGCCGACGGTGTGGACGAACTTTGGCAAGGCGGGGCAGGGGGCGACATCCTGATCTTTTTGCCCGGCGAGCGCGAGATCCGCGAAGCCGCCGACCACCTGCGCAAACACCTGGCGCACCAGCCGCTGACCCGCGGGGCCGAGGTGCTGCCCCTGTTTGCCCGTCTGTCGCAGGCCGAGCAAGACCAGATTTTTGAAGCATCCAATGGCCGCCGCATCGTGCTGGCCACCAACGTGGCCGAAACCTCGCTCACGGTGCCGGGTATCCGCTATGTGATCGACGCAGGCACCGCCCGCGTCAAGCGCTACAGCCTGCGCAGCAAGGTCGAGCAGCTGATGGTCGAGCCGATCAGCCAGGCCGCTGCCAACCAACGTGCGGGACGCTGCGGCCGCGTGGCCAACGGCATTTGCATTCGCCTGTACGACGACAAAGACTTTGCGGGCCGCCCGCGCTTCACCGACCCGGAAATCTTGCGTTCGTCTTTGGCGGGCGTGATCTTGCGCATGAAGTCGCTGCACCTGGGCGTGGTGGAAGACTTTCCGTTCATCGAAGCGCCGTCCAAGCGCGCGATCACTGACGGGTACCAACTGCTGGCCGAGCTGGGCGCGGTGGATGACGACAACGAGCTGACGCCGATTGGCAAAGAGCTGGCCCGCTTGCCGCTGGACCCCCGCGTGGGCCGTATGATTTTGGAAGCCCGTGGCCGCGAAGCACTCGACGAAGTGCTGGTGATCGCCAGCGCCATGAGCGTGCAAGACGTGCGCGACCGCCCCATGGACGCGCAAGCGCAGGCTGACCAGCAACACGCCAAGTTCGACGACGACAAGAGCGAATTCACCGGCTACCTGAAACTGTGGAAATGGATTCACGACGCCCGAGGCGGGCCATCGGCCTATGGACACCCGATCAAGTCGGGTGTGACAAAAGACTCTGTCATACCCGCGAACGCGGGTATCCATGCCCGCCATGGACACCCGGTCAAGCCGGGTGTGACAAAGGGTGCGGGTATCCATGCCCCCGCATCCACCCACAAACTCAGCAACCGCCAATACGAGCAGCTGCTGCGCCAAAACTTCATCAACATCCGGCGCGTGCGCGAGTGGCGCGACACGCACACCCAGCTGCTCACGGTGGTGGCCGAGCACAAGTGGCGCATCAACACGCAGCCCGCGAGCTATGAGCAGCTGCACCTGTCCATGTTGGCGGGCCTGCTGGGCAACGTGGGTTACAAGCTCGAAGATCCCGCGTCAAGCGCGGGACAGGCTCCGGGGGAATACTTGGGCGCACGCGGCATCAAGTTCCACAAGCACCCCGGCGCGCACCTGAGCAAAAAGCCGGGCCGCTGGATCGTGGTGGCCGAGCTGGTCGAGACCACGCGCCTGTTTGGCCGGGGCATTGCCGCGATTGAGCCGCAGTGGCTGGAGCAGGTTGGCGCGCACTTGCTCAAGAAACAACTGCTCGACCCGCATTGGGAAAAGAAATCAGCCGAAGTGGTGGCGCTGGAGCGGGCCACGCTCTATGGCTTGGTGGTTTACAGCGGTCGCCGCACGCCCTACAGCCGGGTGGACCTGCATGGCGCACGCGAGATTTTCATCCGCGAAGCGCTGGTGGGCGACCAGTGGGAGACCAAGCTGCCGTTCCTGGCCGCCAACCACAAGATGATCGCCAAGGTCGAAGAGCTGGAGCACAAGTCGCGCCGCCAAGACGTTCTGGTTCATGAGGAGCTGATCTACGCCTTTTATGACCAGCAGATCCCACCCGACGTGTGCAGCGGCCGCCTGCTGGAGAACTGGTACCGCACTGAAAGCGCCAAGCAGCCGCGCCTGTTGATGCTGAGCCGCGAAGAACTGATGCGCCACGAAGCCGCAGGCATCACCACGCAGGCCTTCCCCAAACACATTCGCTTAGGGGGCACCGACTGCCAAGCCACGTATTTGCACGAACCCGGCGACGCCCGCGATGGCGTCACTGTGACGGTGCCGCTCTTTGTGCTGAACCAAGTGAGCGAAGACCGCTGTGAATGGCTGGTGCCCGGCTTGCTCAAAGACAAAATTCAGGCCTTGCTCAAAAGCCTGCCGCAGCGACCACGCAGCCGCTTTGTGCCCCTGCCCGAATCGGCCACCCGCCTGGCCGCCGAGCTGTCGGTGCCCGAGCTGTTTGGCAGTGGGTCGCTGACCGACGTATTGCTCAAAAAAGCCCGCGACGAAACCAGCCTCGACATCAAGCGCACCGACTTCAAACACGAGATGCTCAGCCCGCACCTGTTCATGAACCTGTGCGTGGTGGACGAACACGGCCGTCAGCTGGGCATGGGCCGCAACCTGGGTGCACTCAAAGGCGAGCTGGGTGCCAAAGCGCGTGGCGCGTTTCAAGCGCTGGCGCAGCTCAAAGTTGCTTCATCGGTCATGCCTGCCTCTGCTGTCATGCCCGCGAACGCGGGCATCCATGACCCCCATGGACACCCGATCAAGTCGGGTGTGACAAAAGAAGATGTCATACCCGCGAACGCGGGTATCCATGCCCGCACAGGCACAGCCCCCGCCAAACAAGCCCCCATCGCCCCCCAGCGCTACACCGCCTGGACCTTTGGCGAGTTGCCCGAACTGATGGAAATCAGCAAAGGCGGGCAGACCTTGATTGGCTTTCCCGCGTTGGTGGATGTGCAAGACGCCGTCACCATCGAAGTGTTTGACGAACCCGACGTGGCCGCCGCCAAAAACCGTGCGGGCCTGCGCCGCTTGTTTGCGCTGCAGATCAAAGACGCGCTCAAGTACCTTGAGAAAAACATCCCCGACCTGCAAAAAATGGCCGTGGCCTACATGCCGCTCGGCACGGCGGATGAGCTGAAAACCCAGATCATCGACGTGGCGCTGGACCGCGCCTTCTTGCTCGACCCACTGCCCAACGACGAAGTCACTTTCAAGCGCCGCATCGAAGAAGGCCGAGGCCGCCTCACCCTGATCGCCAACGAAGTGGCCCGGCTGGCGGGCACCATCTTGCTCGAGTTTGGCGCGGCCACCCGCAAGATCAAGGACACCAAAAACGCCCCCGACGCGACCGCAGACTGCACAGCGCAACTGCAACGCTTGATGCCCAAAAACTTCATGGCCACCACCCCGTGGCCGCAGTTGCAGCACTGCGCCCGCTACCTCAAGGCCGTCACCCTGCGCCTGGACAAATACCGCGCCGACCCCGCCCGCGACGCCCAGCGCCTGGCCGAGCTCAAGCCCCAAGAACAACGCTACTGGCGCTTGGTGGCCGAACGCAAAGGCGCGCAAGACGCCCGCATGCTGGAGTTCCGCTGGCTACTGGAAGAGCTGCGCGTGAGCTTCTTCGCACAAGAACTGCGCACCCCGCAGCCCGTCAGCATCAAGCGGCTGGAGAAGGCTTGGGGGCAGTTGAATCATTGAAGGGCGTTTGTGGTGACGTCCGTCAATGAAAAGCACCCGACGGTGCTTAGTCGTTTGGTGTGGGGCGATTCAAACCTGCACTGGCTGCGCCACCAGCGAATGGCCAATCCAGTTTCATGGCTTGCTTCAGTGCAGTGCCGCCAGCGCCGCTTCAGGCGCTTTGTCCAACACCTTGAGCAAGGCCTTGGCTGCGCCAGTGGGGCTGCGTTTGCCTTGTTCCCAGTTGCGGATGGTTTCTAGTGATACGTCGATGCGGGTGGCAAATTCTGCCTGGCTGAAGCCCAGACGGCGGCGTACGCGGCGGGCAAACTTGGCCGCGTCTTGCATGGCCAGTGCTTCGTCTTGCGCCATTTGCACGGCCATTTGCGCTTCGGTGGTGGCATCGACCTGGGCCGGGTTGACTCGCCCGATGGTTTGCCCAGCCATCTCTGTGGGATCAATCTTCATTCGTGTCGTTTTCATAGTGCTTGACCTCTCGGGTGTTGGCTTTTCTGGCGGAGATGATGCGGGTTGCGTTGGCGCGAGGGGTGTAGACCACCACAAAGATGCGTGACCCAATACGCCCTGTGAGTTGGAATCGTTCTTCACCGTAGCTGTGTCGCTGGTCTGCGCGGATGTGTCGATTGGGGTCAAAGAAGGCTTGGGCCGCATAAGGAAAGTCGAATCCCCGTTCCTGAAAACAGGTTTCGCTTTTGGTTTCATCCCATTCGAATTCCATGCCTTAGTGTAGGCCAATGGCCTATGTTTGGCAATCTGCGATTTTTGTGGGGTTGCGTGAACCTTTTGTATCCTCCAGTAGGCGGCTGCCGCAACTTCAGCTCTCTCCCCAACATCCGCCATTGCTTTTAAACCCGCGGAGAGCCGCTGACGCTTCCCGTTCAGGCAAACTACCCACCTTCGTTCACCTCCCCAGCCGCTGATCGACCAATTGTCGACCGCTGGCACGCCTCAATTTCCCGGAATCACAGCATGGAAATCAAAGTCAACTTTCTCGACAAACTGCGCCTAGAGGCCAAGTTTGACGACTTCACGGTGGTGGCCGATCAGCCCATTCGCTACAAAGGCGATGGCTCGGCACCAGGGCCGTTTGATTATTTTTTGGCGTCGTCCGCTTTGTGTGCGGCGTATTTTGTGAAGCTGTATTGCGAGACGCGCGGTATCTCCACCGAGCACATCCGCCTGTCGCAAAACAACATCGTGGACCCCGAGAACCGCTATTTGCAGACCATCAAGATCCAGGTGGAGTTGCCGGCCGACATGTCCGACAAAGACCGCCAAGGCATCCTGCGGTCCATCGACCGCTGCACGGTCAAAAAGGCGATCCAAGAGGGCCCCACCTTCATCGTTGAAGCGGTGGACAACCTGGATGCCGACGCGCAGGCCTTGCTCACGCTGAACCCCGACGCGCAAGCGCAGACCTTCATCGCGGGCAAGGACTTGCCGCTGGAGCAAACCATCGCCAACATGACGCGGGTCTTGGCCGATTTGGGCATCAAGATCGAGATCGCGTCTTGGCGCAACCTGGTGCCCAACGTGTGGTCGCTGCACATCCGCGACGCCCATTCACCCATGTGTTTCACCAATGGCAAGGGCTCGACCAAAGAGAGTGCCTTGGCCTCGGCGCTGGGTGAATACATCGAGCGGCTGAATAACAACCACTTTTACGCAGGCGTGTTTTTTGGTGAAGACATCGCGCAGGCCGACTTTGTGCACGACCCCAAAGAGCGTTGGTTCCAGCCCGGCAAGCGCGACGCGCTGCCCAAAGGCTTGTTGGACGCGCACTGCCTCAAGATTTACAACCCCGATGGCGAGCTCAAGGCCTCGCACCTGTTCGACACCAACTCGGGCAACACCGAGCGCGGCATTTGCGCGCTGCCCTATGTGCGCCAGTCCGATGGCGAGACGGTGTACTTCCCCTCCAACTTGGTTGAAAACCTGTTTGTGAGCAACGGCATGAGCGCGGGCAACACCCTGGTCGAAGCGCAGGTGCAGTGCCTGTCGGAGATTTTTGAACGGGCCGTCAAGCGCGAGATTCTGGAAGGCGAAATGGCCTTGCCCGACGTGCCGCCGGATGTGCTCGCCAAGTACCCTGGCATCGTGGCGGGCATCGAGGCTTTGGAGGCGCAGGGCTTTCCGGTTTTGGTCAAAGACGCCTCGCTGGGCGGGGTGTACCCGGTGATGTGCGTGACCTTGATGAACCCGCGAACCGGCGGTGTGTTCGCTTCTTTTGGCGCGCACCCCCGCCTAGAAGTGGCGCTGGAGCGCAGCCTCACCGAGTTGCTTCAAGGCCGCAGTTTTGAAGGCCTCAACGACCTGCCCGCGCCCACCTTCATCAGCAATGCCGTGACCGAGCCCAACAACTTTGTGGAGCACTTCATCGACTCCAGCGGCATCGTGTCGTGGCGCTTTTTCAGCGCCCATTCGGACTATGAATTTGTGGAGTGGGACTTTGCGGGCGAGGGCGAAGACGCCACCGCCCAAGAGGCCGCCACGCTGTTTGGCATTTTGCAGGCCATGGGCAAAGAAGCCTATGTGGCGGTGCACGACCAATTGGGTGCAACCGCTTGCCGCATTTTGGTGCCGGGCTATTCCGAGGTGTATCCGGTCGATGACCTGATTTGGGACAACACCAACAAAGCGCTCTTGTTCCGCGCCGATGTGCTCAACCTGCACAAATTGGACGACGAGGCTTTGGAGGCGTTGCTTGACCGGTTGGAGAACAACGAGCTCGACGATTACCTCGACATCGCCACGCTGATCGGCATCGAGTTCGACGACAACACAGTGTGGGGCCAGCTGACGGTGATGGAGCTCAAGCTCTTGATTCACTTGGCTTTGCAGCAGCTGGAAGAGGCCCACGAGCTGGTGGGTGCTTTCCTGCAATACAACGACAACACGGTGGAGCGCCGCTTGTTTTACCAAGCCCTTAACGTGGTGTTCGAAGTCACGCTGGGCGAGGACTTGACCCTGGAAGACTACGTGGTGAACTTCAGGCGCATGTTTGGCAACGAGCGTATGGATGCGGCCATTGGCTCGGTCGACGGCAGTGTGCGCTTTCATGGCCTCACGCCCACCAGCTTGCAGCTGGACGGCTTGGACCGCCACCAGCGCTTGCTCGACAGCTACAAAAAGCTGCATGCGGCGCGGGCGAGGGTGGCAGCGAAACAGACTTTGGCTTAAGCCCCGCTACGCGGACCGCTGGCAGGCGTGCCACAGAGCGACACGGCGCGATACCGTGTTGCCCCAAGCTTGAGATCGTCAGTTCTTGCCAAATTTGGCTTTGGCCGTCGAAATACAGCTCGCTTTGGCATCGCCTGCAAGAGCGTCACATTTTTCGATGGCCACTTTGTAGTCTGCATCGACTTTTTCGATGGCAGCCCCCTTTTTGGCGTCGCCGATTTCCTTGGTCATCTTGGCATCGGCCAAGGCTTTTTTCTCGACCGCTTTGGCTTCCTGGCGACACACGTCTTTGGCGTTACCCGCCAGGTCGTCACAGCGCTCCTTGGCAACTTCGTAGGTGGCCTTGGCCTTGGCGACCAACACATTGGTGCGATCGGCGGCCTTGCCGGTATAGCTGTATTCCAGCTCCGCCCGCGCAATTCTTTCCTTGGCCTTAGCTTCTTCGATACAGATGTCTTTCGCGTTGCCAGCTTGCGAATTGCAAGCGGCTTTGTCTGACTTGTAGTCGGCGCTGAGGCGTGTTTTGCTGGTCTTGTAGTCGCCTTTGCTGATGGTCTGGGCATAGGTGGCCGAGATGGGCAGCAGGCTGACGAACAGGATCGTGGCGATGAAGTTCTTGAGTTTTTGCATGATGGGTTAACTTGAAGTGATGAAGAAAACCCATTAGCACACGCCTGACCCCTTGTGCTCAGTGCGTCAGCGAACCCAGCGAATTCATTCACCGCACTCACCAGCGCCCAGAACCATCACCGCCAGCTGAGAGTACTGTGCGCTGCCCCCCGCACAGCGAAGGGCAGAGCTTGCTGCGCAGGCCATCGTGCCTGCGAAATCCTCAGAACACGCTCTGAGGCAGGTGATTAGCGCGGCAGCGTCATCAGCGGGATGTCTTTGGCCACGGCCAGCTTGTCAAGCTGGACCCGCGTTTGGCCAGCGAGGAAGGTCTCAATGGCTTTGCGGGTGGCAGGTTTGAACAGGTCTTTCACCGGGTGCTCGAGCTTGATGCCAGCGGCCTCACACAGGCTGATGGCAAAGTGTGGCTCTAGCGCTGCCACGGCGACCCGACCGTTCTTGCAGGCATAGATGCGGTAGCCCGCGTGCGCACCGCCCACAGCACCTTCTGGCGTGGTCATGCGAAGTTGCCGGGGAAGGGCCAGCCAGGCTGCGGCATCGGACAGGGCCACCTCATGGCGACTGCCTTTGCCGGTGGACTTGAGACTGATCAGGGCTTTGAGCGCGGCTTCGCTCGCCATCAGTGCGCCCCCCATGTCTGCAAACAAACTGGGCGGCAAGTCCATCCCGTTGACCAAACCGACTTCGGCTTGGTAAGTCAAATCGTGGCCAGGGATCTCGGCCAAGGGGCCGGGAGCACCCACCACCTCGACCAGGCTAAGCGCTGGGTATTGCTTGTGCAGGGTCTTCCAGCCCAGTCCGAGCTTGGTCAGGGCCGATGGACGAAACGAGGTCAGCAGTACATCGGTTTTGGGCAAGACTTTGTGCAGTGCGGCTTGGCCCGCTGGTGTTTTGAGGTCGAGCGTCAGGTGCTTGACCCCTTTGTGCATCAGGTCGTAGCCGCTGGGCGTGTAGTGCTGCATCGGGTCACCCGCAGGTGGGTTGACTTTGGTGCAAGTGGCGCCCATTTGGGCCAGCCGCATCAGTGCGGCAGGGCCGGGCAGGTTGAGGGCAAGACTCAAGACGCGCGTACCGCGCAGGGGTTTGGTGGTGCTCATAGTGCCCCGTATTGTAGAAGCCCCCAAAGAGGGCTTACTCCCCAAAATTCAGCGGCAAACCCACGTAGTTTTCGGCCATGGTGCGTGAACCGGCTTCGCTGTGGATCAGGTAATCCAGCTCGGCATCTTGGAATTTTTGGCCGATGTCGCCGTTTTCCGGGAAGTGGTGCATCAAGCTGGTGAACCACCAGCTGAAACGCTCTGCGCGCCAAACGCGGCGCAAGCAGCGTTCGGAATACACGTCAATGCCCGCATCGGTTTTGTCGGCATAAAACTCGATGAATGCGGTGGACAGGTACTTCACATCGGTGGCGGCCAGATTCAGACCTTTAGCGCCGGTGGGCGGCACGATGTGCGCGGCGTCGCCTGCCAGGAACATGCGACCAAAGCGCATCGGCTCGGTCACAAAGCTGCGCAGCGGGGCGATGCTTTTTTCGATGCTGGGGCCAGTCACCAGGTGCTCGCGGGCTTCGGGGTCGAGGCGATTGCGCAACTCGGCCCAAAAGGCGTCGTCAGACCATTGCTCGACTTTGTCCGTGGTGGGCACTTGCAAGTAGTAGCGGCTGCGCGTGGCGCTGCGCTGCGAGCACAGGGCAAAGCCGCGTGTGCTGTTGGCGTAAATCAGTTCGTGGTGCACGGGTGGTGTGTCAGACAGCACGCCCAACCAGCCAAACGGATAGACCTTCTCGTATTCCTTGATCGCGCTTTTGGGCGCACTGGCGCGGCACACGCCGTGAAAACCGTCACACCCGGCGATGAAGTCGCATTCGATGGTGTGCAGCTGGCCATTTTTTTCGTAAGTCACGCGGGGCTTTTGGCTGTCGAACTCGTGTACTTGCACGTTCTCGGCCTCGTACACCGTGGGCAAGCCCTCGGCTTTGCGCGTGTCCATGAGGTCGCGGGTCACTTCGGTTTGGCCGTAGACGATGACTTTTTTACCGCCCGTGAGGTGGTCCATGTCGATGCGGTGGCGTGCGCCCTTGAACAAAAGGTCAAAGCCCGTGTGCACCAAACCCTCTTTGTGCATGCGCTGGCCCACGCCTGCTTCGTCCAGCAGGTCCATGGTCACTTGCTCCAAGACACCAGCACGGATGCGCGAGAGCACGTAGTCGGGGATTTGGCGTTCAACGATGACGGCGTCGATGCCCGCCTTGAACAGCAGTTGGCCCAGCAACAAGCCCGAAGGGCCTGCGCCGACGATGGCGACTTGGGTGCGGGTGGTGCTCATGCGGGTCTCCTGGACTCTGTCAAAGTCATGCCGTCGAGCATAGAGTGCGGGCCTTGTCCATGTGGGAAATGGTGTTGGAGTTTGTGCGATTGTGAGATGATTTGTGCGATGATCGCGCAATACCATTCGGCCGCAGGGGCGACCTCCCACAGGAGATCACTCCTACTTCATCAAGTTGAACATGACGATCGCCAAAGCAGATTACATCGAGGGCCTGGCCAAGGGTCTGGCCGTGCTGGAGGCGTTTGACACCGAGCGCCAGCGCCTGAACGCCACACTGTGCGCGCAGCGCACAGGCATCACGCGGGCGGCAGCGCGGCGGCATTTGCTCACCTTGGCCGAGCTGGGCTATCTGGAAACCGATGGCAGCCACTACTGGTTGTCGGCGCGGGTGTTGCGCTTGGCGGGCAGTTACATGGCCACTTCGCGCTTGCCGCGCACCCTGCAACCCACGCTCAACCGCTTGGCTGCCCAAACGCAGGCGGCTTTCAGTGCGGTGGTGTTGGATGGCGATGAGTGCGTGATCGTCGCCCGCAGTGCAGGTGTGGCCGAACCCGTGCGGCACTTGGCCTATGGCCTTCATTTGGGGGCACGTTTGCCCGCGCACGCCACGTCCACCGGGCGGGTGTTGTTGGCCAGCTTGCCCAAAGCCGATTTCACTGCTTGGCTCAAGGGTCGCGAGTTGGCGCGCATCACGCCTCAGACTGAAGTGGCTGCCCCAAAGTTCAAGGCCCTGATTGAGCAGGTCCGCCAAACTGACCACTGCTTGGCACGCGACGGCCACGAGCTGGGCATCCACGCGCTGGCCGTGCCGCTGCGCAACATGCAGGGGCAGACGCTGGCGGCGCTGAATGTGGTGGGTACTTCAGAGCAATTGACTGATGTGGCAGTCCAGCGCCAATGGCTGCCGCTGCTCTTGGAGGCTGCGCGGGAGTTACGCCCCTTGTTGTGAGAGGCTCAAACGCCCAAATGCTGCTCCAGCACACTGGGGTCGGCCAGCAAGATTTGCGACGAGCCTTCGAACACCACCTGGCCTTTGACCAATATGATGTTGCGGTCGGTGATCTGCGTGACGTGTTTCCAGTTCTTGTCGACGATGATCGAGCTGATGCCGCTTTGTTTGATCAGGCTGCAAATGCGCCAGATCTCGCGCGCGATCAGCGGGGCCAGGCCTTCGGTGGCTTCGTCGAGGATGAGCACGTCGGGATTGGTCATGAGCGCCCGGCCGATGGTCAGCATTTGTTGCTCGCCGCCCGAAAGTTGCTGGCCGCCGTGGCCCAAGCGCTCTTTCAGGCGCGGGAAAGTTTCCAGCACGCGCTCGTAAGTCCACTCCCGTTGGCCTTGAGTTCCAGACCGTGCCGCCATTTGCAGGTTTTCCACCACGCTCAGGTTCCCAAAGATGCCCCGGCCCTCAGGCACGTAGGCAATGCCCAGCTGCGCCACTTCGAAGGTGGGGCGGCCGTTCATGCGCTGGCCCTTGATTTCGACCGTTCCTGTGCGTGGCGGCACGATGCCCATGAGGGTTTTGAGCAGGGTGCTTTTGCCCATGCCGTTGCGCCCCATGAGACCAATCGTCTCGCCCCGGCCGACAGAAAAGTTCACGCCGCGCAG
Organism: Limnohabitans sp.; assembly: GCA_044348785.1. GTDB lineage: Bacteria > Pseudomonadota > Gammaproteobacteria > Burkholderiales > Burkholderiaceae_C > Limnohabitans_A. The sequence continues at coordinate 17,001 of JBIKSF010000011.1, forward strand.
GATGTGGCTCGCGCCGTAATAGGTGTTCAGGTCTTGGGCCTGGATCAACAGTTCGCTCATCTCAATGTTCCTCGCCCACTTCTTCGCCCAAGTAGGCGGCCTGCACCCCCGCATCGGCGCGCACGGCTGCAGGCGTATCGCTCGCAATCACTTGCCCGTTGACCATCACCGTGAGGTGGTCGGCCAGGGTGAACACGGCGTCCATGTCGTGTTCTACCAGCAAGATGGCGTGTTCTTTTTTGAGGCGTAGCAGCAACTGCACCATGCGCTCGGCCTCGGCCTGGCCCATGCCCGCTAAGGGTTCGTCGAGCAGCAGCACGCGGGGCTCGGTGGCCAAGGTCATGGCAATTTCCAGCTGTCGTTGCTCGCCGTGACTGGTGGCCCCGGCTTGTGCCTGGCGGCGGTCTTGAAGGCCAGCGAGTTCAATCGCGCGTTCAGCCCGTTGGTTCACGGCCTGCATGCGTGCGGCAGTCCGCACCCAACCCAGCGGGTTGAAGGGTGAAGGCTGCACCCGTGACTGCGCGGCCAGGCGCACGTTGTCCCACACCGTGAAGGTGCTGAAGATGTTGGTCTTCTGGTAGCTGCGGCCCAAGCCGTGGCGCGAGATTTTTTCGGGGGTCCAGCCGGTGATGGGGTGCTCGCCCAAAGTAATGCTGCCGCTGGTGGGCGGAAGGTCACCCGAGAGCAGGTTGGTCAGTGTGGACTTGCCCGCACCGTTGGGACCGATGACGGCGTGAATGTGGCCAAGCCACAAATCCAGTGAGACCTCATTCACAGCCGCCAAGCCGCCAAAGCGCTTGGTTAAGCCACGGGCGGACATCAAGATTTGGCGCTCAGTCATGGCCCGCCTCCTGCGTCGGCTTTTTACCCAAGAAGCGGGTGATCAACCCCAAAATGCCTTTGGGTGCAAAGATGATCAAGGCCACGATGAACAGGCCCATCCACATTTGCCAGTGTTTGCCGGTTTTGAAGCCGCCCACATCGGGCAGGTCTTTGAACAGGTGCAACAAATACTCAAAGCTGAAGGCCCCCACAATGGCCCCCGCAAAATTGCCCATGCCCCCCAAAATCACCATCATGATGGCGTGTGCGCTGAGGTGAAAGCCCATCAGCTCAGGGTTCACAAACCCGGTTTGTGCGGCAAACAAATAGCCCGCCAAACCGGCCAGCGCCCCGGCCAATGTGAAGGCCGCCAGCTTGTGGCTGAAGGTGTTGAAACCCAGCGCACGCATGCGGTGCTCGTTCACGCGGATGCCCGATAGTGCTCTGCCAAAAGGGCTCCAGAGCAGGCGACGCAAGAACAGATAGACCGCCAGCAAACAAGCCAGCGTGAAGTAATAAAACACCCGCTTGTTTTCCAGGTCGATGATGCCTGCGTCGGGGCGGAAGTTCAGAAACAAACCGTCCGAGCCGCCCAGCGCCTTGTTGTCAAAGAAGATGTAGAAAATCATCTGCGCAAAGGCCATGGTCACCATGATGAAGTAGATGCCATGTGTGCGCACCACCAAAAAGCCAATGACCAGCGCCGCCAGCGCGGACCCACCCACGGCGAGCGGCAAGCTGGTGTACAAACTGATTGGCTCGTTTTGCGGTGTGATGAAGGCCAGCACATAACCGGCCAGACCAAAGTAAGCAGCGTGGCCCAGAGAGACCAGGCCCGTGACGCCTTGCAGCAAATCCAGGCTCATGGCCAAGATGGCCAGGATCATCATGCGAACGACCATGGCCGTGTAAAAGTCAGACCCAACAAAAGGGAAGGCGGCGAGGGCCACAAAACCCAGCACCATCACCAGTTGGATGCTGCGCGGCAGGGTTTCGAGGTGAATTTGGGGCGCGCTCATGTTGTTTTTCTCGTGGTCATTGCTTGAACAGGCCTTCAGGTTTGTACAGCAGCACCAGGGCCATCAGCACATACACCAGCATGCCTGATGCTTGGGGCAGCAGCACCTTGCCAAAGGTGTCGACCAAGCCCACCAGCAGGGCGGCGATCAAGGCGCCGCGCACCGAGCCGATGCCGCCAATCACCACGACCACAAAGCACATGATCAAAACTTGGCTGCCCATGTTGGGGTAAACGCTGGACACGGGTGCCGCGATCATGCCGGCGATCGAGGCCAGGCCAATGCCTAAAGCGAAAACCACCGAGTGGATCAATTTGATATTGACGCCCAGCGATTCGGTCATCTCGCGGTTGAAAGCCCCCGCACGGATCTTCATGCCCAAACGGGTTTTGGAAATCAGCAAATAAAGACCCAAAGCCAGCACCAAGCAAACGCCCGACATGAACAGGCGGTAAACCGGGTAAGACAGGTTCTCGGTCAGGGGGATGGACGCAGCCAGCAACTCGGGCACAGGCAGGCCGTGCACATCGTCGCCCCAAATCATGGAACGCAGTTCTTCAAACACGTAGATCAGGCCGAAGGTGAGCAGCACCTGGTCGAGGTGGTCACGGTGGTAAAAGTGACGAAACAGCAGGCGTTCGATCAGCAGACCAAAGGCCACCGACAAGGCGGTGCCCACGAGGATGGCCAGCGTGAAGCTGCCCAGCTGCGCGGCCAAAGACCAGGCCAAGTACGCGCCCAGCATGTAAAAGCTGCCGTGGGCCAGATTGACCACGCCCATGATGCCGAAGATCAGCGTCAGGCCCGCTGCCAACATGAACAGCAGCAGCCCGTACTGGACGCTGTTGAGTAGTTGGATCAGAAAATTCACAAAGTCCATCGGGGATCACACTTTGAATGGAAGAGGTTGTCCTGAGACCGAGCGCCATTAAAAACGGCGGATCGAAATCCGCCGTCGTCCGGCTGGCAAACGCCAGGCTCTGGGGCATGCCCCACAAGCAGGCGCCTGCAGTTTACATGCGGCAACCCGCGCCCGAATCGGCCAATGCCTTGGCAGCGATGCCGATGACTTTGTTCTCTTTGTTCGAGACTTCGCGCAGGTAGATGTCTTGCACAGGGTTGTGCGACTTGCTCATGGTCCACTTGCCGCGTGGGCTGTCGATCACGGCCACTTCCATGGCCTTGATCATGGCCGCCTTTTGGCTCACATCGCCTTTGACGGCGTTGGCGCCTTGCACCAGCAGCAAGCCGGTGTCGTAGCCTTGCACGGCATACACATCGGGCTGCATCTTGAAGGTCTTGGCGTAGTTCAGACGGAAGTCCTTGTTGCGTTTGGTCTCGATGCCGTCACCGTAGTGCAGGGCGGTGAGAACGCCGTCGGCCGCTGGGCCTGCAGCGTCCAGAACGCCTTCTGTCAGGAAGCCCGAGCCGTACAGCGGAATCTTGCCCTTGAGGCCCGCAGCGGCGTAGTCGCGCAGGAACTTGGCCGCGCCGCCACCCGCAAAGAAGCAAGCCACAGCGTCGGGTTTGAGTGCAGCGATTTCGGTCAGCAAGGCCTGAAATTCAACGTTGGGGAAGGGCAGGCCCAATTCCTTGATGATCGTGCCACCTGCTTTGGTGTAGCTCTCTTTGAAGCCTTCGAAGGCTTCGTCGCCTGCAGCGTACTTCCAGGTGATCCACACTGCTTTTTTGTGGCCGCGCTTGACCATGGCTTCGCCCAGCGCCATGGTGGGCTGGCTGTTGGAGAAGCTGGTGCGGAACACGTTGGGCGCGCACTGGGCGCGGGTGGCGATGTGCACACCGGCATTGGGGATCAGGTTGATCACGCCGCTTTCGCGGGCCACGCGGTGGATGCCCATTTGCACGCCCGAGTGCACGGTGCCGATCAAGACGTCCACTTTGTCGCGTTGCACCAGCTTGTTGGCGTTTTCAATCGCTTTGGAGGGTTCGGACTCGTCGTCCACCTTGAACCACTCGATCTCGCGGCCGCCGAGCTTGCCGCCTTGTTCGTTGATGGCCATGCGCACGCCGTTTTCAATGGCCACGCCCAGTTGGGCAAAGGTGCCGGTGTAGGGCAGCATCAAACCCACGCGGATTTTCCCGCTTTGGGCCAGAGCGCTTTGGGGGACCAGCAGGCCGGAGGAGGTGGCACCCAGCAGGGCTGCGCCTTGGGTCAGAACGGAACGTCGGGATGTCATGTGTGTCTCCAATGATGCATACCAGCCTGCCGCACAGTGCAGCGAGCTGACCAAACCATTATGTGGCACTCAGACAGGGCATTTCCTAGGGGAAAGTCCTGAGCCCAAGCCTTCGGCCCGCAGCGCTGTGCGGCCCTTGGTTTTCTGCTGGGCGCTCAACCTTGCATGCGCAAATTGAATTGCCTCAAGCCTAATTCGTCCATTTGGCGCTGTTCGTATTTTTGTTGATCATGCCGAACGGCCAACAGGTCTTGCTCTTGCAACGCCCGCATTTTTTGAAGCTCCATGTCGGCCAGCAGACGTTTTTTGCGCAAGCTCGTCACAAGTGTTTCGGCTTTGCTGATGTCGAGCACCACCCGGTGCTGCAGGTTCAGCAGTTGAGCCATGAACTGGCGCTGGTTCATGCTGGCCTGCATGCCCATGACTTCGGTTTGAGGCTGTTGCTCCTTGATCCGGTATTCGTCATACAGACGGCACAGGCGTTGGTGGCTGGCGTTGAGCTGGTCCACGCGGTTGAGTGCCGCAACCAGATCGGTTTGGGTCTGCGTGACTTCGTCGTTGGCCTTTTTGACCAAGGCTGGCCAACAGTTTCGGGCTTGTCGCATCGTGTGGACCTTTCGTTCAGCCAGCCATCAGTGACTGGAGTTCATGACGTGTGGAGGCCACATCCATGTTGGTGTGCATGTCTTGTTGGAGGAACTTCTCCATGCTTTGACGCAAGCGGATAGCTTGGTCGAGTTCGGGGTTGCTGCCAGCTTCGTAGGCCCCCACCTGAATCAAGTCCTGGTTTTGCTGGTACAGCGACCACAAACGCCTGAAGCGGTTGGATTGTTTGAGGTCTTCTGGACTCAACAGGTTTTGCATCACCCGCGAGATCGAGCCGTTCAGGTCAATGGCCGGGTAGTGGGCGGCATCGGCCAATTTACGCGAGAGCATGACTTGCCCATCGAGCGAGGCGCGGGCGATGTCCACGATCGGGTCGTTGGCGTCATCCCCTTCGGCGAGCACGGTGTAAATGGCGGTGATCGAGCCAAAGCCGTGGCGACCTACGCCCGCTCGTTCGATCAGGTTGGGCAGCAGCGCAAACACCGAGGGCGGGTAGCCCTTGGCAGTTGGCGGCTCACCCACGGCCAAGCCAATTTCTCGCTGTGCATGGGCGACGCGCGTCAGGCTGTCGACCAGCATCAAAACGTTCTTGCCCTGGTCTCGAAAGTATTCAGCGATCACATGGGTCATGTGGGTGGCTTTGAGGCGCAGCACGGGCGACACGTTGGCGGGGGCGGCCACCAGCACCGACTTGGCCAGGCCTTCAGGGCCTAGGGTTTCTTCGATGAACGCCTGCACCTCGCGACCCCGCTCGCCGATCAGGCCGATCACCACCACGTCGGCCTCGGTGAACCGGGTCATCATGCCCAGCAGCACGCTTTTGCCGACGCCAGAGCCGGCCACCAAACCCAAGCGCTGACCGCGTCCGATGGTCAGCACGCCGTTGATGGCCTTGACGCCGACATCCAGAATTTGGTTGATGGGGCCGCGCTCCATGGGGTTGAGCGGGCGGCCCAGCAGGCTGAGCACATCGGGGCAGTCGGGGGCGGGTTTGCCGTCCAGGGGTTGACCCCTGCCGTCGATGATCCGGCCCAGTAAATCAGGGCCGAGGTTGACGTTGGACGAGTGGTTGAGCACTGTGACGCGTGCCCCGGGCCCAATGCCATTGGGCTCGGTGAAGGGCATGAGGTAAAGCGTGTCGTCGTTGAAGCCGACCACTTCGGCCTCTACGCGATGGCCGAATTGACCCACTACTTCGCAGCAGGCACCCAGCGGCGCCATCAGACCCCGTGTTTCCAGACGCATTCCTACCAGCCGCACCAAAGTGCCGTTGCGCTGGGGATCGGGGGCGTGCAGCTGACCGATCAGCTGGCTGACCTCGGCGTCAAAATCCATCATGGGGCATCGTTTTCCGGGTTGTCTGCAAGTTTGATTTCGGTGTCTTCCACATCAACCACTTGGCGTTGCCAGTCGCGCACAGGGGTGTCGGCGGGTAAGGCTTCGGCCCGGTCCTTGACCAGGGAAGACTGCTGCATCCATTGCTCTGGCTGGGTCAGCAAGCGTCGGGCCAAGGGCTCCAGACGCGTTTCAATCAGGTCTTGCACCACGCTGTCTTGCACCCGCACTCTTACGCTGCCTGGGCGGAGCTGGGCATCGGCTTCGAGCTGCATATGCTTGGTCACCGATTCGCCCATGGCGGTCAGGCGCTGCAGGTCTTCGGGGTTCACGCTGACATGGACAGGCTCCACCACGTGGTCCAGTTGTTGAATGCATTGCTGGATCAAGTTGTGGATGGCTTGGCCCGAGAGTTGAAGCTCGGCGCGCACCAGTTGTTCGGCCAAGTGCAGGGACAAGCGCTTGAGGGGTTCAAAAAACCGCTGAGGGTCTTGGCTGATGCTGCGCAACTCGATGCCCAGGTGGCGCATCAGTTCTCGCTCTTTGCTGCGCTCGGTCTCAAAATCGGCGCGCACCTGGGCTTGCCCTTCGAGCAGGCCCTTCTGGTAAGCCTCGTCGCGCAACTGCTCCAGCGCCGCTTCAGTCCAAGGCGACTCCGACTCGGCGACTGCTGCAAGCGCTTCGCTTGACGCCACATCGTCTTGCGCCTCGGTGGCTGCTTCGCTGGCAGCCAGCACGACTGCTTCGGTCATCAAGCCTTCGGTGGGTTCGGCTTTTTCGGCGACTCGCCATGGGCCAAACGAACGGGCAGAGGCCTCGTCCCATTGGGTGCGCAAAAAACGGGGGGCTTCTGCCTTGCTGTTGAGCAAGGGGTTGGGGCTCCAGGGTGCGGGCTTTTCGTTCAGGTCAGACAAAGCCATCGCCGCCTCCCGCCAGCACCAGCTCGCCGGCATCGGACAGCTTGCGCGCCAAGCGCATGACGTTCTTCTGCGCTTCTTCCACTTCGGTGATGCGCAGCGGGCCTTTGCTTTCCATGTCGTCCACGAACATGACGCGGGCACGCGCAGACATGTTGTCGAGGAACTTGTCCTTGACGAAATCGGGTGCGCCTTTGAGGGCGACCATCAGCAAATCGGGCTCGGCTGTGCGCATGATGGCCTGGATACCGCGGTTGTCCACGCCCACCAGGTTTTCGAAGGTGAACATGTTGTCCTGGATCTTCTGCATCAATTCGCCGTCGATCTGCGACAGACCGGACATGATGGAGGATTCAAGTTCGACCTTGACCGAGTTCATGATCTGGGCGGCGGCCTTGACACCGCCAAAGCTGGACGATTTGGACGAAGAGTTCGTGGCGAACTGCTTCATCATGATTTGCTCCAGCTCTTCCATGGCCGACGGTTGCACCGTCTCCAGGCTGGCAATGCGTTGAATGATTTCAGGGCGCGACTCGCCGGGCAGGAAGTTCAGCACGTCAGCCGCTACGGTGTATTCGAGCACCGACAAGATGATGGCCACCACCTGGGGGTGTTCGCCGCGGATCATCTCGGCAATCGAGCGGGCGTCCATCCATTTCAGAATTTCCAAGCCCTTGCTGCCTTGGCCCGGCATGATGCGGCTGAGCACCGAGGCGGCTTTGTCTTCGCCCAAGGCACGTTTGAGCACTTTTTCGACATAGTCGCCCGTGCCCAAGCCCAAGCTGGTCTGCTTTTTAAGCATGGTGACGAATTCGTCCAGGACGATGTTCACCGCCTCTTGTGACAAATCTGACACCGAGACCATGGCGGCGCCCAAGGACTGGACTTCCTTGGGATTCATGAATCGGATGATTTCGGAGGCTTGTTGTTCGCCCAGCAGCAGCATCAAGACTGCTGCGCGTTGCGTGCTGGTCAGTTCTGCCAATTCCTTGACCAATTCTTCGGTCATGGCGATGGATCCATCGCCCAGCGGGGCGGGCGCGGCTTCCTTGGCGTCTTTGGCTTTGTCGCCTTTGGCGTCTTTGTCGTCAGGTTTTTTGGTGGCCATGGTCGTTTTTCCTTGATGTGCTTCAGCTGGCTTTGATCATGCCCTTGAGCACGTTGGCCACGCGGCCCGAGTCTTCGGCCACCAGCATGCGGATGAGTGCCACTTTGTCGTCGTAGGTGTTGGCCGTGTCCAGCATGTCCATGGAGATGCTCGACTTCTTGGGCTTGAGTTTGGCCTTGATTTCTTCCAGGCTCTCGCCTTCGCCAATCTGGATCATGCGCATGTCGTCTTCGCTCAACTCGCCATCGCTCAAGGCAGCCTTGGCCTGTTCGTCGTCCGCGACTGCGTTGGTGGCGTACATGTTGCGCATGATGGGTCGCACCACGATCAGCATGAAGACAATGAAACTGATGGCCAGCAAGCCGCCCTTGATGCCGGTTTGCACCGCATCTTCCAGGTACCACGGGATGGTCTCCAGGGCCGTGGCTGGCTCGAACTTGGCGGGCACCACCGAGACGTTGTCGCCGCGCTGTTGGTCGAAACCCACCACGCCACGCACCACCTGCAGCATTTGCTCCAGTTCTTGGGGTGTGTAGGCTTGCGTGGTCGGTGCATTGGGCACCACGGGGGCGTCTTTGGCGGGAGGCGCAGCAGGGCGCTCGTTCACCACCACAGCCACGCTGACTTTCATGATGCCGCCTGTGGCGTTGCGCACATGGCGCACGGTGCGGTCCAGCTCAAAGTTGCGGGTGGATCGGCTGCTGAGTTTGCTGCCAGATTCGCCCGAGCCTTTGTTGCCGTCCACCTGGGTGGCGTTGGTGGTGGTCGGGTCTGCGGGCGGCGTGTTGGCCAATGCACCCGGAACACCTTCGGCCGCCCGGCTCGCGGCGCGGTCTTCGGCCAGCACCTCAGAGCGTGTACGAGGGCCTTTGTCGCGGTTGTCAAAGTCTTCGGTTGTGCTCTCGATCTGGGTGAAATCCAGCGACAAGTTCACTTGCGAACGCACATTGGCTTCGCCCACCATGGGGGCCAAAATTTGCATGATGCGGTTGCGGTAAACCTCTTCGAGCTGCTGTTTGTGCTGTTCCTGGGCCGAAGTCAAGCCGAGCTTTTGTTCGGTAGCCGACTCGGTCATGAGCTTGCCCACGTTGTCTACCACCGTGACATGGTCAGGGGCCAAGTACGGCACGCTGGACGAAACCAAGTGCACGATGGCCTGCACTTGCGAAGCCGACACAGCGCGACCGGGGTAGGGGGCCAGAACCACAGAAGCTTTGGGCGGCGTGCGGTCACGCACAAACACGCTTTGTTTGGGCGTTGCCAAGTGCACGCGAGCGCTTTGCACGCTGCCAATTTGCATGATGCTGCGCGCCAGTTCTTGTTCCATGGCCGCATTGACCTTGACCTGTTCCATGAACTGGCTGGTGGTCATGGACGATTGTTCTTTCAGGCTATCCAGGCCGGTGGCGCCGGCTTTGGGCAAGCCTTGTGAAGCCAGAAAAATCCGCGCTTCATGAAAGCGTTGGCTGGGCACGGTGAGCTGACCCGTGGCAGGGTCGATCTTGGGTTGGAAGTCGGCGGTCTTGAGCGATTCAAACGCCTTTTGCTGGTCAGCTTCCTGCAGACCAGGCATCACGGGCCGGTAGGGGGTGGCTTGCATCCAGGCGTAAACCAAGCCAAACACAACCAGTACCGCCAGCATGATGATCAGCGGCAGCACTTTGCGAACAGCCGGTTGGTTGACCACGTTTTTGAACGTGTCTGCCATGCCCTCTGTGCGCCAAGGACTGAGCATGCCGCCTGAGGCTTGGGCATTGGTTGCGCCATTGGCACCCGGAGCTGCGGCCAAAGCCGTGCTGCTTGAGACGTTGGCAGGGGTGTTGTTGGATGCGGGTGGCGCGGTCATCACGCCAGTGTTCATCGATGCGGTTGCTGTGGCCATGTTTGTTCTTCTTCAGTTGAGAGGGTCAGACCGGCATGTTCAGAATTTCTTCGTAGGCCTTGAGTACTTTGTTGCGTACTTGCAAGGTGGCCTCAAAGGCCAACGAAGATTTCTGCATGCCCAGCACCACGTCGGTCAGCGCGATGTTTTCGCCACGGTCAAAGGCGGCACGCATTTCGGAGGATTGGACTTGCAGGTTATTCACCTGACCCAGCGCTCCTGAAACCAGATCAGAAAAACCTGTTTTTTGGACACTGCCTGCGCTGCCGTTCAGCTCGGTCGCACCGGGCATGCCCGCTGTTTTGCCCGAGGCTTCGGTTTGGTGGCTGCGCAGGGTTTGCAGCATCGACTGGATGCTGGCAGGAGAGATGGCTTTGTCAATCATGTGTGTCTCCTTCAATAAGCCGCGCTGGCCATGCCCAGACCATGCTCACGCAGCTGGGCCAGCTTGTAGCGAAGGGTGCGTGGGCTGATGCCCAGGCGCTTGGCGGCTTCTGTTTTGCTCGGCGTGCTGGCCAGAGTGGCCATGATCACTTGGTGCTCGTTCATCCGGGCGGCGCTGTGAAGGTCGGTGGGCAAGCTGTCGGCCTCGTCGGCCACGTCCGGCTCTTGCAGGCCCAAGTTGCTTTTGGCTGCGTTCATGAATTCATCGAAAGAGGCCATGGGCTTGGCTGGCATCGGCAGGATCGCAGCCTCAGGGCTCAACGAAACGGCCACAGGGCTGTGAGCCGCTGCACTGGCGGTCAACCAGTCGTCAAACATCAGGTGTGCAGGGGTGACCATGTGGTCGGTGCACAGCACCATGGCGCGACGCATCACGTTTTCCAGCTCGCGCACATTGCCAGGCCATGGGTATTGCAGCAGCTGCATCTGCGCCTGTGGGTGCAGTTGCCAAGGTTTTTTGTCGTGCTGCAGCAAAGATTGCATGGCCAGAGGAATGATGTCGCCTGGGCGCTCGGCCAGGGGTAGCAAGCGCATGCGGAAGGTGGCAATGCGGTAGTACAGGTCCTCGCGGAACTCGCGTTCAGCGATGGCTTTTTTCAGGTCTTTGTTGGTGGCGGCCACGATGCGCACGTTCAAGGGGATCACGCTTTGACCGCCCAGGCGGGTGAGTTGCCGCTCTTGCAGCACACGCAGCAGCTTGCTTTGCAAGTGCATGGGCATCTCACCAATTTCGTCCAGAAACAGGGTGCCGCCCTGAGCCTGCTCAAACAAACCCTTTTGATCGCGGTGTGCACCGGTAAATGCGCCTTTTTCGTGACCGAACAGCATGTCCTCGATCAGGTTTTCCGGCATCGCTGCGCAGTTCAGCGCGACGAAGGGGCCGTGTGCACGGGCCGAAGCCTCATGCAACACGCGGGCCATGACCTCTTTGCCAGAGCCGGTAGGGCCGACCAGCAAGGCGGTCACATCGGCCTGGGCCACCTTTTGGGCCAGTGCCAACAAGTGCTGGCTGGCAGGATCTACAAACACCACATTGCGCACGGGTGGTGCTGGCACGCGTGGGGCGCTGGGATTGATCTGTTGGTGTAGGCGCTGCCAAGAAGCTGTGCGCACGTCTTGTGAGGCCAGCACTGTCAAAGCACCGGCTTGGGTGGCTTCTACAGCCAGGTCCAGTTCATGGCGCTCCACGCGGCAAACCACCGGCGTGCTCAAGCCGGCTTCTTGCAAGAGTTGTTGAACAGCCTTCAGCCGAGTGGCGTCTAGGGTCAGGTGCAACACCACCAATGCCGCATCGGCGGCATGGGCCAGCAGGTTGTCCAAGGTGGTCACGGGCATCACCGCCCAGCCGCTCACCTGCAAGGCATGGCTGTGCTCGGGGCTCAGGGCTGCTTCGGGGTCCAGCCAAAGGGCCAGAGGGGTGGAAACGGGTTGTGACTTCACGGTGTTGGTCTCATGTTCAGATGAAACCTACCAAGCAACCCTTGTGCCAGATTTAAATGGATTTAAAAAGCATTTAAATATTAAAAAATGAATACTTTAATATTTTCAATTTACGTGCGATTTTGACACTGCGCTTGACGGAAGATTGACAGCGGGCCCTGAAGAGTTGCGATACCCGCCACTTCCGGTCATACCCTCCACTACCCGCTATACCCGCCACTCCTCGTCATACCCGCAAAAGATGTCATACCCGCGCATGCGGGTATCCATGGCAGCCGAAGGCATAGACGCCCGATCAAGTCGGGCGTGACAAAGTCAGAAGCCATGACCCCCCGACCCGAGTTGGGTGTGATCATGACGAAAGTCAAACCACCGGCTTGTCTTTGGCATGAAAGAGCATGCAAAACTGGCCATCCACCCGCAGCACCTCCATAGCAGGCAGCAGCCGCGACTGAAAGCCCATGGCCCGGCAGGCATAGGGTGCAGACGGGATGTGGGTGATGGCGAAGTGCCGGCATTGCCAGCAGTTGGGGCCGCGTTGCGGGCCATCAGCAGGATTGGGCATGCGTGTTTTCAGGGGAATTCAGGCTCAGCCGGCACTCAGTCGCGCAGCAAATCCAGCACGGTTTCCAGGTCCAGATGACCGTGCGCCTGGACGGCCAACTCGGGGTGCAACGCTATGCTTTGCTCGGCCAATTGGCGGTGGGCTTGTGCGCTCATGGCCTCCAAAAAATGGCGGGTGCTTTCGGTGTTGTAGGTGGCCAGTGTGTGCATGAAACTTCCGGTGAATGGGGCCAAGCCCTGTCAATGATTCGTCGCTCGCGCAGCGAGCCCATGGTCTTTTCATAGAGTGCAAAAGCTGTGCCAGAACAAGGCCTGTAGGGCGAAAAAAAACCTGCAAACCCAGAAGGTTTGCAGGTATTCGTTAAGCGCTGAAGTGGATTAGCCTTGCAGCAATTTCAACACCGATTGCGGCGACTGGTTGGCCTGTGCCAGCATGGCCGTGGCGGCTTGAGAAATGATCTGTGTGCGGGCCAGTTCGCTGCTGGCCTTGGCATAGTCGGTGTCCATGATTCGGCTGCGTGACTCAGAGGTGTTTTGCGAAATATTGGTCAAGTTGTCAACAGCATAAGTGATGCGGTTGATGATGGCGCCAATGCCTGCGCGCTCGGTGTTCAGACGGTCAATTGCCACGTCCACCTGCTCGATGGCCGCGTTGGCGCTGGAGTTGGTGGTGATTTTCGTGTCTTTGATGTTGGTCAGGGCACCGTCTTTGTTGATCGGGTCCAGCACGACATCTGTTGAAGCGGCCGGTGGTGTATCAAATGTCAAGATGCCATCAGCTGCTGAAATGTTTTGCCCCAAGTCTGTTGACAGCTTTGTGGCCATGTTGGCCGCAATCGCCGCGAGCATGGTTTCGGATTCGCCGCTCAGCAAGTCGTTGCCTGAAACGGTGTAGCTTGCGGTGACTGTTCCCACGGTCACTGAGAGTTTGTCGCCAACCGAAAAATTGCCCGAAAGAGTCAAGGCCGACGCAGCCAGTGTGGCTGCGCCAGTGGACTCCTGGAAGCCCATGGCCCCGATGGTGTGCGTGATCACCTGGCCCTCGTTACTGCCCACCTGGAAGCGGAAGCGGCCCACTTGGTCTGCGTCGTTTTTGAATGCACCATTCAGTATGTCCATACCGTTCCACTGGGTGTCACGTGTGATGCGATTGACTTCGGTTTTGAGCTGCTGAAACTCCAGATCCAGATAGCCACGGTCGTTTTCTGTGTAGGTGTCGTTGGACGATTGAACCGACAACTCACGCATGCGCTGGAGCATGTTGGTCATCTCGATCATGGCGCCTTCGGTGGTTTGCAGCATCGAGACCGAGTCATTGCCGTTACGAACCGCTTGATCCAGGCCGCGAATTTGCGCGGTCATGCGCGATGAAATCGCCAAACCTGCGGCGTCATCGGCGGCGCTGTTGATGCGTTTGCCGGTCGACAGTTGCTCCATGGCGGAGGACAGCTCGCGGTTGTTCTTGACCATCGCATTTTGCGAGACCAGCGACTTGATGTTGGTGTTGATAACGGTCATGGCAGTGAGTCCTTAACGTTGAATGGGGTGGGTTGTAGAAGTTTTGAAGTCAGTGCGGATGAATCAGTGCATCTGACGCGAGGCTTCAACCGGCAATTGATCGGAAACGAGGTCTTGCAAAGACAACAGTTCTTCGCGCAGCAATTCGTCTTCTGGGTGTTGGGTCAGTGCTTGTTGGGCAGCCAGCATGGCTTTGCCTGGCTCACACTGGCAGCGCAGCACACGAATCAGGTGTCGCCAGGTGAAAGGCGTTGCGGCATCGCCTTGTGTCTCGACCAGTTTGCGCAGCATGTCTTCGGCGGTGATCCAGTCTTGCTGGATTTCGGCCAGCAATGCGCTGATGGCCAAAATGTCTTCGCTTTCGGGGTACAGGCTTTGACCCGCAGCGGCCAAAGCGTTGGCCAGATCAATGCGGTTGGCCGCAACCAGGTCGGCCAAAGTCTGGCGAATTTCGGCTGCTGAAAACTGCGACACATCACGCACGCTGAGCAATTGGCCCGAAATGGCTTGTGACAGCATGGCTTGGTAAAGGGATGTCATGTTCAGGTCTCCTGAAAAGGGGTGTCAAAATTTCGGTGGCATCAAGCCAAAACCGAGGATGACCCTTTTAAGCAAACCGCGTGCCAGCATTTCTTTAGCCGATTTCTGTATTTATTTGCAAATAAATCCATGGAAATCGAAAAATAGTCGATCCTTTGGGCCGCAAAAACGGCGAAAACTGTTTTTTGAAAAAGATCAGGCCTATGTACCTGTCGGTTCAGCGGCAATCGATTGCCTTCATGTGACAAACCCTGTCATGGGAAGCTCAGGACAAATCAACAGAGGGTCTCGCGCCCGAAGTGCGGCGGAGCGAGTTGAGAGTGGGGGGCAGGATGTTGAAAGCAAAAAAGACCGCGCCTTTTTCAGGGGGGGTCTTGTTTGTTCAGGCGCTTGGGTTGGCTGTCCCTGCGCCGAAGGCGCCCGATCTGTCGTGATGGGCCAATGAGCGGGGCTGACCCCCGGTGGCTTCAGGCTACTTTGAGTGCAGGCTTGATGACCACTTGCTGCAGTGCGTTGAACTCTTCGAGCAACAACTTGTCTTGAGGGAACGAGGCCAGGCCCTGTGCCGCAGCGGTCAGTGCCCGTGCATCATCGCCGTGGCAACGCAGCACCCGTACCCACTGACCCCAAGTCACAGCCTGAGCGGCGAGGCCTTGCAGGTTGATCAGTTTCTCAAGTGCGGTGCTGGCGGCGGCCCAGTCGTGGCGCACCTGGGTCACCAGTGCCCGGATGACCAAAATGTCTTCACTTTGCGGAAAGCGCTGCAGCGCCTCATGCGACAACAAATCAGCTTCAGTCAAACGGTTTTGGCCAACCAGTTCGGCAATGGATTGCCGTATCTTGGTCGGGCTGAGTTCTTGTGCGGCGCTGGCGAGCAGCGCTGAATAAGATGTTTTGGCCAAAAAGGCGGGCGCGGCTTGCAGCATGAGGGACTCCTTGTTTCTTCGGCGACGGCAAAAAATTGCCGTCGCATGGGTTCAGAGTCTTTAAGCAAAGCGCATGCCATGTGGGCCAAGCCACCTTCCTTCTCATCAATAAGGCAATGCTGCGATTTGGGCCGATGTGAAGGCTTGTATCTGGCTTGAAGTCATTGCGTTGATTGCCTCTGTGTTCAGTGCTGTGACTTGAGCGGTGGTCAAAGCAGCGATGGCAGCGGTGGCCAGATGGCTGATCTGTGCGGTGCTCAGGGCAGCGATGTCATCGGTGGCCATGAGGGCGACTTGGTCGCTGGAGAGTTTGCTCAGCTGGTCGGAGGTCAGTGCACGGACCTGTGTGGTGGTCAGGGCCTTGAGGTCGTCGCTGGCCATGGCGTTGAGCTGCACGGAGGTGAGGGCGGCGACTTGGCCGGTGCTCAGTGCGGCGACTTGTGAGGTGGACAGGCCTGCGACCTGGGTGGTCGTCAATTTGCTGAGTTGGTCGGTGGTGAGCGCGCGAACCTGAGCGGAGCTCAAGGACGGCAGCTGGGCGCTGGTCAGGGCGTTGAGTTGCGCAGAAGTCAGGGCGGCAACCTGGCCCGAGCTCAGAGACTTGAGCTGGCCTGTGGTCAATGCAGCGACCTGAACGGAGGTCAACTGAGCGACTTGGGTATTGCCCAACTTGCCCAGCTGTGCGCTGGACATGGCGGCCAAATCGGCTGTTTCGATGGCGGCGATCTGTGCGCTGGTCAAGGCGTTGATGGCGGCTGTGCTCAGAGCTTTGGCCTGTGCGGTG